>NZ_JBEXMT010000019.1:0-188741 GCF_040610675.1 Nonomuraea sp. NPDC003804
ACCCAGCGCCGCGCCCACCAAGCCAGGGCGCGCAGGAACCACTTCAAGCAGCGCCTACGCCTCCAGGTCATCCGGATCTAGTGATGTAGTACTAGCCGTCACAGGGCCTCGAGCAGGCGGCCGATCTCGTCCTCGGTGTTGTAGTAGTGCACCGAGGCGCGCACGGCCGACCCGGGCGACACGGTGTCGAAACGCTGGTCGGGCTCGGTGGCGCTGACGTTGATGCCCTGCTCGCGCAGTCGCAGCTTCACCGCGGTGCTGTCCTGGCCCGCCATGGTGAAGGTGACGATGCCCGAACGCCTGGCGCCGCGGTCGTGCACGGTCACGCCGGGCTTGCCGGCCAGTCCCGCGCGCAGGGTCTCGGCCAGTTCGGCCACCCTGGCCTCGATCTCCTCCAGACCGATCGCCAGCGCGTAGTCGACGGCCGCGCCGAGTCCGAGCTGGCCGGCGAAGTAGCGCTCCCACGTCTCGAACCTGAGGGCGCTGTCGCGGATCTCGTAGGTCGTGGGGGTCACCCAGCTGGCCGCGTGCAGGTCGAGGAAGGGCGGCTCGAGGCCGCGCATCGCGCTGCGCCGCGCGTAGAGGAAACCGGTGCCGCGCGGGCCGCGCAGGAACTTGCGCCCGGTGGCGGACAGGAAGTCGCAGCCGATCTCCTCGACGTCGAGGGCGATCTGGCCGACGGACTGGCAGGCGTCGAGGAGGTAGAGCACGCCGGCGTCCCTGCACCGCCTGCCGACCTCGGCGGCGGGGCTGACCAGGCCGTTGTGGGTGGGCACGTGGTTGATGGCCACCAGGCGCACGCCGCCCCTGCCCAGCTCGGCCTCCAGGCGGTCAAGGTCGATGGTGCCGTCGGCGTCGTCGGGGATCACCTCGACGGTGACGCCGCGCGAGCGGGCGATCTGGAGGAAGGCGATGCCGTTGCTGACGTACTCGCTGGTGGTCGTCAGGATCCTGTCGCCCTCCTGGAAGGGGATGCCGTAGAAGGCCATGTCCCAGGCGCGGGTGGCGTTCTCGACGTAGGCGATCTCGTCGCGGTGGGCGCCGAGCAGGGTGGCGACGGAGTCGTAGAAGCCCTCCAGCCGCTCGGCCTCCCGGTCCTTGGCCTCGTAGCCGCCGATGGCGGACTCCAGGTCGAGGTGTTCCTTGACGGTGTCCATGACGACGCGCGGGGGCAGTGCCGCGCCGGCGTTGTTGAAATGGACCACATGCGCGCAGCCAGGGGTCTCCGCACGCGCCTTGTCAATGTCGATCACATGTCACACGCTATCAATACACCGAGATGTGCGGATGGTCGTAGTGGTTGGCGGTGGTGCCGCCCCTGTTCGACATCGTCCGCCAGGTCTTGGTCCTGACGTGCCAGATCCGCTGCCGGTAGATCACGTACATGATGCCGAGCCGTTCGGCGTTCTTGACCACCCAGGCGGAGATCTCGTGGCCGCGCTGCGCCTCCTGGGCCGACGGCATGGCGCCGCCGCGGCTCAGCATGAAGTCGCAGGCGCGCCCGAGCGGATGCTCGCCGCCGTCCTGGATGGTCCGGTAGCACCCGATCCCGTACGGCACGCCGAACCGCTCCGCGATGAGCTTCTTGACCAGCCGCATCCTCGGCGTGATGTTGTCGGGACCCGAGGGCAGCTGCGGCACCCACGACCCGTCGGGCCTGCGCACGCCGGGCGTCGGGTAGAGGAGGTCGATCCTGTCCTTGATCTTCGCGATGACCTTCTCGGCGTCCTTCTTCTGGACCTCGAGCTCCTTGATCCGCGCGCCCAGCTCGTCGGCCCGCCGCTCGGCGTCGATCTTGGCCTGCCGGTGCTCGTCGCGTACCCGCGTGAACCCCTCGAGGCGCGCGCCCTGCTCCTCGCCGATCGCCGTCAGCACGGCCATGCCGTCGAGGTCGACCTGGCCGAGCAGGGCGGGGACGATGCCGAGCCCGCCCGACATGTACTGCTCGGTGGCCATGAGGCGCAATTGCGCCGACTCCCTGTCGAAGTCGGCCTGGGCGACCTTCAGCCGCTCGCGGGCGGTCTTCTCGACCTTCTCCACCTTCTGCAGCTCGACGCGGCTGCTGTAGTACTCGGTGATGAGCTTGTCGGACTTCTTCTGCAGCTCGGCCAGCTCTTTCTTGAGCTGCTTGACGCTCGGCCTGGGCTTGGCCCACGCTTCGGCCGGTGGCAGCGCCAGGGGCATGGTCACCGCCAGACCGGCCGCGAGCACGATGCGGAGCGGGGCGCGCCGCCGGTCGCCGGGGGCCGCAACCGCCACGCTTCTCCTTCGTCCGGGGGATGGCGCGGGGAGAGCGCCGTTCTGTCCGATGGACGATAGTAGAGGATTCGGTCAGATGTGCGGCATTCGGCCCTGACGCCGCGTCAGTGCCACGGTTGCTCACGGGCCGCGCCGCCGGCCCGCCCACGGTCCGCGGCGGCCCCGGACGACGGCGCCAGGCGACGGCGGGCGACGGCCATCCGGCGGCCGAGCAGCAGCACGCCGGGGAAGGCCGCGCCGCCGAGCAGTCCGGAGCCGACCGTGACTCCGAGTCCCGCGTTGAGGAGGCCGTCACCCTCGCCGCCCAGCAGGGGGACCTCGACCGAGACCGACACCTCGGCGGACACGATCGGGCGCCCGGCGGGCGTGGTCGCCTGGCCGCCGGAACCCGTGTCACCGGAGCCCGAGTCGCCGGAGCCCGTATCACCGGAACCCGAGCCACCGGAACCGGAGTCGCCCGGGTTCGGCCCACCCGTTCCGAGTTCACCCGGGTTCGGATCACCGGATCCCTGGTCGCCCGGCCCCGGATCCGCCGATCCCTGCTGCCCCGGCCCGGGATCGGCCGGAGCGGAGGTCGCGGGATCGGCCGGCGGGGTGGTCCTGGCGCGGGTCGGTTCGGGGGCGGCGGTGCGCGTGCGGGTGGGTTCGGGCGCCGGGGTGCGGCTGGGTTCGGGGGCCCTGGTGCGGGTCGGTCCAGGATCAGGGGTGCGGGTCGGTCCGGGTTCAGGGGTGCGCGTGGGGCGCCGGCCGGGGGTGGCGGGCGGCGGGCTGGGCCGGGCCGGCGGCGGGTCCGTGACATCGGGAGGCTGCCGGTGCGCGGTGTCCGCGGCCCGCGGCTCGGCCGGCCACTCCGGTTCACCGGGCCGCCCGGGGCGCGTGCCGGGGTCCGGGACGGCCGGCGCCGCCGTACCGGAGGCAGGGGCGGGCAGGGCCGCAGGGCCGGTCGGCGGGCGGCGTCCGGACAGTGGTTCCGCCGGCGGGTCCCGCCAGATCGTGAAGGTGGCGAGCACCGCGGCGATCGTGGCCACGGTCACGGCGGCCGTCACCGCCAGCTTGCCCGCGGGCGCGAGGGTGGTCCGCGCCAGCGTGCTGGTGGTCTCGGCGATGGTGGGCCCGGCCAGCGGGAAGAGCGTGGTGTACGGCACGGTGAGCGCCGCCAGACCGGTACGGCCGCGCCGTTCCCAGTCCTCGCCGTAGGAGGCGGCCGCGGTGGCCTCCAGTTCGGCGATGAACGCCTCGGCCGAGGCGGGCCGGGCGGCGGGGTCCTTCGCCAGGCCGTGCCCGACGAGCGCCCTGACCGGTTCGGCCACGTCACGCAGCGGCGGCGGCAGGTACTGGTGCTGGTAGGCGAGGGCGGCCGTGGTCGGGCCGTCGAAGGGACGGCGCCCGGTGAGGCATTCGTAGAACACCACGGTCGCGGCGTAGACGTCGGTGGCGGGGCTCGCGGGGGCCTCGTTCCACTGTTCGGGCGCCATGTACGGCGGGGTGCCGGCCGGCGGTCCGCTCTGTCCGCACGAGCCGGCGAGGCCGAAGTCGACGAGGCGGCTGTCGCCGTCCGAGGTGACGATCACGTTCTCGGGCTTGAAGTCGCGGTGCACGACGCCCGCGCGGTGCGCCTCGGCCAGCCCGAGCAGCGCGCCCTTCAGCACGGTCATGGCGGCCTCGGGGCCGGTCGCGCCCTCGCGCGTGAGCAGCCGGCGCAGGGTGACGCCGTCGACGAGTTCCATGACGATCGCGGCGCCCCGCTCACCCTCGACGTACTCCAGCAGGCGGGCGATGTGCGGGTTGTCCAGGCCGGCGACGAGCGCGGCCTCGGTCCTGAATCGATCGACCAGTTCGGGGTCGGACAGGTGCTTGATCGCGACGGGTAATCGGTCGGTGTCGCGAAGGGCCAGCATGACCCGCCCCGTGCCGCCGTGGCCAAGCTCCCTGATCTCGGTGTAGCCAGGCACCTGCATGCCCGGACGTTAACCCGCCTTCCCACACCGTGTCGAGATCCGTTGTCGAACTATGCGCTGTAGTACCCTGTGCCGATTACCTATAGGGGGCACCCGTACCCCTCTCCCCCTGGACGCTGACGGAGTATGAAATGTCCGACATGCACGATGCGCATGACCATCACGGCACGCACGGCCATCATGGCGCGCCCGCCCACCACGCCGCGCACGAGCACGAAGCGGGGCACGGCAGTCATGCCGCGCACGGCGGTCATGCTGAGCACGGCGGTCATGCCGCGCACGGCGGTGGCGTTTCCTGGGGCATGGCCGCCACGGCGACCCTGCACTGCCTCACCGGATGCGCCATCGGCGAGGTGCTCGGCATGGTGATCGGCACCGCCCTGAGCTGGTCGAACGCGCCGACGATCGCCCTGGCCATCGCCCTGGCCTTCGTGTTCGGCTACCTGCTCACCATGATCCCTGTGCGCAGGGCCGGGCTGAGCTGGGGGCGCGCGCTGCGCGTGGCTTTGGCCGCCGACACGGTCTCCATCGTGGTGATGGAGATCGTGGACAACGGCGTCATGCTCGTCATCCCGGGCGCGATGGACGCGGGGCTGGCCACGGGTCTGTTCTGGGGGGCGCTGGCGGTGGCGTTCGCGGTGGCCTTCCTGGTGACGACGCCGATCAACAAGTGGCTCATCGGCAAGGGCAAGGGCCACGCGGTGGTGCACGCCTACCACTGAGATCGGTCAGGCGGCGACCCTGGCCCCGAGGAACCTGCGCACGTTCACGGCGGCGGTTCGGCCCGCGCGGTTGGCGCCGACCGTGCTGGCCGAGGGGCCGTAGCCGACCAGTTGCAGGCGCGGCTCCGCGACCGCCTGGGTGCCGTCGACCTGGATGCCCCCGCCGGGCGTGCGCAGCCGTAGCGGGGCCAGGTGGTCGAGCGCCGAGCGGAAGCCGGTCGCCCACACGATCGTGTCGGCGGGCTCGAACCGGCCGTCGGCCCAGGCCACCCCGTCCGGCTCGATCCTGGCGAACATCGGCAGCCGGTGCAGCGTGCCCTTCTCCATCGCCTCGAGCACGACGGGGGTGTGGCCGAGGCCGGTCACGCTGACCACGCTCCGCGGCGACAGGCCCTGCCGTACCCGCTCCTCGACCTTGGCCACCGCCTCCCTGCGCGCCTCCTCGCCGAAGTCGTCGTCGCGCCAGACCGGCGGGCGGCGGGTGACCCACAGCGTGCCGGCCGCGACGCCGCCCAGCTCGGACAGCACGTGCATCGCCGAGGCGCCGCCGCCCACCACGACGACCCTGCGGCCGGTGAACTCCGCCGGTCCGCGGTAGGCGGCGTAGTGGAGCTGCCTGCCGAGGAAGCCCGCTCCTCCCGGGTAGTAGGGCCAGTAGGGGCGCATCCACGTGCCGGTGGCGTTGACCACCGCTCTGGCCGCCCACTCCCCCGCGCCGGACGAGACCACGAGCCTGTCGCCGGCGCCGCGCCGCACCGCGCTCACCTGGGCGGGCCGCACGATGGTCAGCCCCACCTGCCGCTCGTAGGCGCCGTAGTACTCGGGGACGACCAGCGCGGCGGGCGCGAGCCCGTCGGCGGACGGCTCACGGTGGACGCCGGGCAGGTCGAAGATGCCGTGCACCTTGCTCATGGTCAGCGAGGGCGAGCGGTGCCGCCACGCGCCGCCCGGCCCCTCGGCGGCGTCGAGCACCACGGGGCCCAGGCCGAAGCGGTCCAGGAAGTAGGCGCTGGACAGGCCCGCCTGGCCCGCTCCGATCACCACGACGTCGGTCTCGTTCACGTCCATCACCAACCACGCGGGCGCGCCGGGCCTTCCCGCCCTCGGGGAAGGCCCGGTACGGCCTCAGCCGAGCGTGACTCTGTCGAGGTCGGGGGCGTAGGCGGTGTCGTTGAAGAACCGCAACGTGTTCGACCCCGCCTGCAGCGACACGGTGAACACCGCCGACACCGGCGTGTTGAAGTCCGGCCCGGTCAACGTCACCGCCACCGGCGTCCCGCCGTTCACACTCACCGAGAACGACCGCGTCCCCCCGACCGTCCCCGCCACCGTCACCTGACGCGCGCCCGCCGACGCCGACACCACCGACAACGTCACCGCGTTCGCCGGACCGTTCCCGATGAACCGCACCTTCGACCCGCCCGAACACGCCCCGCACGACGACACCACCGCCGCCCCGCCCAACACCCCCGCCTCCCCCTCGTATGACGAGACCGGCGGCGCCGCACCCGACACCTCCAGATAATCCAGATTCGGCCCCCCACCCGCGGTCGTCGCCGTCGCCGTCACCGAGTTCACCCCGGCATTCAGCGGCACCGACACCGACACCTCCCGCCACGCCGTCCACGACCCCGTCCCGGGAAAGTCCACCGGCAACGCCGTCCCGTTCACCGCCACCGCCATCGGCCGGTTCGCCGTCGTCCCGTTGGCATACCGGAACGTCAACGACGCCTGCCCCGCAACCGCGGCACTCACCTGGAAACCCACCGACGAACCCACCACGTTGTCGTAGTTGACGAACCCACGACCCGAGAACCCGGCGTGATTCGACTCCACCACCCCCTGACCGATCACCCCGTCCTCGGCCTCGTGGCGTCCGGGGGGCGGCGCGCTGCCGGGGTAGGAGGTGCCGACCCACGCCTCGTCCACGCGAAGCCTGGCGACGCCGTGGCTGTTGACCTTCTCCAGGCGGACGTACCTGGTCGTGGTGGCGGGCAGGTCGATGATCTGCACGCCTCGGTGGTTGGGCAGCGTGCCCGTCTTGACGGGCGAGCCCCACGTGGAGCCGTCGTCGCTGACGTAGACCCGGTAGTCGCGGATGCGGGCCGACTGGGTGACGGGGTGGGTGGCGGAGTCCTCGCGCTGGTTGACGGCGAGGTAGCGCACCTGCTTGGCCGAGCCGAGATCGAAGCGGAGGGAGACCGGCTGCGTCGTGCCGGCGTCCCAGTAGGTGAGGTAGTCGCCGTCGCCCGCGGCGGCGGCCGAGGTCGTGACGCCGGACAGGATGCCCTCCCGGCCGCTGGAGACGACCTTGAAGACGGTGTCGTAGGGGTCCCATGACGAGATCCCGGTGAGAGTGAGGGTGCCGCCGCCCTGGCTGAAGGTCACCGGCGCACCCGTACGCAGGTCGGTGACGGAGGTGATGCGGTAGCCGTTGTCGCGCAGCGCGAGCGTGCCGCCCGTCGGCCTGGTGAGGACGTGCACGTAGTGCAGGTTCGGGTCGGTCCTGCTGATCGTGGTGACGCCGTGGGCGCCGTCGTTCCAGAAGCCGGGCTTGAGCCCGCCGTGCATGTAGCCGCCGCCCTCGGTGCCCTTCAGCGACTCCCAGATGGCGTCCAGGTAGCCGTCGGCGAAGGTGTTGAAGGCCGCCTGGTTGGTCGGGAAGGTGCCGTTGACCTGCGCGGTCTCGGCCATGAGAGCCTTGACGGAGGATCCGGCGTTGCTGACCAGCCGGCCGAGGGTGAGCATGCGGTCCACGCCCGGGTCGGACCCGTCGTACCACCAGGCGCCCGACGTGGGCAGCTTGAAGTCGGCCTCGATGAGCCTCGGCAGCGCCGTGTAGACCGCCTGCGGGTAGTCGTAGGGCGGCGTCATCCCGGTCTTCTGCTCGTTGCTGATCATGTCCATGATCGCGGTGTCTTCGTTGTTGTTCGACAGCGTCATGTCGGGCCGCTGCTGGTAGATCTTGGCGTAGAGGTTGTTGCGCTCCCAGTAGGCGTTGTCGTTGTCGATCCAGAACCCGGCCAGCTTGGGGTAGCGCCGCATCTGCTCGAAGAACTGCAGGTAGCTGAACTCGCCGAAGCCGTCGCGGGTGCTCAGGTCGACGCTGTGGCCCACGTAGGCGGAGAAGGCCGCCGAGTTCAGCCACGACCCCGAGCTCAGCCCCTCCCGATGCCACTGCGGGTCGTCGGTCATGTAGTGGATGACCTTCAGGCCGCGGGCGTCGGCCGCGTCGATGAGCTCGCCGAGGAAGTCCCTGCCGGTACGGCAGGAGCCGGGGATCTGCGAGGGGTACGGCCTGGCGTAGCCCAGCCTGCTGTGGAAGGTGGCGAGCACGATGTACTCGGCGTGCAGCTTCTCGGCCTCGCGCACCCAGTAGCCGGCGTCCCATCCGCCGTTGGTGACGTCGGCCTCCCACCGGGCGCAGTCGGTGTGCTGGGGCGCGGTCCGCAACCCCCAGTGCAGGAACAGCCCGGCGACGGCGTCGCGCAGGAACGCCTGCCGCGGATGCTGCAGGTCGGCCGCGGCGGGCGCGAAGGCCGGCAGGCTCAGAAGGAGCGCGAGCAGCGCGATCCGCAGGGTGCGGGAGCGCATCTACACCACCTCCAGGTGGTCGAGGTCGGATCCACCGTCGGCGGTGGTGGCGATCTCCGCGGAGAGATTGGAGCTTTGCACCGTGATCCCACACAGAGTCACGGTGGTCAACGGCAAAAGGGGCCCAATTTAGGAAACCTTCCTAACTTTCATGGACGCGTTGACCATGATGACGTATGAGTTGAGCAGAGGCATCCGGGGGGGAAGCGCGCCATCAGCCGCCCGCCGGCCGTCCATGAGACATGGGAGGTCTCGTGCGCATGTCACTCAGATTCCGTCATCTGGCCGCGGCGGTGGCGCTGCTGCTGGAGGCGGAGGCCGCCACGATCTCCCAGGGCGTGGTCGAGTCGAACCACGCCGGGTTCACCGGGTCCGGCTTCGTCAACTACCACAACGTCGCCGGCTCCTCGGTGGAGTTCGCGGTCGAGGCGGCGGAGGCGGGCACCCACACGCTGACCTTCCGCTACGCGAACGGCACCACCGCCAACCGGCCGATGAGCGTGTCGGTCAACGGCACCGCCGTCGCCGTCGACTTCCCGCCGACGGGCGCGTGGACCACCTGGCGGACCGCGGTCGTCGGCGCCAGGCTCGAGGCCGGCGCCAACACCGTCAAGGCCACCGCCGCTGCCGCGGCCGGCGGGCCGAACCTCGACTCGCTGCGGGTCGAGCCCGTCGACTGGTCGCGCGAGGTCGTCGAGTCGACGATGGCCCGCCACACGCCCGCCACGCTGGGCGGCTGGAGCTACACGCGCGGCCTGTACCTGTGGGGCCAGTACCTGGTGTGGCAGCGTACGCGGGACCCGCGCCACCTGGCCTACATCAAGGACTGGGCGGACCGGTTCGTCGACGCCTCGGGCGGCATCGGGCAGAGCTTCGACAACCTCGACAGCATGCAGTCGGGCAACATCCTGCTGGCCCTCTACCGGGAGACCGGCCAGGCCCGCTACCGGACCGCCGCCGCCAAGATCAGGAACCGGCTGAACACCTATCCGAGGACGAGCGACGGCGGGTGGTGGCACGCCACCTCCGACTCGCGCCAGGGCCAGCTGTGGGCGGACGGCGTCTTCATGGTCAACCCGTTCGTGGCCCGTTACGGGGCATGGGTCGCCGCCGACTCCTTCACCCGCGACGAACCCGCCAGGCAGCTCGAGGTCTACTTCAGCCATCTCAGGCGCCCCGGCGGGCTGCTCTACCACGCCTACGACGAGCCCGGCGGGCTCACCGCCTCGTGGGTGAACCCGTCGCTCGGCAACACCAACGGCCTGTCCTGGTGCCGGGCCATCGGCTGGTACGGCATGGCGACCACCGAGCTGCTGGAGATCATGCCGGCCGACCATCCCCGCCGGGCCGCCCTGGTCGACATCCTGCGCTCGATCGTCCAGGCCTACGCGCACTGGCAGGACCCCGCCACCGGCAGGTGGTTCCAGGTGGTCACCGAGCCGGGGGACCCGGCCAACTGGACGGAGACCTCCTGCTCGGCGATGTACACCTACACGATCTCGCGAGCGGTCGAGCGCGGCCACGTCGACGCCTCCTACGCGGCCGTCGCCGCCCGCGGCTACCAGGGGGTGCTGGCGAAGGTGTCGCTCGGCGCGGACGGCCGGACGACGATCCTCGACATCGGTGAGGGCACCAACGTCGACGACGTCACCGGCTACTACTACGGCAGGGCGCGGCCGGTCAACGATTTCCACGGCCTGGGCGCCTTCCTCATCATGAACGAGCAGCTGGCCCGGGTCAGCCGTCCTTCCTGAGCGCGGCGCGGCCCTCGGCCGCGCCGACGAAGCGCATCTTGCCCAGCGGCACGTCCGCGGGCTCGGGCGCGGTCCTCCTGCCGGTCCGGCCCGCGCCTTCGCGATCGGTGGGCAGCACGTAGGGCCGCCTGAGCACCTCGTCGAGGATGAAGACCGTCTCGGTCGCCTTCACCGCCGGGATGTTGGCCATCCGCTCGGTCACCAGCCGGTGCACCTCGGCCACGTCGGCGACCCGCACCTGGATCATCGCGTCGTGCTGCCCGGTGGTGATCGCGCAGTACTCGACCTCCGGCATCCGCGCCAGCTCGGCGCGGAACTGCTTCCACATCTGCTGCCGCACGGTGACGAAGACCAGCGCCGTGATGCCGAGCCCGGCGCGCACGTGGTCGATCTCGGCGGTGAAGCGTTTGATGGCGCCGTCGGCGCGCAGCGCCTCGAAGCGGGTGTAGGCGTTGGCCCGCGAGATGCCCACCCGTTCGGCCAGCGCGGCGACGGAGATCCGGCCGTTCTCCCGCAGGACCTCGAGGATCTTCATGTGGGTGGCGTCGAGATCAAGCCCGATACCGATCCGTCCAGTCGGATCCCCGAGCCTCCCGCTATTCCCAGACATTTCACTCATTGTGTAGCCAATTTCTTCAGTACCGTCTCACTCATGTGACGTGAGCTGGACATTCTGCCGCACAATCCTCGACCAATCCCAACCAACCGTCCAGCTTCGGAGGACACCCCCATGGCGACCCGCTCTCAGACGGCAGCACTGCTGGTCGTCGGTGCTCTCGCGCTCGCCGCCTGCTCCGCCGGCGGCGTCAAGTCGTCGGCAGCCCCGCAGTCCGGCGCCAAGTCCCTCGTCATCGACACGTCCTTCGACCTGAAGACCGCCGACCCGGGCCGCACCTACGAGCCGACCGGGCTCATCGTCGGCAAGGCCGTCTACGAGACGCTGCTCAGCTTCGACGGCTCCGACGTGACCAAGCCGGTGCCCGGCCTGGCCGAGTCCTACGAGCTGTCCGAGGACGGCAAGGCGCTGACCCTCAAGCTCAGGCAGGGCGCCACGTTCGCCGACGGCTCCCCCGTGACGGCCGACGACGTGGTGTTCTCGCTGACCAGGGTGCGCGACATGAAGGGCACCCCCTCGTTCCTGCTCGACGGGGTCGAGGTGGCCAAGACCGACGCCACCACCGTCACGCTGACCTCGAAGGCGCCGAACCCGGCCCTGCCGTACATCCTGCCCAACCCCGCCCTCGGTGTGATCAACAGCAAGGTCGCCAAGGAGCACGGGGCCACCACCGACGCCTCCGACAAGGCCGAGCAGTACCTCAACTCGGCCTCGGCCGGCTCCGGCCCGTACGTGATCGAGTCGTTCAACCTGACCAGCCAGGTGGTGCTCAAGGCCAACCCGAAGTACTACGGGACCAAGCCCGCCTACGACCGGGTGGTCATCCGCAACGTCGAGGCGGCCACGCAGAAGCTGAACGTCCAGCGCGGCGACAGCCAGGTGGCGCTCAACCTGTCCGGTGACCAGGTGACCGGCATGCCCGCGACGCTGCAGGTGAAGAAGACCGCCTCGGCGAACGTCATCTTCCTGCTGGCCAACCAGGACTCGGCGATCAGCAAGACCACGCCGAACGCCAAGTTCGTCGAGGCCCTGCGCAAGGGCATCGACTACGCCGGGCTGCTGGAGCTGGCCGGTGAGGGCTCGACGCAGGCGCCGGGCATCATCCCCTCGCAGCTGCTCGGCGCGCTGCCGGCCGACCAGGCGGCCAAGCGCGACGTCGAGGGCGCCAAGGCGGCGCTGGCGGCCAGCGGGCTGTCCAACCCGACGGTGAAGCTCGAGTACCCGAGCGAGCTGACCGTCAACGGCCTGTCGTTCCAGCCGCTGGCCGAGCGCATCCAGGCCAACCTCAAGGAGGTCGGCATCACCGTCGACCTCGCGCCCGCGCCCGTCACCACCGCGCTGGACAACTACCGCAACGGCAAGGAGGAGCTGGGCCTGTGGTACTGGGGACCTGACTACCCCGACCCCAGCGACTACCTGGCCTTCCTGCCCGGCAAGCTCGTCGGCCTGCGCGCCGGCTGGAAGGACGGGGCGGCCAAGGACGTCTCGGCGGCCGGCGACAAGGCGGCCACCACGATCGGCGACGACGCGCGCAAGGCGGCGTACGCCGAGGTCCAGAACAAGCTGAACGAGGCCGGGCCGTTCGTCCCGCTCATCCAGCCGAGCCAGAACATCGTGACCGCGGCGTCGGTGACCGGCCTGGAGTACCACCCGGTCTGGACGGTCGACGTGGCCGACCTCGGCGCCAAGTAGGCCGCGATGACCGTCCCCGAGGACACCTCGGCCGCTCCCCCCGCCGCGGGGGCGGCGGCCGGGGGCTCCCCCGGCAAGGCGCCCGCCCCCCGTGCGGGCGGGGCGCGCACCCGAAGGCACCCGCTGGCGCGCTTCCTGCTGCGCCGGGTGCTCATCGCGATCCTGCTGGCGTGGGGCATCACGCTGGTCACCTTCGTCCTGACGAACCTGGTGCCCGGCGACCCCGCCGCCGCCAACCTGGGCCAGCGCGCCCTCGGCGATCCCGCGATCGTCGCCCAGTGGCGACAGGAGCACGGCCTGGACAAGCCGCTGCCCCAGCAGTACCTCCTGCACCTAGGGGGCCTGCTGAGCGGCGACCTCGGCACCAGCCAGCAGAGCCACCGGCCGGTCAGCCAGGACCTCGCCGAGACCGTCCCGGCCACCCTCGAGCTGGCGGGCGCGGCGATCCTGGTCTCGCTGGTGCTGGGAGTGGCCTTCGGCGTCGTGGCGGCGCTGCGCAGGGACCGGCTGTCGGACCACTTGCTGCGCGTGCTGAGCCTGATCGGCATCTCGGTGCCGACGTTCTGGCTGGCCCTGGTGGCCTTCTACGTCTTCTTCTACCGCCTCCAGCTGACCCCGGGCAGCGGGCGCATCGACCCCGGCCTGACCGCGCCGCCGCCCGTGACGGGCCTGGCGACCGTCGACTCGGCCCTCGCCGGGCAGTGGGACGTCTTCGCCAGCGCCGTCGGTCACCTGCTGACCCCCGCGCTGGTGCTCGCCCTCTACACCATCGGCCTGCTCACCCGCTTCACCAGGAGCGCGGTGCTGGAGGTGCTGGGTCAGGACTACGTCAGGGCGGCCAGGGCCAAGGGCCTGCCGGGCCGGGTGATCCTGTTCAGGTACGTGCTGCGCTCGGCGCTCGTGCCGATCATCACAGTGGCCGGGCTCGCCTTCGGCAGCCTGCTGTCCGGCACGGTGCTGGTCGAGGCGATCTTCGCCTGGCCGGGCGTCGGGCAGTACGCCTACAAGAGCGCCACCACCCTCGACCTGCCCGCCGTCATGGGCGTGGGCCTCGTGGTCGGCGGCGTCTACCTGGTGATCAACCTGATCGTGGACGTGCTGTACGGCGTCATCGACCCCCGAGTGAGACTGCAGTGAGACGACGACTCCCCGAAGCCTGGCGGCAGCCCCTGGCCATCATCGGCGGGGCCGTCGCGCTCGCCTGGCTGGTCATCGCGCTGGCCGCCCCGTGGCTGGCCCCGCACGACCCGCTCGCACAGGACCTGCCCCGCCTGGCCGCGCCAGGCCCTGGCCACTGGTTCGGCACCGACCAGCTCGGCCGCGACATCCTCAGCAGGGTCCTGTACGGCGCGCGCGTGTCGATCCCGCTGACGCTGCTGCTGGTGGTGTTGTCGGTGCTGGTCGGCGGGCTGCTCGGCGCCTGCGCGGGATACTTCGGCCGCTGGGTGGACGAGACCATCATGCGGGTGGCCGACCTGGTGTTCGCCTTCCCCACGGTCATCCTGGCCATGGTGGTGGCCGCGGCGCTCGGCGCGAGCCTGGGCAACGCGGTGCTCGCCGTCCTGGTGGTGGCCTGGCCCGCCTACGCCCGCGTCACCCGCGGGCTGGTGCTCGGCGTGCGGGAGCGGGAGTTCGTGCTGAGCGGGCGGCTGCTCGGCTTCTCGGTCTGGCGCTCGCTACGCGTGGACGTGCTGCCGAACGTCACCGGGCCGGTCCTCGTCCTGGCCACCCTCGACATCGGCACCGCGCTGCTGCTGCTGTCGGGCCTGTCCTTCCTCGGCCTGGGCGCCAAGCCGCCGTCCCCCGAATGGGGCGCGATGGTCGCCGGCGGCGTGGAGGTCTTCGACAGCTGGTGGGTGGCCACCTTCCCCGGCCTGGCGATCCTGACCGTCGTGCTGGCCTTCAACTTCCTCGGCGACACGCTGCGCGACGCCCTCGACCCGCGTACGGCCCGCGCCATCAAGGAGCGTGCCCTCTGATGCTGGACATCACCGACCTCAAGGTCACCATCGGCGGCAGGACCGTCCTCGGCGGCGTCGACCTCTCGCTCCGCGAAGGTCAGGTGCACGGCCTGGCGGGCGAGAGCGGCTCCGGCAAGACCATGACCGGTCTGGCCGTCCTCGGGCTGCTGCCGCACGGCGCGCGCGCCACCGGCACGATCGCGCTGGAGGGCAGGGACCTGCTCGGTCTGCCGGCCAAGGAGCTGAACAAGGTGCGCGGCGGCCAGGTCGCCATGGTCTTCCAGGACCCCGCGACCAGCCTGCACCCGATGCTGACCGTGGGCAGGCAGCTGACCGAGCACATGCGCCACCATCTCGGGCTCGGCCGGGCCGAGGCCCGCGCGCGGGCGGTGGAACTGCTGGGCAAGGTGCGCATCCCCGGCCCCGGCGAGGCGTTCGAGCGCTACCCGCACCAGTTCTCCGGCGGGATGCGGCAGCGCATCGCGATCGCCATCGCGTTGGCCTGCTCGCCCAAGGTGCTGATCGCCGACGAGCCGACGACCGCGCTGGACGTGACGGTGCAGGCGGGCATCCTGCGGCTGCTGCGCGGGCTCTGCGACGACCTGGGCCTGGCCGTCCTGTTGGTCACGCACGACCTCGGGGTGATGTCGGCGGTGGCCGACCAGGTGAGCGTGATGAAGGACGGCCTGGTCGTCGAGACGGGCCCGCGCACGCGGGTCCTGCGCGAGCCCGCCCACCCCTACACCCGCGCGCTTCTCGACTCGCTGCCGGACGCGCCCGCGCCTCTCGCGGCCGGCCCCGCCGAGCGGCCCGCACAGCAAGAGCGCCGAGCCGACGGGGAGAGCTCATGACGACGCTGGACATCCGCGACCTGGTGGTGGAGCACCGCTCCCCCGGACGGCCCGTCGTGCGGGCGGTGGCGGGCGCGAGCCTGACCGTCTCCCCCGGCGAGGTGGTGGGCCTGGTGGGCGAGTCGGGCTGCGGCAAGTCGACGCTCGCCAGAGCCGTCTGCGGGCTGCACCAGGCGGCCGAGGGCGAGATCACCTTCGGCGGGCGCCAGGTCACCCCGCTGGGCCTGCGCAGGCGGGCGCTGACCGAGATCCAGATGGTCTTCCAGGACCCCTACGCGTCGCTGAACCCGCGCCGCCGCGTCGGCGACCAGATCGCCGACGGCCTGCGGACCGCGGGCGACACCACCGCGGCCCCTGCCGACCTGCTGGAGCGGGTGGGCCTGCCGCGCGAGTTCGCCGGCCGGCACCCGCACGAGTTCTCCGGCGGCCAGCGGCAGCGCATCGCCATCGCGAGGGCGCTGGCGGCCAGGCCGCGGCTGCTGATCGGCGACGAGCCGATCTCCGCCCTGGACGCCTCGGCCCAGGCGCAGGTGGCCAGGCTGATGCGGGACCTGGCCGTCGACTCGGGCGCGGGCCTGCTGTTCATCAGCCACGACCTGTCGGTGGTACGGCTGATCGCCGACCGGATCGCGGTGATGTACCTGGGGAAGATCGTCGAGGTGGGCCGTACCGAGGAGGTGTGGGCCGACCCCCGCCACCCCTACACGCGGGCGTTGCTGGCCGCCATCCCCCAGCCCGACGGGCTCGGCGTGCTGCCGGCGGAGCTGTCCGGCGACGTCCCCGACCCCGCCGACCCGCCGCCCGGCTGCCGCTTCCACCCCCGCTGCCCCCTCGCCATGGACGTGTGCCGGGTGAAGGAGCCTGACTTCGGTCCCGTCGCCTGCTGGCTGCACGCCCCCGAGCGATGAGGGAGGAGCTGGTCAGGCAGGCGATGTCCGGGGCCGGGGTGGACGCGCTGGTGCTGCGTCCCTCCCCCGACTTCCGTTTCCTCGGCGGCGCCGGCGAGGGGTTCCTCGTCGTCACCCTCGACGGGCCGCCCGTCGAGACCGGCGACCCGGTGCCGTGCATCCCGCGCGGGGCCCGCCGGGTGGGGGTGGACGACGAGATGCGGGTGGCCGAGCTGTTCGGCATGCGGATCGACGCCGAGATCGTCCCGGCCTCCGCCGTCCTGCGCGACCTGCGGCTGCGCAAGTCGGCGGAGGAGGTCGAGGCCGTGGCCAGGGCCGCCGCGGCCGCCGACGCGGTCGTGACGGCGGCGCGGGAGCTGGCCTGGTTCGGGGCGACCGAGCGGGAGATGGCGCGCCGGCTGCGGATGCTGCTGATCGAGTCGGGCTGCGAGGAGATCCTGTCAGTACGCGTGGGCGCCGGCGAGCACACCGCGGCCAGGGACCACCGGCCCACCGACCGGGTCATCAACCCGGGTGACGCGCTGCAGGTCTCGGTGTGCGGCAGGTGGGACGGCCTGTGCGCGGAGGTGGCCAGGGCCTTCGCGGTCGCCGAGCCGCCCGAGGACTTCGAGGCGATGCTGTCGGTCGTGCTCGCCGCGCGCGCCGCCGCCCTCGACGCGGTACGGCCCGGCGTCCCGGCCGAGCAGGTCGCCGCCCGCGCCCGCCAGGTGATCGAGGACAGCGGCTACGGCGGGTTCGCCGACGTGAGCGGCAGGGGCGTCGGCTGGGGGCACCAGGAGGGCCCGTCGCTGGCCGACCCCGAGCCGCTGGCCGACGGGATGACGTTGTGCGTCGCCCCGGCCATCCACCTGACGGGGCTGTTCGGCGCCCGGGTGGCCGACACGGTCGCCTGCGCCGCCGGCGGCCCCGTCCTGCTCAGCTCCAGCTCCCCCGCCCTCCACGTGCTCGACGCCTGACCCGCCGCCCGGCCGGGCGGACGGGCGGCGCGCCGTGGTCTCGCCGGGAGGGCGCCGCGAGCCTGTCCTGGTTCGTGAGGGCCTTCCCGGCGGCATCGGCCCGGCGGGGCGGGCGCCTACCGGCGTTCGGCCAGCCAGGTGAGGTTGTGCCGCTGGTCGGCGAGGGTGGCGGCCCACGTGTCGGGGGTGACAGGGGGGCTGTCCTGCTCGATGACGTACCAGCCGGCGTACCCGTCGGCCCTCAGCTGGGCGAGGAAGGGTTCGAGGGCGACGTCGCCGCGGCCGAGGGGGCTGGCGACCTCGCCCCACCACGCGTCCAGGCGCGCCTCGCCCCTGGCCTCGGCGTCCGCGACGACCGCGTGGCGGACGTCCTTGACGTGGACGTGGTGCACCCGGTCGGCGTACTTGCGGGCGTATGCGGCCGGTTCGGCGCCGCCCAGCGCGAAGTGGCCGCTGTCGAGGCAGAGCGCCACGTCGGTCAGCTCCATGAGCGTGTCGATCTCGTCGGCCCGCTCGACGTAGGTGGCGTAGTGCGGGTGGAAGACGGGCCGCACGCCGTACGAGGTGACCAGCTCGCAGGCGGCGGCGACGCGGTCGGCCGCGCGGCGCCAGGCGGCGGCGTCCCACCGGCCGCCGCTACGCCACGGGTCGGCGCGCAGCGCCTCGTCGCCGTCGTCGGCCAGCACGGCCACCACGTCGGGGTTGCCGGAGGCGGCCAGCTCCTCCAGCGTGTGGCGCATCGCCGCCAGGTCGGCGTCCGGGACCTCGTGCGGCGCCGACAGCTTCAGCGGGACGTAGGCGCCCACGACGGCCAGCCCGTTGTCGGCGAACGCGCGGGCGGTCTCCTCGGGTGAGCCGAAGAAGCCGGGCGGGCCGAGCTCGCTGCCCGTGTACCCGGCGGCGGCCATGGCCTCCAGCAGCTCGACCGGCTTCATGCCGATGCCGTGTCCGCTGTGCACGCCGTAGCTGCAGGGCGCGGAGGCGATCTTGTTCATGCGAGGCTCCTGGCGATCTGCTGGAGGGCCGCGGTGTCGTAGGCGGCGCCCGCGGCGGTGGACAGGACGGGCGCGCCCTCGGTGACGGAGGCGTGGAAGGCGAGCAGCTCGTGCAGGAAGCCGGTGCGGTGGTCGGAGCGGAACTCGGTGGTGGCCCGCTCGCCGTCCTGGGCGGTCTGCACCACCAGCGAGGCGCGGGCGTCGCGCAGGTAGGGGCCTGGCATGTTCAGGTAGAGGCGTCCGGCGGACCCGAAGACGGCGATCTCCTCGCCGTAGTCGGGATAGTCGGGCAGCCAGTTCCACGACAGCGACAGCTGGGCCGCGCCGAACGTGCCGAGCGCCTGCAGCTGCGGCGGCTCCTTCAGCTTCACGCCCGGCTCGAGCCCGGCGGCCTGGGCGTGCGCGATCGTCAGCGGCTGCTCGCCGAACAGGGCGCGCAGCACCGACAGCTCGTGCACGACCGAGCCCTGCAGCACGTCGGCGTAGATCGACAGGTACGGCTCGCCCAGGTCGCCGACGGCCTCGACGGCCTTGCGCCGCTCGTGACCGTCGGCGGGGACCACCGCGTCGGAATGGCGCAGGAAGCGCTGGTGGGAGTACTGCGGCCGGTCGGCGGGGTGGAGGACGGTGACCCGCACGAGCCGGATCGCCCCGAGGCGCGACAGCTCCGCCCTGGCCCTCGCCATGATCGGGTCGTACATCTTCATGTACGCCACCTGCAGCACCAGCCCCTTGGCGGCGGCCATGGAGCCGAGCTCGACGCACTCGGCCACGGTGTGCGCGAACGGCTTCTCGGCGAGCACGTGCTTGCCCGCCTCCAGCGCCCTGCGGGTCAGGTCGGCGTGGGTGCCAGGGGTGAGCAGCAGGACCGCGTCGACCTCGGGGTCGGCCAGCACGTCCGCCGCGTCGGTGGAGTGCCGCACCGGGCCGCCGTGCTCGGCCGCGATCTGCGCCGCCAGCGTGGGCGACAGGTCGCAGACGTGCGTCACCTGGTACTTCTCGCGGAGCGCCCGCAGGTTCTGCAGGTGCACGGCTTGGGCGATGAGGCCGAGACCGATGACGCCGAGGCGCATGGGCGTGCTCCTTGACTCGATGGGATCAGCTTTTTCTATCGACTCTCCCGCCGAGGTGTCAAACATTTGTTAAGACATTAGGTGGTTCTCATGTGTGGTCCTCACGCGGTGGCGGCAGCCGTACGGTCAGCTCCAGGACATCTCCCCCGTGGCCACCTTGGCGCCGAGCTCCAGGTTGACCAGCCCGCCGAGCCCGGGATAGCGCCTGGTCATGGACCTGCGCAGGGCCCTGGCCCGGTCGTCGCGGCGGCTGGCGTCGCGCAGTTCCGTCTCGAACGCCACGAGGTAGTCGTGGGTGAAACGGATGACGGAGGCGTCGAAGGGCCCGCCCGACGCGCGGTGGCCGGCCACGACGTACTCCGGCTCGAGCGCGCTCATCTCGTCGAGCGCCCGCCGCCAGCCCTCGCGCTCCTCCGGCGTGGGGGTGTCGGCGGTCCACGGGTGGACGCCGCTGAACAGGGCGGCGCCGCCGAGGACGGCGCGCCGCTCGGCGTTCCACAGGTAACCGGTGCGCCACTCGACGGCCGGATCGCCCGCCCGCACCTCGAAGACGTGCTCCTCGAGCTCCAGGTGGCCGCCGAGGAGCGGCTCGGGGATGACCACGTCGGTGGCGAGGTTGCCGCCCAGTTGCTTCCAGATCTCCAGCTTGGACCGCCAGGTCGCCTCGATGCGCTCGACGGTGTCGGGGGTGGCCAGGACGCGCACCCGGGGGAAGACCTGCCTGACCACCTGGAGGCCGAAATAATAGTCCGGGTCGGCGGCGCTGACGAAGACGGTGGACAGGTGCTTGCCGCTGTCGATGACGTCGGCGAGGACGCGGTGCTGCTCGGCGAGGGTGAACTGGCCGTCGACGAGCAGCGCCTGCTGCTCGCCGGCCACCAGGACGGACGTCTTTCCCAGGCCCGTCTCCCCTGCTGTGTGAACGCTGAAGCGCACTGTGGGCATGCCGGGATGATTCCCGACCAGGGTCAAGTGGTAAGGCGGAGTTTCGTCCAGACTTGGTGATTTCGCGGTGCGGGCCCGCCGCGCCCGGGCGACGCCTTGGGGTAGGAGACGAAGCGACGCCTGATTTTCCGGCTTGCCGGACGAATCGGTGGAGGGTCGTCGTGGCCTAGCGTCGGACGGAGCCCTGCGACGAAGTGGAGAGACAATGAAGATCACCGGAGTGGAACTACGCCGGATCGCCATGCCGTTGGTCGCGCCGTTCCGCACCTCCTTCGGCACCGAGACCTCCCGCGACGTGCTCCTGGTCAGAGTGGTCACGCCGGACGCCGAGGGATGGGGCGAGTGCGTGGCGATGTCGGAACCGCTCTACTCCTCCGAGTACGTGGAGGGCGCGGCGGAGGTGATCCGGCGCTTCCTGCTGCCCCTGCTGCCGGACGACCTGGACGCGTACGGCGTCGGCAGGGCCATGGAGCCGATCAAGGGCCACCGCATGGCCAAGGCGGCGCTGGAGACGGCCGTGCTCGACGCGCAGCTGAGGGCGTCGGGCGAGTCGTTCGGCCACTTCCTGGGCTCGGCGAGGGACCGGGTCCCCTGCGGGGTGTCGGTCGGCATCATGGACTCCATCCCGCAGCTGCTCGACGCGGTGGAGGGCTACCTCGACGAGGGCTACGTCCGGATCAAGCTGAAGATCGAGCCGGGCTGGGACGTCGCGCCGGTGCGCGCGGTCAGGGAGCGGTTCGGCGACGACGTGCTCCTGCAGGTCGACGCGAACGCCGCCTACACCCTCGTCGACGCCCAGCAGCTGGCCAGGCTGGACGACTTCGGGCTGCTGCTGATCGAGCAGCCGCTGGCCAACGACGACCTGGTGCAGCACGCCGAGCTGGCCAAGCGGCTGCGCACGCCCATCTGCCTCGACGAGTCGATCGAGTCGGCCGAGCACGCCGCCGCGGCCATCTCGCTCAAGGCCTGCTCGATCATCAACATCAAGCCCGGCCGGATCGGCGGCTACCTGGAGGCGCGGCGCATCCACGACCTGTGCAGGGCGCACGGGATCGCGGTCTGGTGCGGCGGCATGCTGGAGACGGGCCTCGGCCGGGCCGCGAACGTGGCCCTCGCCGCCCTGCCAGGCTTCACCCTGCCCGGCGACACCTCCGCCTCGCGCCGCTACTACGCCACCGACATCACCGAGCCCTTCGAGCTGGACGGCGGTCACCTCGACGTGCCGTCCGGCCCCGGTCTCGGCGTCGAGCCGATCAAGGACATCCTGGAGGAGGTCACCACGGCCACGGAGTGGATCGGCCTCGGCTGAGGCCGGTTGGGCTGCCGGACGAACCGACCCCCACGTCTTGATGATTCCCGACGAGTTCCTCCGGCCGCCCCTTGGCATACCGTCACGGCATGCCGTTCGATCTCCACCACCGCGCCCTCGTCGCGGACACGCATAACGACCTGCTCATGGCCGTCGCCGCCCGCCCGCCGCAGCGCTGGGCGGGCTTCTTCCGCGACCGGTGGCTGCCCCAGTTGCGGGAGGGCGGGGTCAACCTCCAGGTGCTGCCCGTCTTCATCGACGACGCCTTCCGCCCTGAGGGCGCGCTGCGCGAGACGCTCCGCATGATCGAGTGCGCGCACGTCGTCGCCGAGGGCAACGCCGACGCCGTCGCGCTCTGCACCGACGCGGCCCAGATCGACGCCGCCCTCGACGACGGCAGGATCGCGCTGGTGCTGGCCATGGAGAGCATGCCGGGCCTCGACGCCGACGTGGAGCTGATCTCCACCGTGTACCGGCTCGGCGTACGGATCGCCTCCATCGCCCACTGGGGCCGCACCCCGCTGGCCGACGGCAGCGGCGAGGACGCCACCGGCAGCGGCCTCACCTCCCACGGCGTCGCCGCGCTGAAGGAGATGGAACGGCTCGGCATCGTCTTCGACATCTCCCACCTGGGCGCCTCAGGCGTCGCGCACGTGCTGGAGCTGGCCACCAGGCCGCTCATGGCCACCCACTCCTCGGCCCGCGCCCTGCGCGACCACCACCGCAACCTGACCGACGACCAGCTGAGAGGGGTCGCCGCGACCGGCGGTGTGGTCTGCGTCAACTTCGTCCCCGCGTTCCTGGCCGACGACCCGGCCGGCCACACCCTCGACCGGCTCGTCGACCACATCGAGCACATCGCCGCCGTCGCCGGCGTCGACCACGTCGGTCTGGGTCCCGACTTCGTCCGCGAGGTCCTCATGGACACCACCCCGCCCTGCTGCGAGGAGCTCGGTTACGGCGAGATCGACCCCCTGGCCACCCTGCCGGGGCTGGACGGCCCGCGCGGCCTGCCACTGGTCACCGAGGCCCTGACCCGCAGGGGCGTGCCGGAGAAGGACATCCTCAAGATCCTCGGCGGCAACGTGCACCGGCTCCTCGGCGAGGCGCTGCGATGACCGAGATCAGGGAGTTGCACAGCCTCGAGGAGTTCGGGGAGGCCTTCGCGGTCTTCACCGGCATCTGGGGCTTCGAGCAGAGCAACCAGCCGATCAACCCGGAGCTGATGCGCGCCCTGGCGCACGCGGGCAACTACGTCGCCGGCGCCTACGAGGGCACGCGGATGGTGGGCGCCTCCGTCGCCTTCTTCGCCGAAGGCGGGGCGCTCCACTCCCACATCACCGGCGCGGTCACCGGCCGGGGCGTCGGCTTCGCGCTCAAGCAGCACCAGCGCGCGTGGGCGCTGGCGCGCGGCATCAACCGCGTCACCTGGACCTACGACCCGCTGGTCCGCCGCAACGCGCACTTCAACCTGGCCAAGCTGGGCGCCAGGCCCGAGGAGTACCTGCCGGGCTTCTACGGCGTCATGCAGGACGCCGTCAACAGGGGCGACGAGTCCGACCGGCTGCTGGCGGTGTGGCGGCTGGCCGAGCCGCCGGTGCCGTGCACGGTGGAGGGGGCGGGCGTGGCCCTGAAGGAGGAGGACGGCAGGCCCGTCGCGGGCGACACGGACGCGAAGGTGCTGCTGGTCGCGGTGCCCGCCGACGTGGAGGCGCTTCGCAGGCGGGATCCCGGCACCGCGAAGGCCTGGCGGCACGCGGTGCGCGAGGTGCTGGGGGGGCTGCTGGAGGACGGCGCCCGGGTAACAGGTTTCCATATGAAATCCCATTACGTGGTGGAGCGGCCCTGAGGGGCGCAGTATGGGACGCGTACCTCTGTTGAGGAGGACGCGATGCTATCCGAAGGACCGCGCGTGGTCGTCGGGGTCGACGACACACCCGCCTCTCGCTGGGCACTGCTCTGGGCGGTGGAGGCCGCCAGGCTGCGGGGGATGGCGCTGGTCGCCGTCCATGTCAGCAGGGCGCCCGTGCATCCCTTCCCTGAGGCGCTGCCGTACACGCATACCGTCAGGCAGATGGAGGAGGCCAGGAGCGTCGAGCTGATCCAGACCCTGTTCGACGACATGACGGGCGGCGCCCCGCCCGACATCAACACGCTCGCCGTCGCCAGGCTCGGCGAGCCCGGCCCCCTGCTCGTGGAGCTGGCCAGGCCGATCGACCTGCTGGTCGTGGGCAGGGGGCACCGGAGCGGGCTGGACCGGCTGCTGATGCCGTCCACCCGCCGCTACTGCACCGGCCACGCCCGCTGTCCGGTGGTCGTCGTGCCGACGCCGCCGGCCGCGGACCAGCGGACGGGAGCGCTCTCCCGTCCGGCGTGGATCCGCTGGCTGTCGCCGCGCCACCCCGCCGAGTGAGGCGTCCCGCCCCGTGGCGGCCCGCCACGGAAGGCGGTTCGCCGGGTGAGGCGGCCGGGCGCCGGTGCTCAGGTGGTGGGCAGGCGCGGCACGGCCGCCAGCAGGGCGCGGGTGTAGTCGTGCGCGGGCGCCTCCACCACCTGGTCGGCGGGCCCGTACTCGACCAGCCTGCCGTGACGCATGACGGCGATGTCGTCGGCGACGTAGCGGACCACCGCCAGGTTGTGCGAGATGAACAGCATGGACAGGCCGAGCTCGGCGCGCAGCGAGCGCACCAGGTTCAGCACGGCGCCCTGCACCGACACGTCCAGCGCCGAGGTGATCTCGTCGGCGACCAGCAGGCGGGGCGCGGCGCCGAGCGCCCTGGCGATCGCGACGCGCTGGCGCTGGCCGCCCGACAGCTCGCGCGGATAGCGGGCGGCCGTCTGCGCCGGCAGCGACACCAGGGCGAGCAGCCGTTCGACCTCCTGGGCGTCGGGCCTGCGCAGGCCCTCGGCCACCGACGCGCCCACCGTCATCCGCGGGTTCAGCGAGGCGTAGGGGTCCTGGAAGACCATCTGCACCCCGCCGCCGTCCTCGATCACCCCCGTGTACGGCACCAGCCCGCTCACCGCTCTGGCCAGCGTCGACTTGCCCGAGCCCGACTCGCCCACCAGGCCGACGACGCGCCCTGGCGGGATCTCCAGCGAGACGTCGTCCACGGCGGTGAACGCGCCGAACCTGACCGTCAGGCCGTTGATGATCACGAAACCTCCCAGCAGGCGACACGGTGCGCCTTGCCATGCTCTTCCAGTGGCGGACGCTCGGCCACGCAGCGGCTGGTGGCCAGCGGGCACCTGCCCGCGAACGCGCAGCCCTCGCCGACCTCGGCCGGCCCCGGCTGGCGGCCGGGGATGCTGGCCAGCGGGAGCGACCTGTCGGTGGTCATGTCGGGCACCGAGGCGACCAGCGCCCTGGTGTAGGGGTGGGCGGCGGCGGCGAGCCGGTCGGCGGGCAGTTCCTCGACCACCCGACCGGCGTACATGACGACGACCGTGTCGCACAGCGCGCCGACCACCGCGATGTCGTGCGAGATGAACAGCGTTCCCGCCTGGCTCTCCTCGGTCACCTCGCGCAGCAGGCGCAGGATCTCCTTCTGCACGGTGACGTCCAGGCCGGTGGTGGGCTCATCGGCGATGATGAGCCGGGGCGCGCCCATGAGCCCCATGGCGATGACGGCGCGCTGGCGCATGCCGCCGGAGAACTCGTGCGGGTGCTGGCGGGCGCGGCGCTCAGGGTCGGTGATCCGCACGTGGCCGAGCCGGTCGACGGCCCTGCGCCAGGCGTCGGCGCGGCCGGCGCGCTGGTGCACGGTGGCCACCTCGGCCAGCTGTCCGCCGACCTTCAGCGCCGGGTTGAGCGAGGCCATGGGGTCCTGGAAGACCATGGCCAGGCGGGTGCCGAGCACCTTCCTGCGCTGCTCCTCGGGCAGCGCGTGCACGTCCTGGCCGCACAGCAGCACCGGCCCTCCACCGACCACGCCGGGGTGGGGTACCAGGCCGCCGACGGCGTAGGCGGTCAGGCTCTTGCCGCTGCCCGACTCCCCCACAACGCCGACGATCTCGCCGGGGCGGACGGTGAGCGAGACCTCGCGCACCGGGGTGACGCCGCCGGGGAAGGTGACGGTGAGGTTCCTGACCTCCAGCACCGCCTCGTCGTCGTGCCGCCCGTCCTCGTCCGCCGGGGGCGGCGGAACGGCCGGGACCGCCCGGTGGACCTCCGCGCGGCTCGCGGTCCTGGCCAGCGCCTCGCCCAGCAGGTTGAACCCGACGCCGGCCAGCACCACCATCAGCGCGGGACCGAGCGCCACGACGGGGTTGACGTAGATCCGGGCGAAGCCGTCGAACAGCAGCCGCCCCCAGTCGTAGCCGGGCGGCTGCACGCCGAGCCCGAGGAAGGACATCCCGGCCAGGCCGAGCAGGCTGCCGCCGATCATGGTGGTGAGGTTGAGGATGAGGGGTTCGGCGATGTTCGGCAGCACGTGCCTGGTGACGATCCTGGTCCTGGAAACGCCGAGCAGCCTGGCGGCGGCCACGTAGTCGGCGGCCGCCACGGAGGCGGCCAGCGTCTGGGTCAGCCTGGCGAAGCCGGGGGCGACGGCGACGCCGATGCCGAGCACCGCGCCGCGCGCGCCGAGCCCGGCCACGACGGCGGTGAACATGGCCAGCAGCAGCCCGGGGAAGGCCACCAGGGCGTTGACGGCGGCGGTCACGAGCCGCGCCGGCCGGCGCGGCAGCACGGAGGGCAGCGTGCCGAGCACCACGCCGATCGCCGCGCCGATGGCGGTGGCCAGCACGGCCAGCAGCAGCGACATCCTGGTGGCCACCAGCACCCTGGCCAGGATGTCGCGGCCGAGGTTGTCGGTGCCCAGCGGGTGCGCGGCCGAGGCGCCCGACAGGGCCGCCACCGGGTCGATGAGCTCGGCCCTGTCGCCCCAGATCGGCGGCCCGACGACGGCCAGCACCAGCATGAGCGCGACGACGGCCGCTCCGGCCAGCCCTGCAGGGGTCCGCATCAGCCCTCCTTGATGGTCGAGCGGGGGTCGAGCGCGCCGAGCGCGAGATCCACGGCCAGGTTGACGACGAGCACGATCGCGCCGTAGACGAGGATCACGCCCTGGGCGACGGGGAAGTCCTTCTGCGTGATCGCCTCGGTCAGCCGCATGCCGAGGCCGGGCCAGGCGAAGACGGACTCGACGAGCACGCTGCCGGCGATGAGCCCGCCGAGCAGCAGGCCGCCCGTCGTCAGCGTCGCCGTCAGCGCGTTCGGCAGCACGTGCCTGACGTTGACCCTGGCGGCCGGCAGCCGCTTGGCCCTGGCCAGCCTGACGTAGTCCTTGCCGAGCTCGCGTGCGGTCTCCACGCGGACCAGCCGGGCGATCAGCGCGGCGGGCCCGATGGCCAGCGCGGCGATCGGCAGCACGAACGACAGGGCGCCCTCCTTGCCGGCCGGCGGGAACCAGCCCAGCGTGATGGCGAAGACCACGACCAGCGCGATCGAGTAGAGGAACTCGGGGACGGCCACCGCGGCGCCGGTGCCTGCGGTGAAGCCGAGCTCGGCGCCGCGGTGGCGGCCGTTCTCGGTGCGGATCGCCACCCACAGTCCCAGGGGCACCGCGACCAGCAGCGCGACGAGGGTGGCGAGCACGGCCAGCGTCAGCGTGTTCGGCAGCCGCTCCAGGATGGTCTGGCCCACCGGCTCCCCCGTGAGGAACGAGGTGCCGAGGTCGCCGGTGAAGACGCCCTTGACGTAGGTGACGAACTGCATCGGCAGGGGCTGGTCCAGACCGAGCGCCGCGATGCGGGCGGCGACCAGCTCGGGGGGCGCGGCGGGCCCGAGGGCGGCCCTGACGGGGTCGCCGGGAATGAGGTGGATCATCGCGAACGTGGCGACCATGAGGGCGGCCAGGGCCGCCGCGAACCTGACCAGGCGCGGCAGGAGCAAGGGTCAACCCGCCTTCGTCATGCGGATGGAGGTGGGCGTGACCAGGCCGCCGACGATGTCCACGGTGGCGCCCTTCGCCGCGATGACCGCGGTGTTCTCCACGACCGGCACCAGGTCGGCGGCCTCGAACAGGGCCGACTCGGCCGCCAGCCAGTCGGCGCAGCTCTCGGCGGCAGGCCTGGCCGATGCCTTGGCGACCAGCTCGTTGTAGCGGCTGTTGTTCATGTGGGAGAAGTTGGCGCCCTTGGGCGCGCTCGGCCCGCTCAGGAAGCCGGTCAGCTGCGACGGCAGGAACACGCCGATGGGCAGCCAGACGACGTCCCAGTCCTGGGTGACGTTGAGCGATTCGGCGAGTTTGGTGTCGATGACGCCGTTCAGCCGTACCTCGACGCCCAGCTTCTTCCAGGTGGCGGCGAGGTATTCGGCCGCGGCGAGCACCCCCTGTCCCCTGGTCGTGGCGTACAGGTAGCGCAGGGCCAGCCGCTTGCCGTCCTTGACCCTGACGCCGTCGGGACCGGGCCGCCATCCGGCGGCGTCGAGGGCGGCGGCCGCGGCCGCGGGGTCGTGAGCCGGCACGTGCCCGCTGACGCTGTCGCCCTTGCAGGGGCGCGGCTCGAGCACCAGGCTGGTGGCCTTCCGCCCGGTGCCCGAGGCGGCGATCGCGGCCAGTTCCGTCAGGTTGACGCCCTGGGTGAGCGCCTTGCGCACGGCGGGATCCGCGGTCGGCCGGTCCTCACCCTGGTGGTAGAAGAACTGGCCGGTGCCGGCGCCGAGGACGGTCTTCTTGATCGACCGGTCGGCCTCCACGCGCTGCCTGTCGGGCCCCTGGATGTCGGCCACGTTCAGCGCGCCCGACGTCAGCAGGTTGACCGCGGTCTGCTCGTTGGGCACGACCTTCAGCACGACCTTGGCCGGCAGCCCCGGCGTCCTGGCGGTGACGCCGCCCGGGCCCCAGGCGTAGTCCTGGCGCCGGGACAGGGTGTAGTGGTCGCCGGAGACGGCCTCGGTGAGCTGGAACGGGCCCGAGCCCGAGGTCTGCCTGGCCAGCAGCGAGCGGTCCTTCAGTCCCTTGCCGCAGACGATGTACACCATGGCCGCGCTCTCCACGATGAAGGAGAAGGACTGGGGCATGGTCAGGGTGACGGTCCCGGCCGCGTCGTCGGCCTTGGCCGTCATCCCGGCGGGGACGAATACGCCGTAGATGGGCGACTTGGTGGCGGGGTCGGCGATGTGGGTGAAGTTCTCGGCCACGACCGACGGGGTGACGGGCGAGCCGTCGGCGCAGGTGACGTCCTTGCGCAGGGTGAAGGTGACCGACTCGGGTCTGACGTCCCACTTCGCGGCCAGGGCGGGGGTGAGCGTCCCGTCGGGCCGCATGCCGACGAGGGAGTCGTAGGCGTAGTTCAGCACCTCGTTGGTGACCGACAGGATGGCCGTCGCGGGGTCGAGAGCGCCCGGATCGGCGGGGATGGCGGCGGTGAAGGTGGCGTTGTCGGCGAGGCCGCCGGTGCCAGGGGTGGACGGCGCCGCGCCGCAGGAGGCGGCCAGCAGTCCCGTCAGGGCGAGCACGGTCGCCGCGGTGGTTGCGTTCATGCAAAGCTCCCGGCTGGAGGGGTGGCCTCACCCTCCCCTGTGGCCTCGCGGGATTCTTCGTGCGCGGCGACGAAAGCGGCTGCTCCTCTAGTGCCGCCGTCCGAAGATGCGCATCATGAGCATGGCGGCGAGCCGCGCCTCGGCGTCGGCGAGATCGAGACCGCTGATCTCGGTCAGGCGGCGCAGGCGGTACCTGAAGGTGTTGGAGTGCACGTGCACGGCCGCGGCGGCGGCGTTGACGTCGCCGAAGCTGTCGAGATAGGCGCCGAGGGTGGCGGCCAGTTCGGTGCCGTGCTCGGCGTCGTAGCGCAGCAGCCGGTGGTAGGGCCCGGTCGGGGCCTGTTCCTCGGCAGCGGCCAGATCGCCCAGCTGGAGCAGCAGCGACTCGAAGTGCACGTCGCTGTAGCCCGCCACCTGTCCTGAGAGGCCCCTGGAGCGCAGCACGCGCAGCGACCTGTCGGCGTCGGCCCGCGATCTGGCCACCTCGCCCAGGTCGGCGGCGAGCCTGCCGACCCCGATGTTGGCGCTGTGGCGGGGCCCGACCCTGGACAGGAAGCTCTCGGCGACGCGTACGGCCCTGGCCTCCTCCTCACCGCTGGCGTGCAGCGGCAGGAGCGCGTAGGCCACCGAGCCGACGAGGGCGGCGGCCGCCCTGGGATGGATGGCGCCGACGTGGAGGGCGAGCGCGTCGCAGAAGCGCTGCCGGTCGGCCTCGGCCTGGGCGGCGTCGGCCCGCGTCTCGGTGAGCTGCGCGGCCAGCACGCACAGCCGTTCGCTGGCCACCCCGAGGCGCCCGGCGGCTTCGGCGGCGTCCCTGCCGCCCTCCAGGATGGTGGACAGCAGGTCGGCCTGCAGCCGCCGGCGGGTGTCGGCGCCCACGCGCTGGCGCAGCAGGTGCAGGGCGACGATCTTGGCGGCGTCGACGAGCGCCCACTCGCGCTGCTCGCTGAGCGGCTCGCGGACGGCGGCCCAGATGGAGCCGAGGATCTCGTCGCCGGAGCGGACGGCGATCGCCACCCGGGGCAGCCCCTCGGACAGTTCGATGAAGATCGGCCCGGTGCTCTGGTAGAGCTTGCGGAACCACCCCTGCTCGTCGAGCATGCGCTGGTACACCTCGGGCACCTGGCGGCCGAGCACGGTGGCGATCCTGCTGGAGTCGGCCTCCTCCTGGCGGCCGGAGAAGGCCAGCACCCGGGCCGAGCGGTCCTCGATGGTGACCGGCGCGTCCAGCAGCGCGCACAGCGCGTTGGCCAGGGAGAACAGATCGTCGGGCGGCTGCTGGCCGGACTCCGTCAGATCGCCTTCGGCCAGCAGCGAGCGCAGCAGCGCCGCCACCTGTGACCAGGAGGCGGCGCGGGTGAGGCCGAGCACGGCGACGCCGGTCTCCAGCACCTTGGCCCGCACCCGCTCGTCGGCCGCCACGGGCTGCTTGATCACGATGCCGGAGCCGGGGCGGGCCCCCTCCAGCAGGTCGCAGATCGCCTCGGCGCCTTCGACCCCCACGCCGAGCAGCAGGCCGCCCGGGGGCAGCAGCAGCTCGTCGAGGGGGTCGTAGATGTGGACGCCGGTGACCTCGGCGTCGAGGTCGCCGGGCGAGGCGGCCACGTCGAGCACCGTGCTGCCCAGATCGTCGAGGATCCGGCGCAGACTGGCCCGCGGCCGAGTCGTCATCTCCTCACGATAGTGGACGAAAACTGACATCAGCCGCGTAGCTCGTCGACCGCCTCGCGGGCCACCGCGCCGATGACGGCATCCGCCTTGGGCAGGCGGTAGCCGAGCGAGCGCGGCCGGAGGTAGACGGCGACGGCGTAGCGCCTCCCGTCGGGGTACTCCACGACGCCCGCCTCGTTGCGGACGCCGAAGATCGTCCCGGTCTTGGCGGAGATCCGGACGTCGTCGCCGAAGCCCGACGACAGCCGGTGCGGCCAGACCTGCCGTCCCATGATCTGCCTGACCTCGGAGCAGGCCTGCGGCGGGCCCGCCTCGTCGCGCCAGATCTGGGCCAGCAGCGTGGTGGTCTCGCGGGGGGTGGAGGAGGAGGTCCTGGCCGGGTCGAGCACCGACAGCGTGCGCAGAACCTCCGGCGGCGCGGCCGCCGCCTCCTCCAACGAGCCGGCGCCGAGCTCGGCAAGGACGCTGCCCAGCAGCACGCGGCAGTCGCCGACCAGGCGCGTGGCCTTCAGCCCGAGCTCGGCGAGGGTGGCGTTGACACGCTCCACCCCCACTTTCTCCAGCAGCACGTCGGTGGCGGCGTTGTCGCTCATCGACATCATGAACAGGGCCAGGTCGCGCAGGGAGAGCTCGATCTCGTCGGCGCAGCCGGAGGTGCCGATGCCGCCGTCGCGGTGCTCCATGGTCACCGGCAGCCGCTCGGTCCTGGAGATCAGGCCCGCGGCGGCCTGCCTGGCGTACTCCAGGACGATCGGGATCTTGAAGACGGAGGCGAGCACCACGGGGTCGTCGGCCCCGTGGCACACCTCGCGCTCACCGTCGATCTCCCGCGCGTGCAGGAATCCCTCGACCTCGGCGGCCGCGAACAGCTCACGCACGTGCCACCGCCCTGCCGCCGCTGTGGAGGAAGATCCGCCCGTCCCGCTCCAGGAAGGTGATCGTCGTCTTGGCCTCGACGTCGATGAAGGACTCGTCGGAGTGGTGGACGAACCTCTCGGTCGTGCGCTCTATGCCCGCCTGGCGCATGAACTCGCCGGGAATGGTGGTCACCTCCAGGCCGCCGTCGACCGCGGCCACCTCCTGCACGGCGGCCGGCCCCGGGTAGGTGCCCGCGTAGCGGGTGGCGTCCACCGCGGCGGGCCGGTCGGGCACGGTCGGCAGCGGGGTGGGCGTCACGCCCGCCAGCTCGCGGACCAGGGGGAAGGCCAGGTCGCTGAGGACGGCGGGCACGTCACCGCCGTTGCAGCTCATCGCGATCGAGAAGCGGCTGCCGGGGACGATCCGCCAGAACGTGCTCTGCCCGACGGTGCCGCCGTCGTGGCCGAAGACGGGAGCGCCCCAGTCGAACAGCTCGAAGCCGAGCCCCCACCGGTCGGCGAGCAGGCCGGGCACGCCCGGCACGTCCACCTGGGCGGTGGTCATCGCCGCGACCGTCTCCTCCTCCAGCAGCCTGGTGCCGCCGGCCGTGACGCCGCCGTCGAGGAACATCCGGCCGAAGCGGACCAGCTCGCGCGGCGCCAGGCACAGGGTGGATCCGGCGGGTGCGTTCGAGCGCGGCATCTGCCAGTTCGGGTTGACCGCGTTGCCTGGCCCGAGGTGCCCGGCCGAGGCGCGGAACAGCACGGCCTCCTCGGCCAGCAGCGCCCCGTGCGTGACGCCGAGCGGGTTCATCAGCCGCTCGCGCATGGCCCGCTCCCACGTGCCCCCGGCCAACCTGGCGGCCAGCGCGCCGAGCACGACGTACCCCGAGTTGCAGTAGGAGAACATCGCGCCCGGCTCGTAGACCTGCGGCGCGCCGTGCAGGAAGCTCACGAAGCGGTCGAGGCAGTCGTCGCCGCGCCCGGTGTCCTCGAACAGGTCGCCGGCGAACCCGCCGGTGTGGGTCAGCAGGTGCCTGACCGTGACCGTCTCGGCCGCGGCGGCGTCGGCCAGGCCGAACTCCGGCAGGTACTTGCGCACGGGCGCGTCGAGGTCCACCGCGCCCTCCTCGACCAGGCGCATGACCAGGGCGGCCGTCCAGATCTTGGTCGTGGAGCCGACCTGGAAGAGGCTGTCGGTCGTCGTCTCCACGCCCGTGTCGCGGTTGACGACGCCGGTGGCCGCCTCGATCAGCCGGCCGTCCACCCACACGGCGACGGCGGCTCCGGGGACGTTGTGGTCGCGCGCGGCCTCGTCGAGGCGGTGCTGCAGGTCCATGGATGCTCCTCAGGCGATCTTGGGAGTGGCGCGGACGCCCATGTGAACGTAGGGGGAACCGTCGGCCAGCTCGTAGAAGACCGCCGACAGCCACTGCGGGTCGTCCGGGAGGCGGCCGACGAAGGTGACGTCGTCGACGGGCAGCAGGTCGAGCTCGGCCGGCTCCGACAGGTCCGCCAGGGCGCCCGTGGACTCCATCAGCAGCCGCAGGCCGCCGTCGCGGACCGTGATCGTCAGCCGCGCGCCGACCCGCTCGTACACCCCGGCGTACCGCTCGGCGTCCACCTCGACCGGCTGCTCGGGCGGCCCGAGCACCGGGGGGACGGCCACGCCGTCCAGCTCGCGGAACAGCTCGGTGGCCAGGTGGTGGAAGAAGGCCGCGCTGTGCCCGCCGTTGGCCACGGCGCACACGACGGTGCCGGTGTCGGGCAGCATCCACAGCATCGACGACTGGCCGATGGTGTTGCCGCCGTGGGAGACGACCCGCCGGCCGTCCCACTCGTCGAGGATCCAGCCGATGCCCCAGTGCGTGCCCAGCGTGTGCGGGTTGGGGAGGGCGACCTGCGGCTCCCACAGGGCGCGCGGGTCCTTGAGCAGGCCGCCCTCCAGGTGGGCGCGGGCGAAGGCGACGACGTCGGCGGGCCTGGCGGTGATCAGCCCGGCCGGGCCGCAGGAGCGCATGAGCCCCCAGACGGGGCTGGGCTCCCCGTCGACGTGACCGACGGCGGCGCCGAAGCGCAGCACGTCCTCGGGCAGGGTCCAGGTGTGGGTCAGGCCCAGCGGTTCGATGATCTGCTCGCGCAGCGCCTGGTCCCACACCTTGCCCGTCAGGTGCTCGACGACACGGCCGGCGATGACGAACCCCGCGTTGCAGTAGGACTGGGTGGCGCCGAGCGGATGGTTCTGCGCCAGGTCGGCGCAGGCGGCGACGTACCGCTCGATGCAGTCGTCGCCACGGCCGGTGTCGAGGAACAGGTCGCCGTCGATGCCCGAGGTGTGGCTGAGCAGGTGACGGACGGTCACCGTCCCGGTCACCTCGGGGTCGCCGACCCGGAAGGCGGGCAGCAGCTCGGCGACGGGGGTGTCGAGGGTGAGCGCGCCCTGCTCGGCCAGCAGGGCGAGCTGGGTGGCGGTCCACACCTTGGTGACCGAGCCGATCTGGAAGAGCGAGTCGGGCGTCACCTGCGCGCCCGTGCGCCGGTTGAGGACACCGGCCGCGCTCTCGTGCACCTCCCCCTGGTGGAGGTAGGCGACAGCGGCGCCGGGGACGTCGTATTCGGCGATCAGCTCTGCGAGCCGATCACCCATTGCTCCAGCCATGCGACGATCCTTTCGTTGTAGTCGAGCCGGTGGGACGGGCGTCCGTTGAGGATGAACAGGTGCGAACCACCCGGGTAGCGCACGAGCCTGGCAGGCACCCCGCGCTCGCGCAGCGCGGCGAACCACTGCTCGGCCTGCCCGACGGGGCAGCGGTCGTCTCGCTCGCCGTGCAGGACGAGGGTGGCCGCGCGCACGCCTGCCACGTGCGTGAGCGGCGACTGCGCCGCCAGGTCGCCGCGGCACTCGAACGTCTTGAGCAGGTGTCCGGCGTCCGAGGTGCCCGACATGCTGGTCAGGTCGCTGACGCAGCCGCCGGGGATGGCGGCCCTGAACCGGTCGGTGGTGGCCGACAGCCAGCAGGCCATGTAGCCGCCGTAGCTGTAGCCGGTGACGGCCAGCCGGTCCGGGTCGGCCACGCCCTCCTCGACCAGGTCGTCGAGCGCGGCCAGGAAGTCGCCGGCGTCGGCCAGGCCCCACGCGCCGATCGCGGCGGTGTAGAAGGCCTCGCCGTAGCCGTCGCTGCCGCGCGGGTTGAGCGTGAGCACGCTCCAGCCGCGCGCGGCGAGCACCTGGTGGTAGAGGTGGACGCCGTCGAAGACGGGCGCCCAAGCGTTGTGCGGACCACCGTGCACGTCGAGCAGGAGCGGTCCCGGCTGCTTCAGCGCCGGGTCGCGCAGCAGGAAGCCCTCGACCGGGGTGCCGTCGGGGGCGGTGAACACGCGGCGTTCGAGCGGGAACAGCTCCACGTCGGGCAGCGCGTGATCGGTGAGCCGCCGGCCGTCGAGGTAGACGTCGCCGGCGCTGCCCGGGCCGGCGGCCACGTAGGCCAGGCGGCCGGCCGCGGCCGTGGCGCCCGACACGCCGAGCTCCCCTCCCACCCTCGCCCTGCCGTCCAGGTCGAACAGGTGGGTGAGGCCGCCGTCACGGGCGCAGAACAGCAGCTCGTCGCCCAGCAGGAGCGGCGGGGCGCCCGGGTAGCCGGGGGCGCCCACCATGACGTTGCGGTCCAGGCCGGTCTCGATCTCGACCAGGCCGCCCGCCTCGAGCGCGAACAGGCGGGTGTGGCCGACGGGCTCGCCGGTGAATCCGGTCACCACCAGGCGCTCGCCGAGCCACCACACGCCCGTGCAGGTCACGCCCTGCTCGGTGAGCCGCTTGGGCTGCCCGCCGTCGAGGTCGACGAGGTAGACGGCGCCGCCGGGCACCAGGTCACGGTCGGGCTCCATGGCGGCGACGAAGGCGAGACTCTGCCCGTCAGGCGACCAGGTGGGCTCGCCGGCGTGGAAGTCGCCCTCGGTGAGCCTGCGCCAGGCGCCCGTGTCCACCTCCACGACCACCACGTGGGCGCGCAGGTCGCGCAGCAGGCCGGCGCCGTCGGCCTTGTACTCCAGGGTGTCGGCCACGACCGGGTCGTGCGCCTGCGCCTCGCCGTACGGGGCGGTGAAGGCCAGGTGGCGGCCGTCCGGCGACCACACGGGCGGGCCCGCGCCGTCGGTGGCCAGCACGCGCGGCTCGCCGCCGTCCATCGGCAGCAGGTGGATCTGCGGCTTTCCGTCGACGGGGCGGACGAAGGCGAGCGTGCGGCCGTCGGGCGACCAGCGGGGAGCCAGGTCCGCGGGGCCACCGGTCAGGCGGCGCGGCTCGTGGCCCGGCTCGGCCAGCCACACCTCGCTGCGGTTGTCGTCGGCGTCCTTCTCCGCGGTGGTCAGCGTGTAGGCGACCGCGCCGCCGTCCGGGCGCACCTGCGGATCACCGGGTACGGCGATGCGGAAGAGGTCGTTCAGGGAGAGGCGGGACATGATCGAACGGTAGGTGAGAGGCCCGGACGCATCTTCGGCCGCGCGCACGAAGCGGACGCCGTTCGTTGTGCCACCGTACGAGGGCGCACCCTGTCGGCGAAGTGAGGAAGGCCACACCCTAATCCTGTCCGATCGGTCAGACCTGACCGATCGGACAGTTATTGTTCTGGCATGGCACGTCCTGCTTCCGCCCTGCGCGGCCACATCCTGGACGCGGCGTTGGACCTGTTCGCCACGCGCGGCTACAAGGGCACCTCGCTGCACGACATCGCCCAGGTGGTGGGCTGTTCCAAGGCGTCCTTGCTCTACTACTTCGTCAGCAAGGAGGCGATCCTCACCGAGCTGCTCACCCCCGCCGGCGAGGAGCTGGGCGCGCTGGACGCCCGGCTCGCAGGCGTGGAAGGGATCCCGGCCGCGGAAGCAGCCGTCACCGGCTTCGTCGATTTGGCCATGCGGTTCCGGCGCGAGGTCAAGGTCCTGTTCCAGGACATCCTCGGGCTCACCGGCCACCCTGCGCTGGGTGCCGTGCCCGCCGTCATCGCGCGGCTGATGGCGGCGATGGCCGAGGGCTCGGCAGGAGCCAAGGGCCTGGTCACCGCTTCCATGGTCATCGGCGCGGTCTCCGTCACCTGCGCCAGCGACCTGCCGGTGCCGGACGAGGACCTGCGTGCCGAGCTGATCCGCGGCGCCCTGCGCACACTTGACCGCGAAACCCCCTGAACACGAGGAAAGACACCCACGTTCATGGCTTCTCTGCTTTACCGGCTCGGCCGGTACTCCTTCCGCCGCCGGGGGCGGGTCCTTGCCGTCTGGCTGCTCGCGCTCGCCCTGCTGGGCGGGGCGGCCGCCGCCTTCATGGGCCCCACCAGCGACGACTTCACGATGCCCGACACGGAGTCGCAGCAGGCGCTCGACTCCGTGCGACGGCAGTTGCCGCAGGCCGGCGGCACGACCGGCACCATCGTCATCGCCGCACCCGAGGGGAGGAAGCTCGACAGGGCCGCCGTCGGCGCCATCGTGCAGGAGGCCGGCCGGGTCCCGGGTGTGATCGCCGCCGTCGACCCCTTCCAGGTCGGCGCGGTCTCGCGCGACCGCTACGCGCTGGTCCAGGTACAGTTCGACACCGCCGTCAGCGAGATCACCGACGCTCAGCGCGCCGCCTACCAGAAGGTCGGCGCCTCGGCGCACGGCCTGCGGGTGGAGCACGGCGGTGAGGTGATGACGGCAGGAGCCGAGATCGGCTCCACCGAGGCTCTCGGAGTCCTGGTCGCCGCCGTGGTCCTGGTGGTCACCTTCGGCTCCCTCGTGGCCGCCGGCATGACGCTGCTGAACGCGCTCGCCGGCGTCGCCGCGGGGATGTCGGGGCTGTTCGCCCTCAGCGGCGTGCTCGACCTGACCAGCACCGCGCCCATCCTGGCGCTGATGCTGGGGCTGGCCGTGGGGATCGACTACTCGCTGTTCATCACCTCCCGCTACCGGCAGTACCTCGCCGAGGGCATCGAGGAGCAGGAGGCCGCCGGGCGCGCGACAGGCACCGCGGGCTCGGCCGTGGTCTTCGCCGGTGCCACCGTCGTCATCGCCCTGGCCGGTCTCGCCGTGGTGGGCATCCCCTTCCTCACCGTCATGGGCCTGGCCGCGGCCGGCACCGTCACCCTTGCCGTGCTGGTCGCCCTCACCCTGCTGCCCGCCATGCTCGGCTTCGCCGGCCCCCGCGTCATGCCCAGGGCGCACCGCCGTGGACGGGCCGCCGGCCCGGGCCGCGAGGGCTTCGGTTACCGCTGGGGCCGGATCGTCACGCGCCTGCGCGTCCCGATCCTGGCGGCCGGTGTCGTGGGGTTGGCCGCGCTGGCGCTGCCCGCCCAGGACATGCGCCTGGCCCTGCCCGACGCCGGCACCGCCGCCTCCGGCTCCGCGGCCCGCGAGGCGTACGACCTGATCTCTGAAGGCTTCGGGCCGGGCTTCAACGGCCGGCTGGTCGCCGTCGTCTCCGGCGACGACGCCGCATCCACTGGCGCGGCCGCCAAGCAGGCCGCATTGCTGATCCAAGGCACCGAGGGCGTGCTCGGCGTCTCCCCGCCGCAGGCCAACAGGCAGGGCACCACCGCGCTGATGACCGTCATCCCCAAGGCCGGCCCCACCGACGCCACCACCGAGCGGGCGGTGCGCCTGATCAGGGAGCGCGTGTCCGGCGTCGAGGGCGCCACCGTCGCGCTGACCGGCGCCACGGCCATCGGCATCGACGTGTCGGCGAAGCTCGCCGAGGCGATGCCCGTCTACCTGCTGCTCGTCGTCGGCCTGTCGATCCTGCTGCTCATGCTCGTCTTCCGCTCGCTGCTGGTGCCGCTCAAGGCGGCGCTGGGCTTCCTGCTGACCGTCGGCGCCACGTTCGGCATCACGGTGGCCATCTTCCAGCAGGGACACCTGGCCGACCTGGTGGGCGTCGACGTCCCCGGACCGCTGGTGAGCTTCCTGCCGATCCTGCTGATCGGAATCCTGTTCGGGCTGGCCATGGACTACGAGGTCTTTCTCGTCTCCCGCATGCGGGAGGACTTCGTCCACGGCGACAGTCCGGGCCAGGCGACCGTCAACGGGCTGGGCCACAACGCCCGCGTCGTCACCGCCGCGGCGCTCATCATGGTGGCCGTCTTCGGCGGATTCGTGTTCATGGATGACCCGATCATCAAGTCCATCGGCTTCGCGCTGGCCGTCGGGGTGTTCATCGACGCGTTCCTCGTCCGGCTGACCCTGGTGCCTGCCGTGATGTCCCTTCTCGGCCGCGCGGCATGGTGGCTGCCCCGCGCCGTCGACCGGGTCCTGCCGAACCTCGACATCGAGGGCGAGGGCCTTCACGGGCACTCCGCCGACCGGCACCGCGACGACTCCAGGCAGGCCGCCAGGATCTGACGTCCCGCCCGGCCGCCCGCTCGCTCCCGGCGGGGTCGCGGCGGTGGCGTCGCCCGGGTGCGGATTCCGGCGCGACGGCGGCGCTGCGGTGGCGTCGCCTGGGTGCGGATTCCGGCGCGACGGCGGCCGGGTCCCGGTGGGGGACCCGGCCGCCCGCCAGGCCGGACGCGCTAGTCGAGGATGGACAGCACCGTGCCGGCGCCGACCGTCAGCCCGCCTTCGCGGATGGCGAAGCCGAGCCCGGGCTCCACGGCCACCGACCGGCCGAGCTCGACGACCGCCTCCACCGTGTCGCCCGGCGCGGCGGGCCCGTCCATGACGATCTGGCCGGGCACGTCGGTCGTGCGCAGGTAGAACTGCGGCCGGTAGCCGCTGCCGACGGGCCGGCGTCGCCCGCCCTCGGCCTCGGTGAGCAGGTAGACCCTGGCGGTGACGCGCGTGTGGGCGCGCTGGGAGCCGGGCGCCGCCAGCACCTGGCCCCGCCGTACCTGCTCGCGCCGCACGCCGCGCAGGAGCACCGCCGCGTTGTCACCGGCCTCGCCGCGCTCCATGGTCCTGCCGAAGGTCTCCACCCCGGTCACCACCGCGGTGAAACCCTCGCCCAGGCCGACGACCTCGACCGTGTCGCCGACCTTGACCGAGCCGCGCTCGATCGCGCCGGTGACGACCGTGCCGCGCCCGGTGACGGTGAGCACGTTCTCCACCGGCATGAGGAACGGCGCCTCGACGTAGCGGACGGGGACCGGGATGTGGTCGTCCACCGCCTGGAGCAGCGCCTCGACGGACGCCGTCCACGTGGGGTCGCCCTCCAGCGCCCGCAGCCCGGAGACGCGGACCATGGGCACGTCGTGGTAGCCGTGCTCGGCCAGCAGCTCCGACAGCTCGAGCTCGACCAGGTCGGCCAGCTCCGGGTCGGCGCCGTCGGCCTTGTTCAGCGCGACGACCAGGTGCTCGACCCCGACCCGCCGGGCGAGCAGCACGTGCTCGCGCGTCTGCGGCATGATGCCGTCCTGCGCGGACACGACCAGGATGGCGCCGTCGAGCTGCGCCGCCCCCGTGATCATGTTCTTCACGTAGTCGGCGTGGCCGGGCATGTCCACGTGCGCGTAGTGGCGGGTGGCCGTCTCGTACTCGACGTGCGAGATGTTGATCGTGATGCCCCGCTGCGCCTCCTCGGGCGTGCGGTCGATCCGCTCGAACGGCGTGTACGTCGCGCCGCCCCGCTCGGCGAGCACCTTGGTGATCGCGGCGGTCAGCGTGGTCTTGCCGTGGTCGACATGCCCCATGGTGCCGATGTTGAGGTGCGGCTTGTTCCGCACGTAGGCCTGCTTGGCCATCGTCCTTTTCCTTCGACGCTCGATGCCTGGTGACCCGTCGGGTCGTCAACCCTCCCCCGCCGGGTCACGATCGGACGCACGGGAAAGGGTCAGCGCTCCAGGCCGTCGCGGAGCGTCGCGGCACGGCCCAGCGCGCCTGCTGCCGCAGGCGTGAGCTGGAGGACGTGCCGGAACATGATGACCATGATGTCGGTGTGGAATGCCCGGCGGCAACGGATTATTCCGCGTCCCACCCGGCCACACGGCGCTGTCAGGCGGCCGCCGCTCCCGGACGGGCTTGTCAGGCGGCCGCTACTTCCGGACGGGCCTGTGAGGCGGCCGTTACTTCCGGACGGGCGGGGCGGCGAGGGGGAGGCGCAGGACGAAGCGAGCCCCGCGGGGGTGATCGGCGGCATGCAACTGGCCGCCGTGCGCGCGGGCGATCTCGCGCGCGATGGCCAGGCCGAGTCCGGTGCCCCCGGGGTCGCGGTGGCGAGCGTCGTCCAGCCGGTACAGGCGCTCGAAGACCCGTTCGCGGTCGGCCGACGCGATGCCCGGCCCGTCGTCCACGACCTCGAGGATCGCCTCGGGCGGGGCGGTGGTGACGTGGACCTCGATGGTGGTGGAGGCGTGCCGCTCGGCGTTGTCCAGCAGGTTGCCCAGCAGCCTGGCGAGGCGGATCCGGGAGGCGCGTACCAGGACCTCGCGCGCCAGGCCGGTGACGACGGTGGCGGCGGGGGCGCGGCGTTCGAGCTCGTCGGCGGCGAAGACGCCCAGGTCGAGCACCTCCATGTCGGCGGTGGTGCCGCTGTCGGGGCGGGCCAGGTCGAGCACGTCCGCGACGATCTCGCTCAGCCGCTCGGTGTTGCGGAGCAGTTTGCGCAGCATCTGCCGCTGGTCGATGTGCGGTTCGGCGAGCGCGGCCTCGAGTTCGGTCAGCAGCCCGGTGATGGGGTTGCGCAGGTCGTGCGAGGTGTCGAAGACCGCCTGGCGCTGCCGGCGGACGGCCTCCTGGAGCGCCGAGATGGTCGCCCGTTGCCGGTCGTGCGTCTCCTGGAGCTGTCCGGCGAGGTTGTGCAGTTCGCAGGCGCGCGCGTAGAGATCGGCGTTCACCTCGTCCGCTTCCACGTCGCGGCCGGGAGCGTTCCGCATGCCGTACCGCTTCATCGCCTTGACGAAGCCGGTGACCTCCTGGCTGCTGAGCAGGATCCAGTCGACCCCGCCCTTCGGCCCCGGGATGGGCGTGTTGACCGTGCTCCAGTACCTCTCCTCGAAGACGCCGGGCCGGCCCACCTCTTCGATGTCGTAGCGCTGCGCCGACATGACGTCGGCCTGGCCGGTGGCCGCGACCTGTTCGAGCGAGGCGCGCAGCGCCTTGGCGCCCTGCATGCCCGGGTCGTCGAGGATGTTCGGGTTCATCGGGAAGGCGGCGAAGACGTCCTGGCCGATCAGTTCAGCCCGGGTGCGATCGAGCGCCCTGAGGAGGGAGTCGTTGACCGCCGTTATGACGAAGTCCGGTGTCAGGACCGCCGACAGGGACGGGGCGGCCGTGAACACCGCCTCGTAATCGATCTTTACCTGCATACCCCAGCCCCCTTTGGCATTTTTTGTCCTTTTTGGGGTGACCTAAACGCGGGGAACGCCGGGGGCCGGACGTCACGACTGGTCGAAGGGCGCTCCGCCCAGACTCGTCGAGAAGGAGGTGGTGGCCGTCGGGGTGGTGATGACCCCGTCGAACGCCTCCCGCATGGGGGTCAGCACGCTGGCGCTCTGGCTGCGGATGCGGTCCAGCGCGCCCTGCGGGGCGTGGCGCAGGTTCGTCAGGCTGACGGCGGTGCCGAATCCCGCATCGACCAGCGCCGCCTCGACGCTTCCCGGCTCGGGCGCGGCGAGCTGCTCCTCGGCGACGGTGAAGCCGGCCTCGCTCTTCTCGTCCAGGTGCATCTCGGCGACGCTGCCGGCGGTGTGGGTCAGGGCGAGCGCCCGGTAGCCGTCGCCGAGCATCCGGCTCAGGTAGTGCCCCATGGGAAGGGCGGCCAGCTCGCCGCCGTAGCACACGGGCGTCTTCTGGATGTGCTGGTTGTGGGCGGCCAGGACGATGCGCGCGCCGGGCTCGGCGCGGTCGAGGTGCCAGCGCAGCGACCGGGCCATGTAGTGGTCCCGTACGGACGCGTCCCCCGGCAGTCCCTCACCCGCGAAGAGGGCGCGGATGGCCCCGAACATGTAGTCGGCGTGCAGCGCCGCCTCCAGATGGCGCCTCGCCACGTCGTAGCGGTGCTGGTCGCTGCGCGAGACGTAGAGCGGCTCCAGCGCCCGGAAGCGCAGCAGGAGCCGGGTCAGCGAGGCGGTGAGCGCGTCCTGCTCGCCCGCCCCCAGGCGCGCCCACCGGGGCGCCGCCACGGCGACCGATCTGCCGGTGAACCGGTCGGCGATCGCCATGGCCCGCTCGACCTGGCCCAGCGCCTCCCTGTCGACGTCGAGCAGGTAGCCGGCCAGCGGCTCCAGCGCGGGGCGCAGCTGCCCTCCGGCCACCGGAGTGTCGACTCCGACGAAGCGCACCGGATGCGCGCTGGTGAGGTTGTGCCGGCGCAGCCAGCGCACCATGTCGGGGTTCATCCCGGCGTTCGTGGTGCCGCTGAGGGCGGCCAGGTCGGCTTCGTCGCCGTCGCCCCGCAGCCACTCGTCCAGGGCGAGGCCTTCGCTGAACCCGAACTCGAAGGCGAGGACGGTGAACCCGCACCGCTCGGCGAGGAAGCGCAGCACCCGCTGGCGGACCTGGGTGAACTCCCTCACGAAGTGGGCCCCCTCCCCCACGGCCACGACCCGGGCATCACCGATGATCTCGCGCAGCGGCTCGAGGTCGTCGAGCGGCGCGTCGGGATCGAGGCCGGTCAGGATGCTGGTGTGCGTCCGGAACCAGGTGGCGAGAAGGTCCGCGGACATCCGGTCGGTCGTCATGGCGAGTCGCTCGATTCTCGGTATGGAAACGTCGGAAGGTCACCGAAAAGGGGGCGCGGAAGGAGCCGAGCGGCGGCGAAGGGAGACGGGGCCGTGGCCCCCGCGTCATCCGGCCGGAGGCGAACGCGCTCCGGCGTCAGAGGAAAAGACTGCCCGTGGCCATGGAAGCGACACTATCAGCGCCGCGACCTCGGACGACGTAAGGCCGGTCCCCTCCGGGCGAGAGGACCGGCCCGCGTGGCGGCGCGGCGGTCACACCGCCGAGAAGCGGAAGCCGAAGCGCGCCTCCCGCGCCCGCAGCTCGTATCGCGGCAGGACGCCGGGGCCGCACGCCGCGCTGCCGACGCCGTGCTGGGCGTGGTCGAGGTGGACGTGCACCCGCTCCCCCGCCCGCAGGTCGGTCAGGTGGGCGGCGCGCTCCAGCTCGGCGGTGCTCCACCGGCGTGCGGTCAGCCCGAACGCGGGCTCGCCCGCGATGCGCAGGCCCCGGCCCTGGCCGTCGACGAGGACGGCCCACCGCACGTCGGCGCGCTGCCCGTTCTCCTGCGGATACACGTACGGCGTCTGCAGTTCCTCGATCGTGGCGCCGAAGCCGCCGATCCGGGCCGCCAGGCCCGTGTCGGGGTAGGACTCGCCCGGGCCTCTGCCGAACCAGACGACCTCCGACAGGCTCGACGGCAGCGTCATGGCCACGCCGAGCCTCGGCAGCGGCAACGTCCACTCCCCCTCGGGCACCACGTGGACGTCGAGCGCGAGTCCCGCCTCGTCGGCGGTCCACCGGTAGGTGACGCGCATGCCGAGGTCGGTGGCGGCGGGGGCGACCCGGGCGCGGACGGTCAGCGCGCCGTCCTCGTGGGTGACGGCGACGACCCGGTGGGTCAGGCGGTGCAGTCCGAGGCTGCGCCAGTTCCAGTCGAGACCGCCGAAACGCTCGTTGTCGACGGGCGCCCGCCAGAGGTCCAGCCTGGGCCCCTCGACGTCCAGCCCGAACAGCGTGGTCAGCCGCCCCGTCCTCGCCTCGAACACCCCTCCGCCCAGCTCGGCGCTCTCCCCCCGCACCACGAGCTCCGCCCGCCCCGCGGGAGCGGGTCCTTCGCCGCGCGCGGGGGCGGGCGAGCCGTCGCCGACCTTCAGCTCGCTCCAGGCGATCTCGTGTCCCTTCTCCGCCCACGGCAGGTCGGCCGCCAGGACGGCCTGCACGGTCAGCCACACCTCGCCGGGCTCGTCCGTCTCCGGCAGGTCGGGGAGCTTGACCTCGGCCCGCCCCCCTTCGGGCACGTCCAGGACGCCCTCGGCGACCGCGACGCCTCCCGCCGTCAACGCCCAGCAGAACTCCAGCGGGTACGGCACCGCCCGCGTCACGGTCACCGTCCCGTCCGAGAAGGTGATCGTGACGGGCTCGAACACCTTCTTCAGGTCGAGCAGCCCCGGCGACGGCCGGCGGTCGGGGAAGACCAGGCCGTCCACGACGAAGTTCGCGTCGTGCAGCGGCTCGCCGTAGTCGCCGCCGTAGGCGTAGCCGTACTCGTCGTGGGCCAGGCCGTGGTCGATCCACTCCCAGACGAACCCGCCCGCGAGCCTCGGATAGGTGTCGAACAGCTCCTGGTACTCCGCCAGGCCGCCGGGGCCGTTGCCCATCGCGTGGGCGTACTCGCACTGCACGAACGGCATCGCCCTGCGCCGCGCGTCCAGCCCGGGGTCGTCGAGCGGGTCCTCGGCGCCCCGGCCGATCGCCTCCACCTCGGCGTGCGAGGCGTACATCCTGCTGTAGACGTCCACGTCGGCGCACGACGGGTCGCCCTCGTAGTGGATGGGCCGCGACGGGTCGCGCTCGCGCGTCCAGCCGGCCATGACCGCCAGGTTGGCGCCGGCGCCCGCCTCGTTGCCGAGCGACCACATGACCACGCTGGGGTGGTTCTTGTCGCGCTCGACCATCCGCTTCATCCGGTCGAGCAGCGCCTCGCTCCAGCGAGGGTCGTCGGTGGGGTTGCCGCGCCAGCCGACCTGCCCGAACCCGTGCGTCTCCAGGTCGCACTCGTCGACCACCCACAGCCCGTACTCGTCGCACAGGTCCAGGAACGCGGGGTGCGGCGGGTAGTGGCTGGTGCGGACGGCGTTGACGTTGTGCCGCTTCATCAGCAGCACGTCCTCGACCATCGTCTCGTACGGCACCGCGCGGCCGTGCCGGGGGTGGAACTCGTGCCGGTTGACGCCCTTGAAGACCAGCGGGACGCCGTTGGCCTTGAGCACGCCGTCCTCGATCGTGATCGTGCGGAAGCCGATGCGCAGCCGTACGGTCTCCTCGGCGGTGGAGAAGACGGCCTCGTACAGGCGGGGCGTCTCGGCCGACCACGGTTGCGCGGCCACGCGCACCTCGGTGCCGGGCGCCAGGTCGGTCACGCCCAGCTCAGGGACGGACAGCAGCCCCGCGCCCTCGAAGCTGAGCGTGCCGTCGGCGGCGGCGTGCACGAACACGTCAGCGGTGGAGCGGGTGAGCGTCACCTCCCTGAAGATTCCGGGCAGCCACCACATGTCCTGGTCCTCGAGATAGCTGGCCGCCGACCACTGGTGCACCCGCACCGCCAGCACGTTGCGGCCCGGCCTGAGGTACGGCCCGGCGTCGAACTCGGCGGGCAGCCTGCTGCCGGTCGTGAAGCCGAGCTCGTGGCCGTTCAGCCAGACCTTGGCGCACGAGTCGACGCCCTCGAACCGCAGCCGCCCGCCGCTCCACCCCTCGGGAAGCTCGAACGCGCGCCGGTAGTCGCCGGTGGGGTTCTCGTCGGGCACGTACGGCGGGTCGACGGGGAAGGGGTAGGCGACGTTGGTGTAGGCCGGGCTGCCGTACCCGTGCAGCGGCCAGTGGGAGGGAACGGGAAGCGCGTCCCAGGCCGCGTCGTCGAAGTCTGGGGCGGCGAAGTCGTCGGGCGCGTCGGCGGTGGCCGACAGGCGGAAGCGCCAGTCACCGTTGAGATCGATCGAAGGGGCGTCGGAGCGGAGCGCGGCGCGCGGGTCCAGTCGGCCCGCTCCCGGAGCGAAATCGGCGAAGTACACAAAAACCGATGTTTTCCGAATTAATCACACATGTCCAGACGTATGCACGCTCGGGGACGCGCCCCCGATGGGGGTTCAGCGACGCGGGGGGAGTTCGCCGGAGCCGCGAGGGATCAGGCGGGTGGGGATCTGGGTCTTGGCCGTGCGTGACCGGTCGCCGGCCAGCCGGGACAGCACCAGCGCCGCCGCCGCCGCCCCCATCGCCGCCGGGTCCTGCGCGACGACCGTCAGGGGCGGGTCGAGGACCTCGGCCAGCGGCAGGTCGTCGTAGCCGACCAGGGCCACGTCCTTGCGTCCCGCCCTGGCCAGCCCCACCACCGTCCCGGTGGCGGCGAAGTTGTTGGCCGCGAACAGCGCGGTCGGCGGGTCGGGCAGGCCGAGCAGCCGTTCGGCCGCCGCGGCGGCGGCCGCGGCGGAGTGGCCGGTCTCCACCAGCGCCTTGTCGAACGGCAGGCCGGCCGCCGCCAGCGCCTCCCGGTAGCCCTGCAGGCGTTCGCGCCTGGTGTAGAGCGTCGTGGGCAGGTCGCCGATGAAGCCGATCCTGCGGTGCCCGTGGGCGATGAGGTGGGCGGTGCCGTCGCGCGCCCCCTCCCGGTTGGAGCTGACCACGCAGTCGGCCACCAGCCCCACCGCGGGCCGGTCGAGGAAGACGATGGGCAGCCCGGCTTCGCGTTCGGCGCGCAGGTAGCGGTGGTCGCCGGCGGCCGAGGGCACGACGAGCAGCGCGCTCACCCTGCGGGCCAGGAAGGTGGCCACCAGGGAGCGCTCGAGTTCCCTGGTCTCGCTGGAGGAGCCCACGATCACGGTCAGGCCGCGTTCGCGCACGGCGCTCTCGATGCCGCCGGCGACGGTGCCGAAGAACGGGTTGCCCATGTCGGGGATGACCAGCCCGATCGCCGCGTCCCTCGCGCCGACCCGCATGTTGCGCGCCATCAGGTTGGGCTGGTAGCCGAGCCTGCGCACGACCTCCATGACCCGCGCGCGGGTCTCGGGGGCGACGGGGCCGTCCTCGTTGAGGACGCGGGAGACGGTCTTGGCGGTGACGCCGACCTCTCGGGCGACATCGGTCATCGTCGGGCGCCGCGCGCTCGCCATCGAACCTCCCCGTTGTCGTGAACAGGGTAAGGGATCACGACAGGCCGATGGCCTCCGCTGCGTCCTTGTCGGCGATGACCGCCTTGCCCTCGGACACGGTCAGCGCGCCGGTCATGATCGCCACGACCTCGGCCATGCTGTGCTCGCCCGGCTTGAGCTGCGCGACCCTGCGGCCGAGCCGCTGGACGTGGATCCTGTCGGCGATCTCGAAGACGTGCGGCATGTTGTGGCTGATCAGCACGACGGGCAGGCCCCGGTCGCGGACCCTGCGGATCAGGTCGAGCACCTGTCCCGACTCCTTCACCCCGAGGGCTGCGGTGGGCTCGTCCATGACGACCACGTGCGAGGCCCACGCCACCGCTCTGGCGACCGCCACGCCCTGCCGCTGTCCGCCCGACAGCGACTCCACGGGCACGGACAGCGAGCGCAGCCCGATCTTCAGCTCGGCCATGTACTCGGCCGAGGCGGCCCGCATGCGCGGCTTGTCCAGCATCCTGAAGACCTTGCCGAGCACGCCCGGCCTGCGCAGTTCCCTGCCGAGGAACATGTTGGTGGCGATGTCGAGCGAAGCGGCGATGGCCAGGTCCTGGTAGACGGTCTCGATGCCGTGTCTGCGCGCCTCCAGCGGGTCGCTGAAGCGCACCCGTTTCCCGTCGAGCAGGATCTCGCCGGAGTCGGGCTGGATGGCGCCGGTCAGCGCCTTGATGAGGGTGGTCTTGCCGGCGCCGTTGTCGCCGATGACGGCCAGCACCTCACCCGGCATGAGGTCGAAGTCGGCGCCGTCGAGGGCGGTGACGTGTCCGTAGCGCTTGACCAGGCCCCGTGCCTGGAGAACTGCGGTGGTCATCGGGTCCTCCTGCGGGAGAGCTGGTCGACGGCGACCGCGAGGATCACCAGGATGCCGGTGATGAGCGTCTGGTAGATCGACGGGACGCCCATCAGCTGAAGCCCGTTGCGGAACACTCCCACGATCAGCGCGCCGATGAGCGTGCCCAGGACCTGTCCGCGCCCGCCGAACAGGCTCGTGCCGCCGAGCACGACCGCGGTGATGCTGTCGAGGTTGTCGGTCTGCCCCGCCTGGGGGTCGCCCACGCCGGTACGGGAGACCAGCAGGAGGGCGGCGATGCCGTACACGAGGCCGGCGAGGCTGTAGACGCCCACGGTCAGCCGGTCAGTGCGGATGCCGGTGAGCCTGGCGATCTCCGGGCTGTTGCCGAGGGCGTAGACGTGCCTGCCCCACGCGGTGTGCCCCAGCAGGTAGGCGAACAGCAGGAAGAGCGCGATGGTGAGCACCGAGCCGTAGGTGACGCGGGTGTCACCGAGCTGGAAGGTCTGGCCGAGGAAGGTCAGCTCGGGCGGCAGCCCGGTGACCGTCTGGTCCTGGGAGTAGATGTGGGTGAGGGCGAAGACCACGTTCAGCATGCCGAGCGTGACGATGAACGGCGGCAGCACGATCTTCGTCACCAGCAGCCCGTTGATCAGGCCGAACGCGGCGCAGACGGCCAGGCCCGCGCCGATCGCCACCAGCGGCGGGATGGACAGGGACAGCTTGGCCATCACGATGCCGCCGAAGGCCATGATCGCCCCGTTCGACAGGTCGATGCCCGCGGTGAGGATGATCAGCGTCTGGCCGATGGCCAGCGTGCCGACGACCATGACCTGCTGGATGATGAGCGAGAAGTTGCCTCCGGTGAGGAACTGCTCGCTGTTCAGCGAGAAGAAGACGCAGGCCAGTATCAGCGCGGCCAGCGGCCCCGCCGTCGGTGTGGTCAGGATCCTGCGCGGCAGGCTCGCTTCGGTGACGGCCATGTCAGCCCCAGCAGTTGGCCAGGCCGTAGGCGGTGTCCTTGGCGTCCACCCCGGCGACCGGCTTGTCGGTGATGAGGGTGACCCCCGTGTCGGTGTACCCGCTGGGCTTGTTCCCACTCTTGGCGAAGTCGGTGACGGCCTTGACCCCCATCTCGGCCATCTTCAGCGGGTACTGCTGGGAGGTGGCGCCGATCCAGCCGTTCTGCACGGCCTTGACACCGGTGCAGCCGCCGTCGACGGAGACCACGAGCACGTTCTTGTCGACGCCCTTGGCCTTCAGCGCCGTGTGCGCGCCCAGCGCGGCCGGCTCGTTGATGGTGTAGACGAGGTTGATGTCGGGCGCCTTCTGCAGGCAGTTCTCCATGGCCGTCTGGCCCTTGGCCTGGTCGCCCTGGGTGTCCTGCGAGCACACGATCGACGGGTCGCCCTCGGCGACGCCGAAGCCCTTGAGGAAGCCGTCGTGGCGCAGCTTGCCGACGGTGATGCCGGGAGCCAGGTCCAGGGTGGCGATCTTGGCGGCCTTGCCGGCCATCGCGGCCTTGGCGTACGCGCCGATCAGCTCGCCGGCCTTGAAGTTGTCGGTGGCGAACAGCGCGTCGGTGGCGTCCTGCGGGTCGGTCGGGGTGTCGAGGGCGATGACCAGCACGCCCGCGTCCCTGGCCTTCTTGATGGCGGGCACGATGGCCTTGGTGTCGCTCGGCGTGATGAGGATGCCCTTGGCGCCCGCGGCGACCATGTTCTCGATGGCGGTGATCTGGCTGGCGTTGTCGCCGTCGAACTTGCCCGCGGCGCTCATGAGCTGGGCGCCCTGGGCCTTGGCCGCTGCGGTGGCGCCCACCTTCATCTTGACGAAGAAGGGGTTGGTCTCGGTCTTGGTGATGAGGCCGACCTTGACGGGCTCCGAAGCCGAGCCGGACGTGGTGCCGCCGCCGCATCCGGCGGTGAGAAGGGTAGCGGCCGAGAGGCCTGCGATGAGTCGCTTCATGGCGGGTGTTCCTCACATGAGCTGGGCGGACCCGGTGTCATCGTTGACATATGTCAACGTTGACATCCGCTGTGCTGCGATGATGAACTCCGTTTCGGGAAACGTCAATGCCCCCCGCCCGTAACGAAACGGCAACAGCGGAAAGGCAGGCACATGATCGCCGTCCTGGGTGAGTGCGTCGCCGACGCCTTCGCCGGCAAACGTCCGGGCGAGCTGATGTTGCGGGTGCTGCCCGGTGGCGGGCCCGCCAACACCGCGGTCGCCCTGGCCCGCCTCGGCACGCCGGCCGGCTTCCTCGGCCGGCTGTCGGACGACGTGTTCGGCGAGCTGTTCCGCGAGCGGATGGCCGCCTCCGGCGTGGACCTGTCGGCGTGCGTGCCGGCCCGCGAGCCCAGCACGCTGGCCGTCGCGACCCTGGACGCCCACGGGCAGGCGCGCTACACCTTCCACGCCGAGGGCACCGCCGACTGGCAGTGGAACGCCGCCGAGCTGTCGGCCGACCGGCTGGACGGCGCGTCCTGCCTGCACACCGGCTCGCTGGCGCTGGTCAGGGAACCGGGAGCGAGCGCGGTCGCCGACTTCGCCGCGCGCGCCGCCGCGACGGCGACCGTCTCGATCGACCCCAACGTACGGCCCAGCCTGGCCTCGCGCGAGGACTACCTGAGCCGGATGCCGCGGTGGTGCGAGCTGGCCGACATCCTCAAGCTCAGCGCCGACGACGTGGCGTTCCTGCTGCCCGGCGCCTCGGTGGCCGAGGCGTGCGCGCTCTGGCACGCGTGGGGGGCCCGGTTCGTGGTGGTGACCATGGGCGCCGAGGGGGCGCTGGTGTCGCTGGACGGGGAGACAGCGGCCCCGGCAGCGGGCCCCACAGCAGGTCCGGCAGCGGGCCCGACAGGGGTACGGACAGCAGGTCCGACAGCGGTGCAGACAGCGGTCCCGACAGTGGTCCCGACTGCGGCGCAGACGGCGACGGTGCCGGCGGTGCCCGTCGAGGTGGTGGACACGGTGGGCGCGGGCGACTCGTTCACGGCGGGCCTGCTGCACCGGCTGGAAAGCAGGGGGCTGCTGGGCGGACGGCTGGAGCGGCTCGACCTGGCCGCGGCGGCCGAGGCCGCGGCGTTCGGCGCCAGGGTGGCGGCGCTGACCTGCGCCGTGCCGGGCGCCGACCCGCCGTGGGCCGACCAGCTCGCCCAGCCGGACGCCTGACCCGGAGCCGGGATGGCGGCCCGTCGACGCTGATGGTCGACGGTGACGGCCGGCGGTGGTGGCCGGATGCGGAAGGCGCCCGCCTCCCGGTGGGGAAGCGGGCGCCTCAAAGTGCGAGGGTCAGGCGGCGGCGCTGGACGCGGTGGCGACCGTTGCCTCCTTGGTGACCCCGTTCACCGTGACCGCCACCAGCACCTGCCCGCGCCGCAGCGCGGTCAGCGTCCCGGTCGCGGGGTCGAGCGAGGCGACGTGCCAGGGCCCGGCCTTCGACAGCGGCCCGATGTGCAGGTTCGGCGAGCCGGACCACTCGGCCGACACCGGGTAGGCCACGGGAACCGTCCGGTCGTCCTGGGTCAGCGACGCCTTCACCGTCGCGGGCGATCCCACGGAGACCGACGCGGGCGCGGTCAGCGTCAGCGTGTCCACGTGCGGACGCACCTGGGTGCCGATCCAGCTGGGCGCGTCGACGAACCAGTTGCGCCTGACGTGCTCGGCCTCCTTCGGCGTGACCGGGTCGACGCCCCACAGCGACCACCCGGTGAACCCGCCGTCGTCAGCGGCGGTGGCCGGGTTCTTGCCCGAGTTGCCGTTGATGAAGTATGGCACCGCGTCGACGCGGGCGGCGTTGAACGTCCCGACGTGCGCCCCGATGTAGGCGGCGCCCTTGCCCGTCGTCCGCTGGAAGTCGGCCAGCCATCCTTCGACGAGGGCCGCCTCCTTCCGGTCGCCGAGCTGGCTGCCCTTGCCGGGCGTCGGGTCGCGCGGCGGCACGTGGAACAGCACGACCACCGACCCCACGCTTCCGTCCCCGGCCGCCGCGGTGAGCTGGTCGCGCAGCAGCTCGATCTGCTCGAAGCCGCCGCCGCGCAGGTTGAGCCGCGAGGTGTCGAGGGTGATGAACCTGGTCCCCTTGTGGTCGAAGACCTTGGAGGTGTCGCCGAACACCGCCCGGAAGTTGTCGATCTTGCCGCCCATCACCTCGTGGTTGCCGGGCACGTAGTGGTACGGCAGGCTCCCGCCCAGCTCCTCGTCGAGGATCCGCTTCGCCAGCGCGAAGTCCTCGGGCGAGGCCTCGTCCACCAGGTCGCCGTTGATCAGCAGGAAGTCGGGCTTGGCGGCCTTGAGCTCGCGCAGCGTCCTGCGCGCGTTCTTGACGATGTCGCTGTCGGGCTGCCGGGCCACGAACTGCGCGTCCGACATCACCGCGAACCGCCACGGCATGGCGGTGACCGACGGCTTCACCACCGGGTCGCTCACCCGGGCGGCGGGCGGCGCCTGCACCGAGGGAGGCACCCTGGCCACCAGCCCGTCGATGGTGATCGCGTTGGTGTACGTGGCGTCGGCCCTGGTCTCGGCGACGTAGAAGCGGCGCAGCTTGAGCGGGTAGCTCACCCCGGGCGGCACCGTGAACTCGACGTACTTCCAGCCGCTCCAGGTCAGGTACGGCCCGCGCAGGATCTGCGACTGCCCCTGGGAGTCGTAGAACTCCAGGCTGGGCCACTCGCCCTTGCCGGCGGAGTTGATCCACAGCCCGAACGCCTGCGGCTGGCCGGGGATCACGATCTGCTGGGGCGGCGAGGCGTAGGCGGCGCGGGTGGCGGTCGACTGGGTGAAGTCGTAGGTGAGCTTCAGCCCACCGCCGCTCTGCCCCTGGCCGGCGGCCAGCGAGCCGGTGGCCCTGGCCGCGGCGAACGTCCACGAGCCGGCGTTCTCGAAGTCGGCGACGGCGACGTCCTCGAACCCGACGGTCACCGGCACGGCGGCGCTCACCGCGCCCACGCGCGCGGTGATCAGGCCCGATCCGGTGCCCTTGAGCGCCTTGACGGTGAAGAACCCGTGCGGGGCGGGCTTCACCTCGAGCAGCGAGGTGTCGTAGTCGAGCTTCACGTCGCCCGGCTCGATGGGCGCGGAGTTGCCGTTGCGGTCGTAGCCGACGACGCCGAAGCTGCCCGTGGCGTCGGCCGCCGCCAGACCCACCCGGTCGGTGGTGACACCGAGGCGGGCCAGCGGCTGCAGGACGGTCAGGTCCAGGGTGCCCTTGGCCGCGCCGTGCCTGGCCGTGACCGTGGTCTGCCCGGGAACCCAGGCGTGGAAGACGCCCTCCTTGGAGACGCGGCCGTGCACGGAGGTCGAGGTCTGCCACGAGGGCGCGCCTTCGGCCGGGCCGTACGTCTCGTCGTATCCGGCGGCGGTCAGCCGCCTGGTGAGCCCGGGGAAGACGCGGTCGGGACGGCCGCCGGCGACCGGTCCGACGCCGGGCGCCTTGGCGGGGTCGCTGGCGGTCTCCAGCCAGAAGCCCTTCAGCTCGCCGCTGCCCTGCGGGGCGTAGAGGGCCAGGCCGTTGGGGACGTGCCGCTCGCCGCCGTCGGAGGGGCTGTTCTCCACCTGGACGTCGGCGCTGCCGGGCTCGCGGGCGAGCATGGTGGAGGAGCCGCCGCCGTCGAGTTCGAGCGCGTTGTGGGCGCCCAGCTCGACCAGGAGCGCGGCCATCTCGCGCAGCGTCAGGCCGCGGCTGTCGGCCTGACGGCCGTCCACGGTGAGCAGGTACATCTTCCTGCCGTCGGCGGAGAAGCCGACCGCGGTGCGGGGGTGGCTGTCGGTGTCGGTGAACGGCTGCGCCTTGCCGTCCTTGACCAGGACGTTCCTGCCGCCGAGCGCGGTCTGGACGGCGCCGCCGTCGGAGGGCTTGGGCTGGTACTTCACCTCGACCCGGTCGCCCACCTTGAGCTGGGCCAGCGCGTCGGCGCCCGCCTCGCGGCCGAGCAGGACGGTGGTCCCGGCGGGGATGGGGCCCTGGCCTGCGCCGGTGCGCACCTCGGTGACGGCTCCGTCCACGAGCACCACCTCGGTGACCTTGGCGGAGTCGGAGCGCCGGTAGGAGCCCCACAGCGGGGTGAACAGGCCCACCCCGCCGGTCTGGACGAGCTGGTTGAACTGGGTGAGCGTGATCGGTGCGCCGCCCGCGGGCGTGGCGGTGCCGTCGAAGTGCATCTGCAGGACTCGGCCGACGCCCTCGTTGAGGGCGATCGCGTTGTTCCAGCCCTGGACGGGCGACTGGACGAGCGCGCCGTCCTTCACGCCGACGCCGAGCGCCGCGCCCGAGCGGTTGATGTCGAAGAAGTCGCCGTTGACGGCGGCCACCGCGCGGGCGCGATCGGCGGGCCCCGACAGCGGCTCGGTCTTCGACACCTCGCCCGAGTTGAGATAGCCGGTGGTGACGCCGCCCGACAGGTCGGCCGACAGGGCGTCGGCGCGCAGCCAGCCTGCCGCGTCGAAGCGGTCGAAGGAGGTGAGCGTGACGCCCGGCGCGACGGGCCGGACCTTCTTGGCCGTCTCCAGCGACCGGCTCGCGGGGGCGTTGAGCAGGAGGGTGGAGTCGGAGCTGTAGGACGACGCGGGAGGCGCGTCCTCTGCGGGAGCGGGGGGATCGGCTTGCGCCGGGCTGGCCAGAAGCCCTAAGGCCAGCGCGGCGGACGCCATGAAGCGGAGGGTCTGCACGACGGCACTCAATCGTGCCATGGTGACAAGTTTCAAGACTTAGTCATGAACTAAAAGAAAATTTCAGATCTTGTCTCGTCCCGTCCGGCCCCTGCACGATGGGCGCGTGGACCTCGACGCGTTCTACCGCGATCCCCATCCTGTCTACACCATCGCCAGGCGGACGCCGGGTCTGACGTTCGTCCCCGAGCTCGGGGCGTGGCTCGTCGCCCGCCACGCGGACGTGCGCGAGGCGCTGAGCAGGCCGGACCTCTTCTCCTCCGCGGGAGCGCTGCGGCCCGACCAGGTGCCGGGGCAGGAGGCGCTGGCCGAGCTGGCCAAGGGATTCCTCCAGACGAGGACCGTGCTCAGCACCGACGGCGAGGCCCACCAGCGCTACCGGCGGCCGATCTCGCGCGGGCTGTCCCCCGCGCGGGTCGCGGCGGCCCTGCCGTACGTCACCGGGAGGGTCCACGCGCTGCTGGACGCCTTCCCCGACGGCGGGCCGGTGGAGTGGATGGCGGCCTACGCCAGGCCGCTGCCGGCCGAGGTCTTCGGCCACCTGTTCGGCCTCGACCCGGCCGACGTGCACCCTGCCGTCGAGGCGGGCAGGCAGGCCGAGGCGCTGCTGTTCCGGCCGCTCTCGCCCGCCGGGCAGGCAGGCGCGGCCCGCGCGACCGTCGGGCTCCAGCACCTGCTCCACGGCTACGCGCTGCGCGAGCCCGGCGACGACCTCGTGGGCGAGATGGTCAGGGCGCTGACCCGGGACGACCCGCACGAGCTGGTCTCCAACCTGCAGAACCTGCTGCTGGCGGGGCACCTGACCACCAGCGCCCTGCTCGGCACGCTGGTGCTGAACCTGCTGCGCCACCGCGAGCAGTGGGAGCTGCTGTGCGAGCGGCCGGCCCTCATCCCCGCCGCGATCGAGGAGGGCGCCAGGTTCGAGGCCCCCGTCCAGGGCTTCCGCCGTACGGTCACCAGGCCCTGCACCCTCGCCGGCCACGAGCTGAAGGAGGGCGAGCAGGTCTTCGTCTCCTACGGCTCGGCCGGCCGCGACGAGGCGGTCTTCGACCGCGCCGGCACCTTCGACATCACCCGCGAGCCGCTCAGGCATCTGTCGTTCGGTCACGGCGCGCACGCCTGCCCAGGCGCGCAGCTGGCCCGCGAGCAGGTCCGCCTCACACTGGAGCAGCTCACGGCCAGGTATCCGGGCCTCAGGCTGGCCGACGGCGAGGTCACGATGCTGCCGACCCTCATCCACCGCTCCCCCGAGGCCGTCCATCTCACCTGGTGAGCGCCGACATCCGCCGCTTGCCGTGTGTCTCAACCTCTGGCTTTCGGGCAGACGTGAACGCAGACTGAAAGGGCAGATCAGCGCAGAACGCGTGGAGCAGCCGTGGACACTCTGTACGATCACATGCCGATCCTGTCGCGAGGCAGGCACCGTAACCCGCGCAAGGGCGCCTGCTTCATGGAGCTGGCCTCCTATCTGGCGGGCGAGCGGTGGAGCGACCATCCCGCGTGCACGCACCCCCTGCTCGCGGGCCTGGCCCGCCTGGTCAACGACCACACCACCGACGAGAGCAGGAGCAAGCTGGTCCCGCTCGTCCCCTCGATCATCGGGCTGACCGGTGACGACCTGCGGATCGATGCCAGGCTGGCCCTGCGCGCCGCGACCACCGCCCTGCCCATAGCGGCCGCCGAGCGGCAGCTCGCGCTGGCCGTCTCGGTGCTGGCCGCCGAGGAGATGCTGGCCAGGCTGGACGGCCGTCCCGCGGGGCTGGAGGAGCGCAGCAGGTGGGCCTTCGCCCAGGCGCCGCACGCGGCCGAGTCGGCCAGGCGCTTCAGCCGCGCCGCGAAGATCACCGACAAGGGCTTTCGCAGGTACGCGGCGCCGAACGCGGTGCAGCTCGCCGTCGTGGGCATCGCGCAGGCCTGCGTGCCGGATCCCGACTCGATCCTGCGCGAACTCCTGGCCGGCGCGATCGCCGAGTGCGACGCGATGATCCCGAGGGATCAGCGCCGGCCGGCCAGCGTGACACCGGCCAGCACCGCCACCGCGACCGCCAGCGCCGCGGGCGGACCCACGTGGAAGTGAAGCAGCCCGCCGCACAGCGCGCCGCCGCACATCCCGAGCACTGAGACGAGCCGGCGCCGGGCGGCGGTCCCCGGCGCCTCGCTGGCCAGTCCGGTGATCGTGGTCGTGAGCACCGTGGTCGTCATGTCGGGGACGGCCAGCTTGCGCACGATCGCGTTCTGCATGCCCATGCCACCGGCCAGCAGCGAGATGAGCGCGATCTGGGCGCCGTCGCCCCGGTGGCCGAACAGCAGCGAGACCGCCAGCGCCAGCGTCACGAGCGTCAGGTGGACGGCCGTGACGGGGGCGAAGGCGCTGTCGACGGCCGAGCGGGCGATCAGCCGCCCCGCCGTCCAGGCCCCGGCCATGAACGCCCCGATCGCCAGGAGCGACCACCACAGCGACAGCTGCCGCGCGCCCGCCAGCGCGAAGCCGACGAAGACCACGTTGCCCGTCATGTTGGCGACGAAGACCCTGCTCAGCCCCAGGAAGCTGACGGCGTCGACGAGACCGGTGACGAACGTCAGGGGGATGAGCAGGGCCGGCAGGACGCCGTGCCGGTTAGTGTCGCCGGGCAGCAGCCAGGTGGCGACGCGGCGCAGCACGGGAGCTACGGCCGGGTCGAGGTGGCCGGCCGCAGGCCCGGGAGGATCATCGCCGCCCCTTCCGCCAGTGCTTCACGATGGTCCTGATCGTCAGCAGCAGCACGACGGCGACGACCTGGCCGCCGACCACGATGCGGTTGACGTCGACGGCGGGCCGCCAGGTGACCTCGCCGTTCTTGATGACGTACACGCCCGCGGGGGCGGCGCCGAGGCCGTAGCCGCCGCCCGAGCCCTGGCGCGGCTGCTCGCCCTCCTGCTTGCCGCCGCCGCCCCCGCCGCTCTGGGCCACCTTGGCGACGGGGATGACCGTCACGTCACCGTTGGTGACCGGCTCGCCGAAGACGCGCCGGACGGTGGCGGCGTCTTTCGTCTTCTCCACCAGTTCCATCATGTCCATGAGGTCATCTATATCCATTGACCCGGCGCAGGACCACCATCTCGCTGCGGTAGTCGGGGCCGTTCATGAACCAGGTGGGCAGGGCCAGGCCGTGCGACATGAGCGTCTGGCCGTGCAGGCGCCCGCCCAAGGCGTCCTCGTAGACGGCCGACGGGTCCAGGCCCGCCAGCCGTACCCGGCGGGGCGGCTGCTTCGACAGCGCGAACGGGTGGTAGGCGAGCACCACCACGGTGTCCTCGTGGACGTACTGCACGGCCGAGGCGGTCACGCCGGGGGTGCCGGCGAGGCGGTGCAGGCGGCCGTGCTGGATGACCGGGCGCACCGCCTTGTAGGCCGCGATCAGCTCGCGGGCCTGGTCCAGCTCGGCGGCCGACCACCTGGTCAGGTCGCCGCCGATGCCGAGCACGCCCGCCATGGCCACGTGGAAGCGGTAGGCGAGCGGCACCTCGCGCCTGGTGTGCGGGTTCGGGCTGTCGGTGACCCAGGCCGACATCGTCCCCGCCGGGTAGAGGTAGGAGTAGCCGTCCTGGATGGCCTGGCGGTCGCGGGCGTCGGTGTTGTCGGAGGTCCACATCTCGTCCGTGCGGCGCATGATCCCGAAGTCGACCCGGCCACCACCGCCCGAGCACGACTCGATGCGCAGCCCCGGATGGCGCTCGCGCAGGGTGTCCATGACCTCGTAGACGCCGCGGGTGTGCTCGATCCACAGCAGGTCGGCCCGCTCCCCCGCCTCGCTCCAACCCGCCTGGGTGAAGCTGCGGTTCATGTCCCACTTGAAGTAGTCGAGCCCGTACTCCGACACCAGCCCCGACAGCCAGCCGACCGCCCAGGCCCGCACGTCCGGCCTGCCGTAGTTGAGCACGAGCTGGTTGCGCAGCGTGTCGCGGCGCCGGTCCTGGTAGTGCAGCACCCAGTCGGGGCGCTCGCGGTAGAGGTCGCTGTCGGGGTTGACCATCTCGGGCTCGACCCAGAGGCCGGCCCGCATGCCGAGCTCGCGGACGGTGTCGAACAGCTTGGTCAGGCCCTGCGGGAAGCGGTCGGGGTTCGGCCACCAGTCGCCCAGGCCGCGCTTGTCGTCGGTGCGGGCGCCGAACCAGCCGTCGTCCACCACGAACAGCTCCACGCCCAGGTCGGCGGCCCTGCGGGCGAGCTCGATCTGGCCGTCCTCCCGCACGTCGAACCAGGTGGCCTCCCACGAGTTGTACAGGACGGGCCGCTCCTCGAACGGCGTGGGCAGCACGTGGTGGCGGGCGTAGTCGTGCCAGGCCCTGCTGGCCGCGCCGTACCCGCCGTCGCTGTAGAGGCCCAGCGCCGGCGGCGTCACGAGGCTCTCGCCCGGCTCCAGCACCCACACGGGGCCTTCGTGGCCGAAGCCGGTGGTGACGGCGACGTCGCCCTCGGGACGGCGTTGCGCGGTCAGCCGCCACGAACCGCTCCACGCCAGCGCGACCGTCCACACCTCGCCCCGTTCCTCGGTCGCGTCACCGGCGTCGATCATGATCCAGGGGTTGGCGCGGTGCGAGGTGGTGCCCGTCCTGCTGGTGAACGTGGTCTCGCCGACCGGCAGCTCGGCCCGGTGCAGCTGGGTCTCCCCTGCCCAGGCGCCCGCGACGCCGGTGTAGCGATAGCCCGCCTGCTCGGGGACGACCCAGCTGCCCGAGTCGACCCGGCCGAGCCGTACGGCGTGGGCGCCCTCGTTGGCGAGGCTCACCCAGCGCTCGACGACCTCCCCTGCCACCTTCACGTGCAGGCCCACCCGCAGCCCCAGCGGGTCGCGCAGCACCAGCTCGACCTCGGTGTCCGACAGCACCGCCTCGGCGAACGACAGCTCGACCGAGCGGACCCCGCCGGCGTACGTGGCCTGCAGCGACGGCACCCCCCAGCGGCGGCCGCCCTCGACGGGAAGCAGCTCGTCGATGTCGCGGGGGTCGTGGAAGCCCGAGCCGACCCGCCTCGGCACCTGCCCGACGACCTCGGCCAGCGCCTCTTCCGGCAGCCGCGGCCCCCAGTACCACTGCACGACCCGCGTGTCCTCACCCGCCGCCTCGACGCCGAACACGTACGCGGAGGTCGCCGTGAGAGCCGCCCAGGCGCGGTCACCAACCGAGAGTATATTCACACTAGACACAAACCCCATGAGAGCAGATCGCCTCCTTCGTCGCCAGAGGGGAAGTTTCGTTCACTCCATGAATCTCTCTCCCGCCGCGCGGGCCGTCTTCGTCGAACTGCTCCTGCACGGCCCCCTCTCCAGAGCCGAGACGGCCCGGCGGCTCGACCTGTCGCCCTCGGTGCTGACCAAGCTGACCAGGCCGCTTCTCCAGGCCGGGTACCTGGTGGAGGAGCCGGGGCCCGCCGGTGTCCCCGGCCGCCCGTCCGTGCCGCTGCGGGTCGAGCGCTCGCGCCGCGCGTACGTGGGGATCAAGCTGACCGAGACGGAGCTGTTCGCGGTGCGCACCGACATGGGGGCGGCAGTCACCGCGGAAGTGCGCATGCCGCTCGACGGGCACGACGTGACGCCGGTGGTCGGCCGGATCGCCGACGCGGTGGCGATCCTGTCCGCGGGCGACCCGCCCGCGGCGGTGGGCGTCAGCCTGGCCGGGACGGCGTCGCGGGCGGACGCGGTCGTCCACCGCTCGCCGTTCCTGGGCTGGCACGACGTTCCGCTGGCCGCGCTGGTGAGCGCGGCGACCGGGCTGCCCGCCGTCCTGGAGAACGACGTGCGGGCCCTGACGGCGGCCGTGCACTGGTTCGGCGCGGCCGCAGGGCACCGGACGTTCGCGCTGGTCACCGTGGGCGAGGGGCTCGGCTGCGGGATCGTCGTCGACGACCGCCTGGTGACCGGCACGGCGGGCGTCAGCGGGCAGATCGGGCACCTGGCCATCGACGAGGGCGGGCCGATCTGCGAGCGCGGGCACCGCGGCTGCGCCCGCGCCTACCTCGCCGCGCCGGCCATCAGGCGCTCGGCCAGGGCGGCGCTCGACCGCCCCAGGCTCACCTTCGAGCAGGCGCTCGAGCTGGCCCGCTCCGGCGACCTGGTGGCGCGGCGGATCTTCGACGAGGCGGGGCGGGCACTGGGCCGGATCGTGGCCACGATCGCGAACCTGATCGGGCCCGAGGTGGTGGTGCTGTCCGGGGAGACGGTGCACATGCACGCGGTGTGCGCGCCGGCGTTCGAGGCGGCGCTGGCCGAGCACACGCACTGGACGAGCGACCCGGTGGAGGTGCGGGTGCAGCCGTTCGCGTTCACCGAGTGGGCGCGGGGGGCGGCGGTGATGGCCCTCAGGCACGACCTCGGCGTCCCCTGACGCGCGCGCCCGCGCCGCCCGTCACGGGCCCGTCATGTCCGGACCGTCATCTCGGGGCTCGTCCATCTCTGGGCTCGGCGTCGCGGGGCCTCTCAGGTCAGGGCGCGGCGCCAGGCCACCCAGTCACCGGTGTGGTTGCGGTTGCCGGTGATCGGCCACCAGCCCGGCGGGGCGGCCGGCCAGGTGCGCCTGATGTCCGTCCCCGCCGGCCATGGCATCACGACCAGGCTGACGTCGGCGGGAAGCCACTCGGGGTGGTCCGGGTCGATGGGCACGAGCCTGGCCGGCACCTGGTACGCCTGCGAGACCCAGATCCGCCAGTGCACGCCCGCGTAGTCCATCCCCACCCGATCGCCCGCCCGCAGCCCCGCGGGGGTCAGGTCGGTGGCGAACGCCAGGATGCGTCCCCACGGCGCGGTGACCTTCGACACGGTCACCCCGGCGATCGCCAGTTCCGCCGCCACGCAGACGCCGGCGATGAGGACCAGCGCGGTCGTGCGGCGCACCAGCGTCGTCACCAGGACGGCCACGGTGAGCGCGAGCACGGCGGTCACCGTAGCCTGGCCCAGGCTGAGCGAATCCCAGTTCCAGGTGAGGAAGCAGATCTCCGGGAAGTCGAACATGCCGAAGAAGTCCCGGGACAGTCGATCCCCCGCGTGCAGCCGCACGACCGCCATGGCGAGCAGCGTCAGCACCCCTGTCGCCAGGGCCGCTCGCGCCGCCGCCGCCCGCCGGGCCCTGGCCAGCACCGCCAGCCCGGCGACGAGCAGCACCGGCGTCAGGCAGGCCAGATACCTGCCGTAGGCGAGGTTGGCGACGGTGCCCTCGCTCGGCAGGGCGGCCGAGGTGGCCAGGGCGATGCCGGCGACGGCGGCCAGCGTCGTCCCCGCCACCATCCGATCGGCCGCCGGTCCGCCGGACGACCCCAACGGCATCGCCGGATGACCGGCAGACGGCCCGCCAGGCGACCCCGACGGCCCCCCGAGCGACCCGAACGGCGCTGGATGACCGGCCGACGGCCCGCCAGGCGACCCGATCCGCGCTGGACGGCCACCGGACGGCCCGCCGCGGCGCAGGACGAGCGCGGCCAGCGCGACCAGGCCGGCGCCCGCCAGTCCCCCGGTGGCGACGACCGCGTGCCAGAGCTGGCCGGCCGCGACCGACACCGTCCATGCCAGGCCGTCCAGGGTGCTGAGCCGGGCGGTGAGCCACTGTCCGAGCGGCGCGACCCCGCTCGGGTAGATCTGGCTGCGCACCCAGGCGTTCAACGCCCATCCGGCGCCCGCCACGCCCGCCGTGACGGCGACCGGCAGCCAGCTGCCCCGTCCCACGGTACGGCGGTGCCGTACGGCGACGAAGGCCAGCAGGCACGCGTGCACGAGCAGGAGGACGAGTCCCCGCGCGTGCGTGCTGGAGGCGAAGGCGATCGTCGCGCCGGCCGCCACGCCGTACGGCCTGCCGCCGCCGCTGAGCCAGGCGTGCAGCAGGAGCAGCCAGCCGAGCACGATCACCGGCAGGACGGCGTCGGTGAGCGCGAACTGGGCGTAGTAGACGGCGGACGGCACCAGCGCGGTCACGTGCGCGAGAAGGTAGGCCGTGCCGCGCGGCAGCCCGATCCGGCGAAAGGCCGCGTACGCCAGGAGCACGAGTCCGGCCCCGATCAGCGCGTTGACGACCACCACCAGGCGATAGACGGTGTGGGGGTCGTCGCTGATCCAGTAGGCGGGGGCGATGAGCAGGGCGTACCCGCCCTGGTAGAACGTCCGCCAGGACAGGTCGCTCGGGGCGCCGCCGGACAGCAGCCGCGCGGCCAGGAGATAGCCGGACTCGTCGGGGATGAGCAGGGGCGTGGCGTGCTGGAATCCGAGCGCGGCGCGCAGCACGGCCTGGACCAGCCAGCCGGCCGCGAGCGCCGCCCCCCAGAACCGGCGGGGCGGGGCCGTTCTCCGGGTGCGCGCAAGGGCACGGAGCGGCGGAGTGGTGGCGGTCGTCGGTCCCACGATGGCCCCTGAAACGGCGGGAGTGAATTCCGGTGCGGTAACACCATATCCGCACGCCTTTGCCGTCCCGAGAATGCCGGGCGCCACCAGCGGATATGCGTTTCACATAAACGCGGTAATGACGCGCGGGCGCCGCGTCGGGAAACATTCCCGGACGCGGCGCCCGCCATTTCGTTTCACTGCCGCAGGTTCGGCGGCGTGTTGTTCACGAAGGGCCCGCAGTTGCCCGGCCAGGTGTAGGTGCCGGTGACGATGCAGGCCGCCTGGAAGACCTGCCCGTCGGCGGTGAGGATGGAGATGTGGACGTCGTTGCTCGGCGGCTGCCCCTGGTCCACGATCGTCGCGGCGACCACCGTCTCCCCCACGGGGACGATCGGCGTGAGGTTCTGCCACGTGGGCGTCTTGTTCGAGTCGCGGATGAACAGGCCCCCGGTGGCCGGCACCAGCAGGGTGAAGTAGTTGTTGTTGGACTGCGCACTGTCGATGCTCACGGCCGGACCCTGCGGACCCGTCGGGCCGGTCGCGCCCGTGGCCCCTCTCGGGCCGGTCGCGCCCGTGGCCCCTCTCGGCCCGGTGGGGCCGGTGACACCCCTCGGCCCGGTCGGACCGGTGACACCCCTCGGCCCGGTCGGACCCGTGGCGCCTCTCGGCCCGGTGGCACCGGTCGCGCCCGTGGCGCCTCTCGGCCCGGTGGGGCCCGTCGCGCCGGTGTCCCCGGTCGCGCCGGACGGACCCGTCGGACCGGTCTCCCCGGTCAGGCCCGTGGGGCCGGTAGGACCTGTCTCGCCGCTCTCGCCCCTGGGGCCGGTCAGTCCTCTCGGACCCTGGGGACCTCTCGGCCCGACGGGCCCCCTGGCCCCCGGCGGGCACTTGCAGGAGCCATGGCGGCACTGGCACGGCTTGCAGTTCTTCTCCCACGGGAAGCACGAGCGCGTCACGAGCCCCGCGTTCGCCTGCGAAGCGAGCCCAGTCGACCTCGCGCCGCCGGCCGCGGCACGGCCGATGTCGGCGCTGGCGTTTCCTGATGCCTGAAGGGACGAGGCGAGGACGATCGTCGCGGTGGCGGCCCACGCCAGGGCGCGGCGGTTCCGACCGAGGCCTTTTGTCCATTTAATATTACTAAGGGACATCTGACTTCCAGGTGACTTCGGGGTTCTGACAAACGTGCATCTCGACCGCGCTCGACCTGCGACGGCACGCTCGGAAATACCCTGGAAACAGTGAGAGAATCTGCCGATCACATCATTGAGAAGCAAAGAGATCTCAAATACGGATACCCTCGACCGTGCCGCCATATCGAAATACTTGGCGACCCTGTTCCCTTTTATCCCTTTTCAGGACCCGGCCCGCCCGCGCCGGGAGCGCCCGACGCCGGGGCTTGCGCAAAATATGCAGACCGGTCTACTTTAAGCCTCATGGGACAGAAGGGCGCCGAGACGCGGGCCAGGCTGCTGGACGCGACACAGGAACTGATCGAGAGCGGCGGATACTTCGGCGCCGGGCTCAACCAGGTGATCGCGGCCAGCGGCGCACCGAGGGGATCGCTCTACTTCCACTTCCCCGGCGGCAAGGACCAACTGGTGGGCGAGTCCGTACGGCGGGCGGGCGGGGAGATCGGCCAGGCGATGGACCACCTGGCGGCGACCGCCGCGTCCACCGAGGAGTTCGTCGCGGCGGTGCTGGAGTGGCTCGGCGAGCGGCTGGAGGAGTCGGGGTGGCGCAGGGGCTGCCCGGTGGCCACCGTGGCGCTGGAGATGGCCGCCACCAGCGATCCGTTGCAGGAGGTCTGCTCGGAGGTCTACGCCGGCTGGGAGTCGGCGCTGCGTGGCATGCTGGCCGGCCGCCCGGACGCCGGCGACCTCGCGGTCACCGTCCTGGCCCTGATCGAGGGAGCCCTGCTGCTGGCCAGGGCGCACCGGAGCAGGGAGCCGCTGCGCAGCGTCGGGCGCCGGATCGCCACGCTGCTGCGCTGAACCCCGCCCGAGCACCCGGGTCACGCAACCGGGCCTTCCTACGCCCGCAAAATATGTAGACCGATCTATTTACGGAGGCATCGATGGACGCCATCGTCTTCGGGGCGACCGGCTTCGTCGGCCGCGCCCTCATCGCCGAGCTGCTCACCAGGGGACAGCGGGTGGCGGCGGCCGTCCGCGAGGACACCCTCACCCCCTGGCTGGCCGCCCAGGGGATCGGCACCGCCGGACTGACCGTGGTCGGCGCCGACCTCACCCGGCCACTCGACGGGCTGCCCGAGGTCCGCGACGTCTACAACGCCGCCGCCCGCTTCGCCTTCGGACTCGGCGTCGCCGAGGCCCGAGCCGTCAACGTGACCGGCGCGCTCAACGTGCTGGAGTGGGCCGCAACCCTGCCGGGCCTGCGGCGGCTCGTGCACATCAGCGGCTACCGGGTGAGCGCGTCGGAGGGCCGTCCCGACTACGGCAGGCTGGGCGCCTACGAGGCGTCGAAGTTCGAGGCCGACCTGGCCGTCCGCGGGCGGGCGCGCGAACTGGGCGTTCCGCTGACCATCGCCAACCCCAGCACGGTGATCGGGCCGGGCCAGTACATCGGCCTGGCCGCGCTGGTGGCCGACCTGTGGAACGGCCGGCTGCCCGTGCTTCCCGGCGGGCCTGACGTCTTCCTGCCGGTCGTCACGATCGACTACTTCGCACGCTTCCTGGCGGAGATCCCGGCTCGGGAGGCGGGCGAGGACTACTGGGTGCTCGACGAGGCCACTCCCCTCCTGCCCGAGCTGGTCAGGACGATCGCCGACCACGCCGGCGTCCGGGCGCCGCGCCGTACCGTCCCCGCCGGCCTGGTCCGGCGGCTGCCGCGCAGGCTGACCGGCGCGGACCCGGAGACGCTGTCGTTCCTGTCGGCCGACCGTTACCCGACGGCCAGTGCCCGCGCCTTCGCCGCCGCCGGCGGCCTGGAGATGCCGCCGGTCGCCGACGCCCTCCGCCGGTGGGCGGACGACCTGGTGGCCGCCCGCTTCGGCGCCGCCACGCCGTGGCTGCGGCCGTACGGCTTCCAGGCGGTGGCCGGCAGCCGCACCTGGGTGATGGGCGAGCGGCGCCGTCCGGCCTACGTGCTCCTCCACGGCCTGCCCATGAACGCGGACGTGTGGGCGCCGCTCGCCGCGCACCTGCCGGGCGACGTCCTGGCCGCCGACCTCCCCGGCCTGGGCCGCTCGGGCCCTGTCCCGGCCAGCCCCATCACACCCGCCGACATCCCGTCCGTGGCCGCCCCATCCGTTGGCACCGCAGCTGTGGGCACCGCAGCCGTTGACATGCGTGGGCATGGCCGACGACGGGCGGGAGCGGCGTCGAGGGAGGCGTCAAGGAAGGCATCGACGGAGGCGTGGCTGGCCGAGCTGATGGGCCCGGTCACGACGCGGCCGGTGCTGGTGGCCCACTCCCTGGCGTGCGGTCCCGCGCTCCGCTTCGCCGTCGACCACCCGGAGCGGATCGCCAAGCTCGTGCTCGTCTCCCCCGCCTTCCTGCAGCGGCCCGCCGCACGGCTCACCCGGTCGCGGCCGGCCGCCCTGCTGGCGCGCCGGATGTCGCCCGCGCGCCTGGCCGGCACGCTGGGCCTGCCCGAGGGACCGGCCGTGGCCGGCGCCGCCGCCGACCTGCGCAGGCCCGGCGTGGCCCGCCGAGTGATCGCCGCGCTCCGTACGGCTCACGCCGAACGTGAGACGTCGCGGCGGCTGCTCGCCAGGGTCACCGTCCCGGTGGAGATCGTCGTGGGATCGGCCGACCCCCTGGTGACCGCCGTCGACCACCCGGTGACCGAGATCCCGGGAGCGGGACATCACCCGCAGATGACCCACCCCGCCGAGGTCGCCGCCGCAGCGCGCAGGGAGGGCCGGGCTCGGGTGCGGGCGCGAGGCTAGCGGAGGGAGGAGCGCACGGCCTCCTCGTTACGCCCGATCACCGCCGAGCCGTCGTCGGCGGTGATGATCGGCCGTTGGATCAGGATCGGGTTGTCGGCCAGCGCCCTGATCCAGGATTCGCGATCGTGCGGGTCACGCGGCCAGTCGTTCATGCCGAGTTCGACGGCTCTGGCCTCGCCCGTCCTGGTGATGTCCCACGGTTCGAGGCCGAGCCTGGACAGCACGTCACGGATCTCGTCCGCGGTCGGGGGGTCCTCCAGGTAGCGGCGCACCGTGTAGTCCGCCGCCGCGGCGTCCAGGATGGACAGCGCGGACCGGCACTTGGAGCAGTCGGGGTTGATCCAGATTTCCATGACCTCAACGCTTTCTCATGCGGGGACCTGCCCGGTATAGCAAGCCGGCCGTCGGACGCGCCAATCGTCGGCCCGCCTCCGCACGCGAGACGCCCCGCCGGCTGCACGTCGCCCGCCGTTCGGCAGCCGGACATGTGACATCCCTAAGGTGCCTGCCATGAGACGTATCGCGATGATGATGTGCGCGGGCGCGCTGGCCTTCGGCGCCACCGCTCCCGCCGCCGCTGCCGACCCCGGTGCCGACCCCAGGCCCGGGGGCGACGGCAGGGCGACACTGACGGGTTTCGCCTCGCTGCCGGCGCGGACCTTCGTCCCGGGCAGCCCGCCGTCCGGGGCGCAGTTGGGCACCACCCCGATCAACGGTGTGACGCCGCCCTTCCCCGGGCAGCCGGTGCAGGGTTTCAGCGGCATCGCGCGCCGCGGTGACGGTGTCTTCGACGTCCTGTCGGACAACGGTTTCGGCGCGAAGGCCAACAGTGCCGACTTCCTGCTGCGCGTGCACCAGATCAAGCCTGACTTCGCCGCGAAGACCGTGCGGGTGCTCGGCGGCTTCAACCTGTCGGACCCGCGTGGCCTGGTGCCGTTCCCGCTGACCAGGCCCGACCGGACGCTCACCGGCGCCGACTTCGACGTCGAGTCGATCGTGCGGGCCGCCGACGGGACCTACTGGATCGGTGACGAGTTCGGCCCGTTCCTGCTGCACGTCAACGGGCGGGGCGAGCTCGTCGACGCCCCGATCGAGCTGCCCGGTGTCAAGGCGCCGGAGAATCCGGGCCTCGGCGGGGCCCAGCCCAATCTCGGCAGGAGCAAGGGCTTCGAGGGGCTGGCCAGGTCGGTGGACGGCCGGCGGCTGTATCCCCTGCTCGAAGGCACGGTGAGCGGCGATCCCGCGGGCACGCTGCGGATGTACGAGTTCGACCTGCGCAGGCGCGCCTACACCGACCGCCGGTGGACCTACCGCCTCGACGACCCGTCGCACGCCATCGGCGACGCGATCGCCGTCGACAGGCACCGGTTCCTGATCATCGAGCGGGACAACCTGGAGGGCGACGCGGCCAAGGTCAAGCGCGTCTACCTGGCCGACAGACGGGATCGGGACGGCGACGGCGCACTCGACAAGACGCTGGTCGCCGACCTGCTCGACCTCGCCTCCCCCGCCGGGACGTTCCGGTTCCCGTTCCAGACGATCGAGGATGTGATCATCCTCGACGACCGGACGCTCGGCCTCCTCAACGACAACAACTTCCCGTTCTCGTCCGGTCGCAGGCCGGGCAGCCCCGACGACAACGAGTTCATCACCATCCGCCTGGCCCGCCCGCTCCACGCCGACGACAGGGTCTATCGCTAGTGGCGTGCAGGGCGTTCCTGCCACCTGGATGGTGCCGATCGCGTGAGATCGGCGTTCGGAGGCAGGATGGCCCGACCGGTCAGGGTCCGCGGGCTCACGGATCCAGCAGGGTGACGAGGCGGCACGAGTACGGCGCGCTGTCGGCGGGCGATGATCGTGCCGGCCTCGCCCGGCGGCAACACGGTGCCGGTCATCGCCCGGCTGGTGCGGGCCGATGAGGACACCGTCCGCGATGTGATCCACCGCTTCAACCAGATCGGGCCGGCCCGCCGGGACCCTCGGTGACCGGGAGGCCGGCCCCGTCTGCTCAGTGATGACGAGTCATCCAGACGGCCACCAAACCCGGTTCACCCGCTGGTCCGTCCGCAAGCTCCTGGCATCTCCGCATCGCCTGCCCGCGGCGTGAACCCGCTTGACCTTGACACGGTGACAAGGTCTTCGCTGGGGCCAAGGAGGTGGTCCCGATGGCCATACAGAAACAGGACACGGATACGATTCGAGCTTTCCAGGGACTGGAGGACAGCAGCTCGTCGGTGCGGCTGCGGGCAGCGCTGGCGGTCGGCACGACCCCTGATCCGCGGTTCATCGACAAGCTCATCGAACGATGCGCGATCGAGCCCGAATTCCATGTGCGCGACATGCTGACGTGGGCACTCACTCGCCATTCGGCGTCAATGACGGTCCCGGAGCTTCTCAAGGAAGTCCGCTCGGAGCGTGCGCAGGCACGAAGCCAGGCATTGCACACGCTGTCCAAGATCGGGGATCGGCAGGCGTGGCCGGCGATCACACGGGCGCTTCTGTCCGACGCCGACGATGAGGTGGCGCGGAGCGCCTGGCGGGCGGCGGTCGTGCTGGTGCCTGAAGGGGAAGAGCCCGAGTTGGCCGCGGTGTTGTCGACACAGCTCGGGCGCGGCGGACGCGAGATGCAGCTGAGCCTCAGCCGGGCGCTGATCGCGCTCGGTGAGGTGATCGTGCCAACGTTGCGCACCGCGATGACGGATCTCGACCCACGGGTGCGCGCGCACGCGATCGCCACGGAACGGCTGTTGCGCGACCCGGATGCCGGATTCGAGTTCGCGATCGAGGAGGCCAAGCGCGTCGTAGCGCTCGGCAGCGTCAGCAAGGAGGAGTGATGGGCAGTGTTGATCGGTGACGTGGCACGACGGTCCGGGGTCAGCGCCCGCATGCTCAGGCATTACGACTCACTTGGTCTGGTGCGGCCAACGGGTCGTAGCGGCGCAGGCTATCGGGAGTACTCCAGCGAGGACGTCCGGCGGATCTTCCATATCGAGAGCCTGCGGTCCTTGGGGTTGTCGCTGCGTGAGGTCGGGCGCGCGCTCGACGATCCCGACTTCACGCCCTCAGAGCTCGTCGACGACCTCATCCGCCAGACGCGAGAACGCATCGCAGCTGAGACGGAACTGCTCACGCGACTGCGTCGGATCGACGCCGTAGAACCCGCCGGCTGGGAGGATGTCCTCCAGGTCGTCGCGCTCCTGCAGGCGTTGCGCTCGAAGAGCGCCGGGAAGCGCCAGCGCGCGGCCTTGTCCTCAGTCGAAGAGGTTCCGGTGCCGGTGGAAGCACTGGTCGAGGCAGCGCTGAGCGAAACGGACCCGAACGTCGCCGGAGCCCTCCGATGGGCTCTGGCGCGATCGGGCGATGACGGATTGGCGCTGCTGGCGGAGGGCCTCGGCTCACCAGTGGCCGAGGTACGCAAACGTGCCGTCCAGTCCATCGCCGAGTTTCCGAACGGCGAGGCGACCGCACTGCTGCGGGACGCCCTCACGAACCACGACATCGTGGTCCGCGGGTACGCGGCTCTGGCACTCGGGGCACGTGGAGGAGCCGACGCGGTCCCGACGCTCATCGACATGGTCGTCGAGGGGACGAATGACGTCGATGCGGCCGATGCCCTGAGCGCGCTGGCGGGTCGCCCCGCGTTGGCGGATCAGATCGCTACCAGGCTCGTCGATCGCCTCGCCCACGGCACCGTTGAATCGTCTGCACGTCGACGGCTGACACAGGCGCTCGCGGACATCCCGGGAACCACAGCGTCACGAGCCCTCGCGGATCTGTCACATGACGAAGACCGTGCCGTCGCGCTTACCGCGACATACATTCTCGGGATCCGCGACGCACGATGACGGATCTTTACCGGGGTGCTGTGGGCCTGGACAAGGGGGCCTTCTGCTCCCCGTGGAGCGAGTGATCTCCTCGGGTCCGGCGACACCGCGGTTCGGCGATCCCAGCGTCAGGGATGACTTCAGGCCCCTTCGCCCGGGTCGGTATCACCGCTCATGGACCGTGGGTCACCGCAGTACTCGAGAAGAACCGGGCGGACAGCACCGAACCCGGTAGGCGGGGGTGCCTGGTGATCCCGCGGCGTGAACCCATTTGACCTTGACACGGTGACAGGGTCTTCGCTGGTGCCAAGGAGGTGGTCCCGATGGCCGACCTCGTGTGGTTCGTTCCCCATCTCGATGCGCGAGACGCGCGGCTGGCGGTGCAGGCGTCATGACCATGATCTACAAGTCCGAGGCCGGTGAACGCGAGCTCCTCGACCAGTACCGGCAGGTGCTGGACGCCTGGCCGGTTCCCGCCGAGCACGTACGGGTGCCGACTCGCGAGGGCGAGACCTTCGTCCTCGTCTCCGGCCCGCAGGACGCGCCGCCCCTGGTGCTGCTGCACGGCTCGGGCGCGAACGCGTCGATGTGGCGGGCAGATGTCGCCACCTGGTCTCAGCACTTCCGCACGTACGCCGTCGACCTCGTCGGCGAGCCGGGCCTGAGCGCGCCCTCGCGCCCTGCCCTGGGCTCCGACGCCGTATCACTCTGGCTGGACGACGTACTGGAAGGGCTCGGGATCACCGGCGCCGCGTTCGTCGGGATGTCCCTCGGCGGCTGGACGGCCCTGGACTACGCCATCCGCCGTCCAGAGCGAGTGACCCGCCTGGCCCTGATGTGCCCCGGCGGCGTGGGACGGCAGAAGGTCGGCTGGATCTTCAAGGCTCTCCTGAGCCGCCCGTTCCGACGCGGCGGACTGCGCGAGTCGGCGATGGCTGTCGCAGGACTGGACGGGGAGAAGGACCGGCAGGCGCTCGACGCCGTCGTCCTGACCTTCACGCACTTCAACCCGCGCAGGGAGAAGCTCCCGGTGTTCTCCGACGACGCGTTGCGCGGCCTCACCATGCCCGTACTCGTCATCGTCGGTGGCCGTGACGCCATGTTCGACTCCCACCGGACCGCGCGGCGCGTGCGTGAGTGCGTCTCGCACTCGACCGTGTGCCTGTTCCCCGAGGTCGGTCACGCCGTCTTCGGCCAGGCCGAGCCGATCGCCGAGTTCCTCCGGGCATGAGCGCTATCGGCCCGGCGCGGCCCTCTGGCCGGTCGTCGCCCCCACGCTGTGCCACCCGCCGGGCGCGATGCGCGAGGCGGCCTCGGGCCAGGTCCCCGGCGCGTAGGGTTCGGGCTCGACGTCGGAGGTGAGGAGGTCCTGGACGATCCGCCAGGACTCCTCCACCAGGTCGAAGCGCACGAAGTGCCGGGGGTCGCCGGCGAGCGCGTCCTTCAGGACCTGCTCGTAGGCCGCCTCGGCCGGCCCGAGCGCCGTGGCGAAGTCGACGGAGACCGCCACCTCGTGCGTCCGGTCGAGCACGTCCAGCTCCTTGGCCAGCAGGTCGAAGGTCACGCCGGCGTCCGGGTGCATCCGGAATCTGAGCAGGTTGGGCGCCGGCCGGGCGCTGAAGTAGGCGACAGGCGGCCGGTGCAGCTCGACGACGATCTCCAGCGCGTCGACGGGCAGGCACTTGCCGGTCCGGACGCAGAACGGCACGCCCGCCCAGCGCCAGTTGTCGATGGTGGCGCGCAACGCGACGAACGTCTCGGTGCGCGAGTCCTTCGCGACCCCCGGCGTGTCGCGGTACCCCTCGTACTGCCCGCGCACCACGTCGGACTCCTGGACGGCGCGGACCGAGCGCAGCACCCGCCACTTCTCGTCGAGCACGGCGCGGGCGTCGGCCGACGGCGGGGCGTCCATGGCGGTGTAGGCCAGCAGCTGGAGCAGATGGTTCTGCACGACGTCGCGCAGCGCACCGACCCGGTCGTAGAAGGCGCCCCTGTCCTCCACCCCGAAGGTCTCGGCCAGCGTGATCTGGACGCTGCGCACGTAGGTGCGGTTCCAGATGGGTTCGAGCATGGTGTTGGCGAAGCGGAAGACGATCAGGTCCTCGACGGGTTCCTTGCCGAGGTAGTGGTCGACGCGGAAGAGACGCTCCTCCTCGAAGCAGGTGAGGAGTTCGGCGTTCAGCTGCCTGGCCGACTCCACATCGTGCCCGAAGGGTTTCTCCACCACCAGCCGCGAGCCGGTGTTGAGCCCCACCGCGGCCACGCCCTTGGCCACGGTGGCGAACAGCGACGGCGGCACCGCCAGGTAGTGGGTGAGGTGGCCGAGGCCGTTGACCTGATCGCGCAGCCGCTCGTAGGTGCCGTGGTCGGCGAGGTCACCGGCGACCAGCCGCAGGTCGAGGTGGGGCGACAGGTCCTGCCCGACGGCCTGGCGCGCGAAGGCGCGCAGGCCGTCGAGGCCGAGGTCGGTCTTGGCGACCCCGACGACCGGTTCCTTCAGCTGGCCCGTCTCGGCGAGCCGGTGGAGTGCCGGCAACAGCATCTTCTTCGACAGGTCGCCGGTGATGCCGAACAGGACCAGCGCCATGGGTTCACACCTTCCTGCTCCTGAGCCTCCGGTAAGCGCGCACGAGCGCGGCGGTGGAGGCGTCGGGCGCCTGTTCCGGGGCCTCGGCCGAGGTGAGCGCGGGCGCCAGGTCGAGCGCCATCTTCTTGCCCAGCTCGACACCCCACTGGTCGAAGGAGTCGATGCCCCAGATGGTGCCCTCGACGAAGACGATGTGCTCGTAGAGGGCGACGAGCTGGCCGAGCGTGGCCGGCGTCAGCTTGGGCGCGAGGATGGTGGAGGTGGGCCGGTTGCCCGGCATCACCTTGTGCGGCACGATCTCGGCGGCCGTGCCCTCGGCGGCGATCTCCTCCGCCGTCTTGCCGAAGGCCAGCGCGGAGGTCTGCGCGAGGAGGTTGGCGGTGAGCAGGTCGTGCATGCCGTCGGCGTCCTCGAACGGCTCGGCGAAGCCGAGGAAGTCGGCCGGCACCAGCCGCGTGCCCTGGTGCAGCAGCTGGTAGAAGGCGTGCTGGCCGTTGGTGCCTGGCTCGCCCCAGTAGATCTCGCCGGTCGGTACGGTCACCGCCGTGCCGTCGGCCCGCACCGACTTGCCGTTGGACTCCATGGTCAGCTGCTGCAGGTAGGCGGGGAAGCGGTGCAGGCGCTGGCTGTAGGGCAGGACGGCGTGGGTCTGCGCGTCGAAGAAGTCGGTGTACCAGATGCCGAGCAGGCCCATGATGACCGGCATGTTGGCCTCGAAGGGCGCGGTGCGGAAGTGCTCGTCGATGGTGTGGAAGCCGTCGAGCATCTCCCGGAAGCGCTCGGGCCCGATGGCGATCATCAGCGACAGTCCGATGGCGCCGTCGTAGGAGTAGCGGCCGCCGACCCAGTCCCAGAAGCCGAACATGTTGGCCGTGTCGATGCCGAACTCGGCCACCTTCTCGGCGTTGGTGGAGACGGCGACGAAGTGCTTGGCGACGGCCTCCTCGCCGAGCGCGCCGACCAGCCACTGGCGGGCCACCTTGGCGTTGGTCAGCGTCTCGAGCGTGGTGAAGGTCTTGGAGCTGACGATGACCAGCGTGGTGGCGGGGTCGAGGTCGCGCAGCGCGCCGTGGATGTCGGCGGGGTCGATGTTGGAGACGAACCTGGCCGCGATGCCGGCGTCGGCGTAGTCGCGCAACGCCTCGTAGGCCATGGCGGGCCCGAGGTCGGAGCCGCCGATGCCGATGTTGACCACGGTCCTGATGGCCTGGCCGGTCTGGCCCTTCCACTCGCCCGAGCGCACCCTGGCGCTGAAGTCGCTCATCTTGTCCAGGACGGCGTGCACGTCGCCGACCACGTCCTGCCCGTCGACGACCAGCTTGGCGTCGGCGGGCATGCGCAGCGCCACGTGCAGGACCGCCCGGTCCTCGCTCACGTTGATGTGCTCGCCGGAGAACATGGCCTCGATCCGCTCGCGCAGTCCGGCCCGCTCGGCCAGCGCCAGCAGCAGCTCCATCGTCTCGGCGGTGGCGCGGTGCTTGGAGTAGTCGAGGTACAGGTCACCGGCGGTCATGCTCATCCGCTCGACCCTGCCGGGGTCCTCGGCGAACAGCTCGCGCAGGTGCCTGCCCGCCACGGCCTCGTGGTTGGCCTTCAGCGCCGCCCACTCGCCGCTCCGAGTGATGTCCACGTCTCCTCCTCGCACTCTCAACCTGACGACCTACCCGCGATGGATGATCCATCGCACCGCGGGGAGGTTATCAAGCGGTCATGAACCGATATTGCGACTGCGTCAACGCCGCCTCCTGCGCCGCTTCTTCCGGGTGCGCGTAATGCCCGGTCTCCAGCACGAACAGCTCCTTGGGGCCGGCGAGCGCGTTGTAGATGGCGAACTGCCCGGGAGGCGGGACGGAGGGATCGAACAGGGCGGCGCCCACGTGCACGGGGCGGCGTACGAAGGTGGCGGCGGTGGCGGCGTCGAAGTAGGCCAGGACGTCGAGCACCTCGGGGTGGGCGGCGTAGTGGTCGCGGACGGCCGCGCCGCTTCCCGTGCACGGCAGCGTCACGCGCAGCGGGTGGTTGCCGAAGCTGGGGATGACCAGGGCGCCGCTGGCGAACCGGTCGTCGAAGGCGAGCACGAACGGGCCGATGCCGCCGCCGAAGCTGGAGCCGATGTAGTCGAGCCGGACGGCCGCGGCCTCGGGGACGAGTTCGGCCAGCGCGGTGGCGGCACACCACATGTCGGCGACGCAGGCGCCGTGGATGTAGGTCTCGCGGGCGCCGATGCCGTGCAGCACGTGCCGCTGGGCGTCGGCGGGGATGCCGGGATGCAGGCTGCGGGCGGGCAGGCCGCGGGCGCACGGCCAGATGGTGGCCGTGCCGGGGATGTTGACCCTGACTTCGGGGTGGTCGCGGCCGCCGTAGCCGTGGGCGACCACGCGCGCCCTGGTGACGCGGCCGTCGAGCGGGAGGCTGAGCCAGCCGCCGATCCTGAACCCGTCGACGGAGGTGTAGGTCACGCCGTGGAAGCGCAGGCCGTCGGCCTCCCACTCGGCGGGGCCGAGCTTGGGCGCGACGCTGACCGCCATCGCCTGCTCGTGTGTGCCGCGCCAGAACGCCGCGAAGTCGGCGGGCGCCGGCGGAGCCGGTACGGCCAGCAGCGCGTCGAGGTCGTAGCCGTAGGTCGGATCGAAGGTGAACTCGTGCCGCGGGATCAAAGCCAGCCCTCCATGCAAGATCGTCAGGCCAGCTTAACTGCCCTTTCCCGGACGCCGGAAACGACGCTCCACGGTGCGCCGGGCAGCCGTTCGCTGTCGGCCGTCTCGGCCATGAGCAGCGATCCGGCGGGCAGTCGCGGCGAGTTGGCGGCCACCACCCGCCCCTCGGCGTTGACCAGGGTGACCGGGGTCGGGCAGGCGGCCAGCACGCCCAGCAGGAGCGCCTCGAACCTGGCGGCGCGCACGTCGGCGCCGACCACGCCGAGGAAGCGGTCGCCGGCGCGGGCGGGCGTGGTGAAGGTGAGCATGTAGGTGTCGGTGCCGCCGTAGTCGACGTAGGGCCCGACGACGTGGCGGCGGCCGGTGCGCTGGGGCACCGCGAACCACTCGGCGGCGGTGTAGTCGTAGAAGTCGAGGCTCTCGGGGTCGAGGTCGACGTCCAGGAAGATCGGGTCGTCCTCCGGCGGCGTCTGCCACCAGTCGAGCCAGCGCGGGCGGTCGGCGAGCACGCCGGGGGCGACGATCACGCCGGCGCCGGCGGCGATGCCGTGCAGGCGGCGCAGGCAGCCGAAGATCTGGGGGCGGACGCCGGCCAGGTCGGCGGCGGTGAAGCGGGACCGGTAGCTGTCCTCGACGCCGGTCCTGATCTCCTCCAGCGCGCGGAAGACGTCCTCGACGATCGCGTGGACCCTGGCGGCCACGAGGGCAACATGTGGATCGCTCATCGCCACTCCCGTTGGTCCTGGGTGACAAGTCGCCAATGGAACTCCATCAGACGCTCCGTGCCCCTGTCGAGGTGCTCCTCCGTCAACGTTCGTGCCCGGTCGGGCTGCCGGGCGGTGATGGCGTCGATGACCTGCCGGTGGCTGCGCACCACCTCCTCCCTGTCGACGGCCTCGCCGTACGGGAGCCAGAGCAGCTCGCCCACCTCGGACTGGATGTCGATCTCGGCACGGGTGAGCCTGACGGACTGGGCGGCGGCGGCGACCTCGATGTGGAAGCGGCCGTCGGCGCGGCGGCGCTCGCCGACCGTGGCGGCCGCTTCGAGGCGGTCGACGACCTGGTGGAGCCGGGCGATCTGGTCGGCCGAGGCGCGCATGGCGGCCAGGCGGGCGGCGGCGCCGGCGATGGCGGACCGGTAGTCGCCCATCTCGCGCAGCTCGGAGCTGGTCAGCTCGCGCAGCCTGGTCCTGAGCCTGGCGGTGGAGGGGTCGGCCGGGCCGCGCACGAACGTGCCGCCACCCCTGCCGCGCCTGGTCTCGACGAGCCCGCGTTCGCGCAGCGCGGCCAGGGCGGCTCGCAGGGTGACGGTGGAGACGTTGAGCGAGGCGGCCAGGTCGAGCTCGGCGGGCAGTTGGTCGCCGTCGGCGATGAGGCCGAGCGCGATCGCCTCGGCCAGGCGCCGTACGACGACCTCGACCCTGCCGGAGCCGTCGTCGACGGGGGCGAAGACGGCGGCGTCGGGGAGCTGATCCACGGCAGCCAGCATATTGCATTCTGAAATATGAACTCATAGTTTTAATCGCAACCCGATCAGAGGGAGGCCGACCCGTGCCTGATCCCGAGAAGAGGTTCGCTGAGGAGTGGCGCAACGCCGCCTACAACTGTTTCTCCTCAGGCCACAAGTTCTGCCGCGAGGTCTGCCCGGTCCTGCAGGTCACGCGCAACGAGTCGTGGAGCCCCACCGCCTTCCACGCCAACGTGGTGGCGATGGAGCAGGGCTCCCTCGAGGTCGCCGACGTCGCGGCCGACTACGTCAACTGCACCGGATGCGGCGCGTGCGAGCTTCGCTGTCCCAACTCGCTGTTCACCGGCGACTTCTACCGCTTCCGCACCAGGACCGTCGACCTGGTCAAGGCCGTGCGCGCCCTCGCCGTACGGGAGGGCGTGCACCAGCCGGGATGGCAGCGGTGGAACCTGCTGACCGACGAGCTGACGCACGAACCCGTGACCTCGCGGGTGTCCCAGGAGCGGGTGCGCGACTGGGCCCAGGGCCTCGACCTGCCGGTGGGCGGAGAGACGATCCTGTTCGTCGACTGCGAGGCCGCCTTCCACCGGACGACGGCGCCCCGGGCGGTCGCGCGGATGCTCGAGCTTGCGGGCTACCCGTTCGGGCTGATGAACGAGCAGTGGTGCTGCGGCGGGCCCGCCGCCGAGATGGGCTACGAGGAGCAGGCGCTCCGCTTCGCCAGGCACAACCTGGAGGACTGGCGGGCGAGCGGCGTGCGGCGCGTGCTGGTGCTCGACCCGCACGACTACATCACCTTCACCGAGGACTACCCCAGGTACTTCGGGGAGTCGTTCGACATCGAGGTGGTGCTGGTGGTCGAGCTGCTGGCCGCGATGCTCAGGGACGGGCGGCTGGTGCCGCACGTGCCCGTCGAGCGGACGGTGACCTACCACGACCCGTGCCGGCTCAACAAGCGCAAGGGGATCTGGCGGGAGCCGCGCGAGATCCTGCGCGCCATCCCCGGCCTGACCTTCCACGACGTGGACCGGGTCAGCCAGTGGTCGTACTGCTCGGGCGCGGGCGGCGGGCTGGGCGTCGAGAAGCCGGAGCTGACCGCCAGGATCAGCCGGATGCGCATGGACAAGGCGGCCGAGCTCGGTGTCGACACCCTCGTCACCGCCTGCCCGTGGGCCGAGCGGCCGCTCACCGAGGCGGGCGGCGCCCGCGCCATCGGCGTGGTCGACCTGCACGAGCTGCTGGCCGAATCCCTGGGGGTGGCCTGATGACCATCGCCATGGACGACCCGGTGCTGGAGGAACTGCGCCAGGCCCTCGGCCCCGAGCACGTGCTGACGGGCCGGGCCGACCGGCTCAACCGCACGCGCGTGCCCGCCCCCTTCCCCGTGCACCGGTGGGCGGAGCGGATGCCTGACCTGGTGGTCCTGCCGGGCTCCACCGAGGAGGTGGCGGAGGTGCTGCGGCTCGCGCACGCCTACCGGATCCCGGTGGTGCCGCGCGACGGTGGCACCGGGCTGACCGACGGCGCGGTGCCGCTGCGCGGAGGCATCGTCGTGGATGTGAAGCGCATCAACCAGATCAAGGAGATCGACCTCGAGAACAGGACCTGCACAGTTGGCACGGGCATCAACGCGCTGAAGCTCAACGAGGTGCTTTCACGCCACGACCTGATCTTTCCCGACGACCCCGCCTCCTACCCGTGCTCGCTGGTCGGCGGCAGGATCGGCACCAGCGGCTGGTCGCTCATCGGCTCCCGGTACGGCCACAGCCGCGACCTGGTGCTCAGTTTCGACCACGTGCTGCCGACCGGGAAGGTCATCCACGTCGGCGACGGCATCGGCCGGAAGATCACCAAGTCGTCGAGCGGCTACCAGCTCAAGCACCTGTTCATGGGGCACCAGGGCACGCTCGGCATCGCCACCGAGGCGACGCTGAAGCTGTTCCCCAAGCCCGAGGCCGAGTTCTCGCCGTTCTGGGCCTTCGAGGACTACGACAGCGCCTACGCGGCGGTCGGGCGGCTGGCCGGGGCCGGGGTGGCCACGTTCGCGGGCGCGGTGCTGTTCGACGAGTGGAAGGTCGCCTACCTGCGGCGCGACGACGAGGCCTACATCCCGCAGCCGTCGTCGGTGAAGGCACTGGTCTGCGCGGCCCTGTACGGCTACGAGGACGAGGTGCGCGCCGGCGGCCGGCGACTGCTGCGGATCGCCCGCTCGACGGGCGCCCGCTACCTCGGCGACGAGATCTCCGAGGGCGACTGGGCCGCCCGCCACGACCGCTACGCCACGCCCCTGCACGGGCGGACGCGCTCGGGGCAGGTGGTGCCGATGAGCTGGCACTGCGAGGACGCCTCGATCAACTACTCCCGGCTGCCGGCCGTACGGCTGGCATGGCACGAGATCGCCGACCGGCTGCGCAGGGAGTCGGACGTGTTCGACGACTGGGGCATGTTCGCCTACACCAACGGCCCCACCGGCGCCGACTACCTGACCGAGATCGACATCGGCATCTGGGAGCAGCGCCTGGACGACGCGGCCTGGACGGAGTGGGTGGCCGCCAAGCGCGACCTGGCGGCGGTGGCGCTGGCCAACGGCGGCTCGATCAGCGCGTGCCACGGCTCCTGCCGCGAGGGCGAGGTGGACCTGGTGCCGGAGGAACTCGGCGGCGGCTTCGAGATCATGCTCGCCGTCAAGCGCGCCGTCGACCCGCACAACATCATGAACCCGGGCAAGTACCTGCTCGACCGCGCCTACGAGCCGGGTCTGGAGGAGCCGTGAGCTACCGCTACCACGACGAGATGACCCCGCCGCCGCCCGAGCGCGCCTCGGAGGTGGCGATCACCAGGTTCGAGCACGTCTACGAGGTGGATCCGGCCCTCATGACCGAGCACGTGACCCAGCAGACCTTCCCCAACTGGGACACGCTGCGCCTGGCCCGCTCCCGCGCCGACCACCTGGCCTGGATGCACCGGCACTTCGCGCACAAGGTGATCTCGGGCGAGGAGCTGCTCGATGATCTCGACGGGGGTCGATCATCTCCGAGGACGCCCTCGTGAAGATCATCTCGTTCGCCACGCTGGGCATCTACTTGGGCTTCCAGATGGTGGTGCTGGCGGCGCTGCGGGCGCGGCTGCTCGGGTGGCGCCCTTCCGGGCCTTTCACGCTGGGCGCGGCGGGCCTGGCGGTCAACGTCGGCGCGCTGGTCTACGGCGTGCTGGCCATCCTCAACATGATCTGGCCGAGAACGCCTGACGCCGCCTGGTACGACAACTGGCTCGTGGCGCTGTCCGGCCTGGTCGTCGTGGGTCTGGGCGGGCTGTACCTGGCCGTGGCCAGACCGCAGGAACTCGGTGTGGCCCCGGCGGGCGACGCCATTCCCCAGGAGGAGCGATGAAGTTCAGTTACGTGATGCTGCCCGACTACCCGCTCCAGGAGTCGCTGCAGGCCATCAAGGTCGCCGACGAGCTGGGCTTCCACGCCTGTTACGCGGCCGACGAGACCTGGCACAAGGACCTCTGGCTGCTGTTCGCGGCCGCCTCGCAACAGACCAGCAGGGTCAGGTTCGGCCCGAGCCTGTCCTCGGTGGTGCTGCGCGAGCCCTCGCTCATCGCGCAGGCCGCCGCCACCCTCGACGAGCTCAGCGACGGCCGCGCCGAGGTGGTCCTGTCCAGCGGCAACTTCGGGCTGCTGGCCCAGTACGGCATCGACTGGGCGGCCACCAGGCCGCTGTCACGCGTGAAGGAGGCCGCGCACGTCGTCCGCACGCTCCTGGACGACGGCGCCATCACCTTCGAGGGCGAGTTCTTCCGCTACAACGGCCTGTTCACCTTCGCCAGGCCCGTGCAGGAGCACGTGCCGGTGAAGCTCGGCGCGATGCGCGGCCCCCGCTCCTTCCGCGCCGCGGGAGAGCTGTCCGACGGCGTGCACCACGCGCTCAGCTACACCCGCGAGGCCTACGACTACCTGGTGTCGGAGTTCAGGGCCGGCGCCGAGAAGGCGGGCAAGGACTGGACGGCGATGGACATCGGAGCCTGGGTCGTCTTCGCCACGGGACCCGACTCCGCGGTGGCCAAGGAGGCCGCGCGCAGCATGGTCGGCCTCTACGCCTCGTCGATGCCGGCCGAGCAGCTGGAGCGCAACGGGGTCGACCCGAACGTGATGAAGCCCGTCGTCGACGCGCTCGGGGCCGGCGACCTGGCCAGGGCCATCGAGCTGACCAGTCCGGAGCTGGGCGACCGGCTGTCGATCGCCGGCACTCCCGAGGAGTGCGTGGAGAAGATCAGGCGCGAGATCGAGCCGTCGGGGGTCAACCACATGATCCTCGCGGTGACGGACGCGACGCTGGTCAAGCAGTTCATGGGACGCGACCTGCCGCAGGTGGCCTCCGTCGAGGAGCAGCTGCGGCTGATCCATGACCGGATCATGCCCGCCTTCGCGTGACCGGTGCCCGTCATCAGCGGAGAAGGTGTGTAGCGCGGAGCTGGCGGGGCAAGGACCCCGAAACCCTGCAACCGATAACGAGGAGGAGCCGTAGTGCTCACTCTGACGCCAAACGCAGCCCAGGTCATCAAGGATCTGACCGCCCGGCAGGATGCGGAGGCCAGCGGTATCCGCATCTCGTCACAGGGCGACGACCAGGGATCCCTGGTGCTCAGCATGGCCGACGCGCCTGAACCGACCGATGAGGTGGTGGAGAAGGAAGGAGCCAGGGTCTACCTCGACCCGGTGGCGGCCAGCGTCCTGGACGACAAGTCGCTGGACGCCGACACCGACGGGGAGGGCGGGGTCGCCTTCCACGTCACGGGTCAGCAGGACGCCTCGTGAGAGGTGATCACATCAGGAGCGCGGCGGCCTCGGTGGCGGAGGGAAGGCCCTCGACGTCGCCATGCACTTCCACGATGCGCCCGGCGAGCGCGCTGCCCACCCGAGCGGCGTGCTCGCGCGTGGCGCCGGAGAGCCTGGCGGCCAGGTAGCCGCCGAGCAGCGCGTCTCCCGCGCCGACCGGGTCGCGCACCACCCGCGCGGCGCTCGGCAGGTGGCCGGCCGCGCCGTCCTCGCCGTGGTAGTAGACGCCGTCCGCGCCGGCTTTCAGCACGACCTCGACGCCCTCGGGGCGGCGCGCCAGGGCGGCGGCGAAGACGTCGGCGGGTGCCGTGGCGCCGAACAGCGGTTCCGCCTCGTCCTGGCCGAGAACCAGCAGGTCGGTGCGCGGCAGCAGGTCGAGCACCGTGGCCAGCACGCGGTCCTGGCGGCCGAGCGCCGGGCGCAGGTTGGGGTCGACGATCAGCAACGCCCCCGCTGAGCGCGCGCCTTCGGCCAGGGCCCGGACCAGCCGCTCGGGCCCTTCGCCGAGGGCGATCGTGATGCCGCTGACGACGATCGCCCTCGGCCGGGCGTCGAGGATCGCGGCGGCGTCGCCGTCGTCCATCCCGGCCGCGGCCGACCCCGACCGGTAGTAGTGCACGCGCCTGACCCCGTCCGGCAGCACCTCCTTGAAGAACACCCCGGTCGGCCTGGTGCCGTCGCGGCCGACCAGGGAGGTGCCGACGCCGAGGGACGCGGCGACGGCCAGGACCCGCTCGCCGAACGGGTCGGCGCCCACGCGCGAGGCGAACCAGGCCGTGCCGCCGAGCCGGGCGACGGCCGCGCACACGTTCAGCTCGGCGCCGCCGACGTGCACGCCCATCCGCCCGGCGGTCGCCAGGCGCTCTCCTTCGGCGGGCTGGAGCAGCACCATCGCCTCTCCGACACCGACCACGTCAGGACGCGTCACCACATCCCCCATCGCTCGCGGGTTTGCATTTCCACCAGTGCCGGGAAATCATCTCATCACTCATGATTGTGGACGGGGGCTCCCGGTGCGTGACTTCCGGTGGCGGCTGACCGAACGCCTGGTGGCCGACCGCGTGATCGGCATCATCCGCGCACCGTCCGCCGAGACGGCCGTCACGTACGGCAGGCGGCTGTCGGCCGCCGGGCTGGCCGCCGTCGAGGTGTCGCTGTCGACGCCCGGCGCGCTGGCCGCCGTCCGCGAGCTGGCCACCGGCGCGCTCGTCGGCGCGGGCACCGTGCTCGACGCGGTCCAGGCCGGAATGGCGATCGAGGCGGGCGCCCGCTTCCTGGTCTGCCCCACGCTCGACGCGGACGTGATCCGCGCGGGCCACCGCCACGGCGTGCCGGTGGTCGCCGGAGCCTCGACGCCGACCGAGATCGTCAGGGCGCTGGAGGCCGGCGCCGACCTGGTCAAGCTGTTCCCCGCGACGCAGAGCTCCCCGCAGGCGCTGCGCGACATCCTGCAGGCGCTGCCGCAGGCGCCGATCGTCCCGACGGGCGGGATCAGCACCGCCACCGCGCCCGAGTGGATCGCCGCGGGCGCGGTGGCCGTCGGCATCGGCGGCGAGCTCACCCGCGGCGCGCCGCGCGAGGCCCCCTCACGCGTCCACGGTCTGCTCGCGGCGCTCCGCGCCGCCCGCTGACGATCCGTGCCGACTAGGCCAGGAGTTTGGCCACGTACCTGAGCTGCTCCTCCCGCTGGAAGCCGCCGCCGCCCTCGTGGTTGTTCCACGGCCAGACGGTGATCTCCTTGTCCGCCTGCCAGTGGTTGTAGGCGGCGAACACCGTCGAGGGCGGGCAGACGTCGTCCATCAGCGCCACCGAGTACAGCGCCGGCACCTGGCCGCGCGCGGCGAAGTTCAGGCCGTCGAAGTAGGACAGCGTGCGGAACACCGTGCCGGCGTCGGCCCGCTGGGTGGACAGGAAGCGGACGATCTCCTGGTAGGGGTCACGGCCGGTGATCTCGACCGCCCTGCGGAAGTGGGTGAGGAACGGGACGTCGATCAGCGCCCCCCCGCACCGTGGGCCGCAGCGCGGCGACCGCCTGGGCGATGCCGCCGCCCTGGCTGGCGCCCGACACCACGATCCTGCCCGCGTCGACGGCCGGGTGTCCCGCGGCCACGTCCACCGCCCGCACGGCGTCGGTGAACACCCGCCGGTAGTAGTAGTCGGCGGGGTCGAGGATGCCTCTGGTCATCATGCCGGGTGCCTGCGGCGACCGGCCGCCGTGCGGGTCGGCGGTGGCGCCGGGGCTGGTGGGACTGTGCGCGCCCTGCCCGCGGGTGTCGACCACCAGGACGGCCAGGCCCGCGGCCGGCCAGGTGAGGTGGTCGTGGGGGAAGCCCCTGCCGCCCGAGTAGCCGATGTACTGCACCATGCACGGCAGGGGGCCCTCGGCCCCGCGCGGCGCGATCAGCCACGCGTTGATCCGGTGGCCGCCCCAGCCGGCGAAGGAGGTGTCGTAGACGTCCACGGCGGTCAGCGGGATGTCGTAGGGCGTGAACGAGGGAGCCAGATCGTGCTCGGCGGCCTCGGCGAGAGTGTCGCTCCAGAACGCGTCGAAGTCGGCGGGCTCGTCACGCTCCGGGCGGTACTCGCGCAACCGGTCGAGGGGGAGGTCGAACAGGGGCACAGGGTCTCCCGAAGGGCAGAGGTCAACTCCTGACATTCCACCTCACCCTTACTGAAAGCGCTATCCAGACTCCCGCCCTACGCCATGATCAGCCGTCCGCGCCGTGCGGGTCCTCCGGGCCGTGCGGGCCGTGCGGGCCGTGCGGGCCGACCACGGCGGCCAGCGCCTCCAGGAAGGCGGTCACCGCGGGGCGGTGGTCGCCGGCCCGCCACCCGATGGCCAGGCGAGCCGGCGACAGCCCGCCGACCGGCCGGCTGACCAGCCCAGGACGCTTGTACAGCTGGGCGTTGCCCTCCGCCAGCAGGACCAGGCCCAGCCCGGCCAGCACCGCCTCGAAGACCTCGTCGGCCGAGCTCGCCTCCGCGCCGACGACCGCGTCGGGCCTGCCGAGCCAGAACTCCCGCATCGGCCCCGCCGCCGCGGGCAGCGCCACGAACGGCTCGTCCCTGAGGTCGGCGAAGGCGATCTCCTCCCGGCCGGCCAGCGGGTGCGCCTCCGGCAGGGTGACGAAGCGCCGTTCGGTCGACAGCACGAAGGTCGCGATCCCCTCGGGCGCGGGCAACCACAGGAAGGCCACGTCCGAGGTGCCGTCGGCCAGTCCCGCGCTCGGGTCCTCCCACCCGACCACGCGCAGCGACACCGTCCAGCCCGGCATGCGTTCCCTGAAGCGGCGCAGCGCCTCGGCCTGGATGCCCCTGCCGACGGCGGTCTGCAGGCCGACGACAAGCGTTCCCGTGGGGGCGGCCTGCCGTACCAGGTCCAGACCCTCGTCCCACCGGGCGAGCAGGTCGCGGGCGACGGGCAGCAGCGCCGCCCCCTGGCGGGTGAGCGCCAGGCCGCCCGGCACCCGGTCGAACAGCATGCAGCCGATCTGCCGCTCGAGCGCCCTGAGCTGCTTGGACAGCGCGGGCTGGGAGACGAAGAGCCGCTCGGCCGCGCGTGTCACGTGCAGGTCCTCGGCGGCGGCGACGAAGTACCGCAGCTCACGCAGATGGATGTCCATAACCATCGGTTATACCGGCATGTCTTGGACCGGCCCGGCCCCGGGGGCGGATGCTCGGAGACATGAGAACTCTTGGCACGCTCACCGTCCCGCCGATCGGCTTCGGGGCGATGGTCCTTTCGCCCGGCATCTACGGGCAGATCGACGACGACTCGGCGCTGACCGCGCTGCGGCACGCCATGGATCACGGCGGCACCCACATCGACACCAGCGACGCCTACGGGCCCGACGGGCACAACGAGCGCCTCGTCGGCAGGGCCGTCAAGGGCAGGCGGGACGAGGTCGTGGTGGCGACCAAGTTCGGGCTGGCCGTCCCGCCCGGGGTGGAGACCCGTTCGATCCCCGTGGGCTACGCCTTCGGCGAGCTGCGCGGCAACGCCGACCCCTCGCTGGTGCGCGGGTACGCCGAGCGCAGCCTGCGCAACCTGGACACGGACGTGATCGACCTGTACTACCTGCACTACCCCGACCCCGGCGTGCCCGTCGAGGACACCATGGGCGCGGTCGCCGACCTGGTGCGGGCCGGTCTGGTGCGGCACGCGGGCCTGTCCAACGTGACGGCCGGGCAGCTGCGCGCGGCGCACGCCGTGCTGCCGATCACGGCGGTGCAGGTCGAGTGGTCGATGTGGCGCCCGATCGAGCCCGACCTGCTGGCGACGGCACGGGAGCTGGGCGTCGGCATGGTGGCCTGGAGCCCGCTGGGCTCCGGCTTCCTCACGGGAGGCGTCACCAAGCTCGAGGAGGGCGACTTCCGGCACAACGCGCCGCGCTTCGACCCGGCCAACCTGGCCACGAACAACGACAGGTTCGCGCCGATCAGGACGCTGGCCGTCGAGCTCGGCATCACCCCCGCCCAGCTCGCGCTGGCCTGGCTGCTGCACCAGGACGAGCACGTCGTCCCGATCCCCGGCAGCAGGACGCCCGCGCACATCACCGAGAACCTGGAGACGGCCGGCATCACCCTGCACCCCGACACGCTGGCCCGGCTGGACCGCGCGCTGGCCGGCTTCCAGGCGGTCGGCGCCACGCTCCTGTAGGGCGCGGCAGCACGTGGCGCGACCGCCTCACCAGCCGGGGTCAGCCGGCCGGGTGGTCCTCCCACACCGCAGGAGGGACGAACGTGGAGGTGACGGGGACGAAGCGTCCCTCCTCCGCCGACTGGAGTATCGCCGCCATCACCTCCACCACGTGCGCCGCCAGCTCGCCGGAGGCCCGGTGTGGCCGTCCCGCCGCGATGGCGCGGGCCATCTCGAGCACGCCGATGCCGCGTCCCAGGGTGGTGCCCTCCACCGGTAAGTCGGTCCATTCGGGCGCTCCGGTACGGCGCAGCCGTACCGGGCCGGTGAAGTTGTTCGGGTCGGGCGCGGCGAGCGTGGCCTCGGTGCCGGTGAGTTCGAGGAAGTCGCCGCGGGCCAGCGGCGAGTCGAAGGAGAAGACGGTCGTGGCGCGCTGCCCGCCGGCGAACTCCAGCAGCGCGCTGACGTGGGTGAGCACCTCGACGTCGAAGACGGAGCCGGCCAGCGGGCCTGAGCCGACCGTGCGCCGGGCGTGCGCCCTGCTGCCGTTGGCCGCCACCTTCGTGACGGGGCCGAACAGCACGGCCAGGGCCGTCAGGTAGTAGGGGCCCATGTCGAACAGCGGTCCGGCGCCGGGTTTGAAGAAGAACTCGGGGCTGGGGTGCCAGCGTTCGGGGCCGGGGCCCTGCAGGATCGTGATCGCCGACAGTGGCCTGCCGATGGCGCCGTCGGCCAGGGCGCGGGCGACGGTCTGCAGTCCCGCGCCGAGGAAGGTGTCGGGCGCGCAGCCCACCCTGACCCCGGCCCGCTCGGCGGCGGCCAGCAGCTCGCGGCCGGTGGCGGGGTCGAGCGTGAGGGGTTTCTCGTTGTAGACGTGCCGTCCGGCGGCGACGGCCGCCATGGCGACCTCCGCGTGCGCGGCGGGCACGGTCAGGTTGACGACGATCTCGACGTCGGGGTGGTCGAGGACCTGCGACACCTCGCCCGCGACGGGCACGCCGTACTTCTCGGCGGCGGCTCTGGCCCGGTCGGCGTCCAGGTCCGCGCAGGCGACCACGCGCAGCTCGGGCATGGCGGCGAAGTTGTCGAGGTAGCGCCTGCTGATGTTGCCGCACCCCACGATCGCGACGCCGGTCACCGGTCCACCTCGCGCAGGTAGGCCAGGGAGTCGGCGAGCGCGTCGAAGATGTCGGTGGCGCACCGGTCGAGCTCGACCACCCGCATGGCCTGGGGCGCGGCGGCGAGGATGTCGGGGATGGGCAGCGTGCCCGCGCCCACGGCGGTCATCGGGTCCTTCAGGTTGGCCGGGCCGTCCTTGACGTGCAGGAACCGCACCCGCTCCCCCAGCCTGCCGAGCAGCTCGGGGACGTCGGCGCCGCCGACCGCGGCCCAGTAGACGTCCACTTCCAGGATCACGCCGGGGTCCAGCAGGTCGGCCAGCGCCTCGAGGGCGTGCCGCCCGCCGACGTGCGAGGCCAGCTCCCAGTGGTGGTTGTGGTAGCCCACGCGCACCCCGCGTTCCGTCCCCCAGGCGGCCGCGGCGTTCAGTGCGCCGGCGGTCCTCCTGATCCCCTCCGCGGTGGTGAACTCCGCCGGATCCACCATGGGCACGATGAGCGTGCCGGCGATCTTCAGGTATTCCTCCCTGTCGGGGCCCAGCAGCGGGGCGTGCGCGGAGTGGACCTGGAAGCCTTCGACGGGGGTGAGGGTGAACGGCTCGACCGCCTCGTAGCCGAGGGAGGCGAGTCTGGAAAGGGTGGCGGTGGGGTCGGCGGCCAGATGGTCTCGGAGGGTGTAGAGCTGGACGGCATAAGACCTCATGGTGTTGAACGCTAACTACGCCAGGTGTGTGGTGCAATGTCCCCATGACGGTCGACGAGTCCCAGATCGACCTGCTGTCGGAGGCCTTCCTTCGCCAGCCCAGGCGCTACACCAGCCGGCAGGTCGCCGCGATGGCCGGGGTGCCGGTCTACCGCGCGCGGCGCTACTGGCGCGCGCTGGGATTCCCGAACGTCGCCGACGACGCGGTCGTCTTCACCGAGGCCGACGTCGAGGCGCTGAAGACGCTGGTCGCCCTGGTCAGCGACGGCTGCTACGACGAGGAGCACATGCTCCTGGTGACCAGGGCGCTCGGCAGGGCGACGGCGAGCCTGGCCGAGTCCCAGGCGGAGCTGGGCGCCGAGACGCTCGACCTGGCGGGCGTGCCGCTGGCCAAGCGCCCGGAGGCCTGGCGGGAGCGCGCCGACCGCGTGGTGCCCTCCCTGGAACAGCTGCTGGTCTACACCTGGCGCCGCCAGCTCGCCTCGGCCGCCGGCCGCATCGTGGACCAGGAGGTCGGCACCGTACGGCTGGCCGTCGGCTTCGCCGACATGGTCGGATTCACCAGGTTCAGCCGCCAGATCGCGGAGAAGGAGCTGGCGGGGCTGGTGGAGCGGTTCGAGGGCCGGTCGGCCGACGTCGTCACCTCCTCGGGCGGCAGGGTGGTCAAGACGCTGGGCGACTCGGTGCTGTTCGTGGCCGATCTGGCCCGGGTGGCCGCCGAGATCGCGCTGCGGCTGCTGGAGGTGCACGCCCCCGACCGGGCCATGCCCGACCTGCGGGTGGGCCTGGCGATCGGCCCGGTGATCAGCAGGATGGGCGACGTGTTCGGCACGACCGTCAACCTGGCCAGCAGGTTGACGTCGCTGGCGCCCGCCGGTGGCGTGCTGGCCGACCCGGCGCTCGCCGAGGACCTGTCCGCCTCCCCGGGCTTCGCCCTGGTGCCCGCCGAGCCGATGACCGCCAAGGGGCTGGGCGAGCTGCTGCCGTCCGTGGTCCGCAGGGCGCCCCGCGACTGAGGCGCCCCGCGGAGCGCTCTCAGGCCGGGTCGGCTCCGCCGGCCTCGTCGTGGACGGCGGGCGGGGTGAGCACGGGCTCCAGGAAGGTCAACGTGCCGCGCTCGGTGTCGAGGCGGGCCCGCACGCCGATCGGGTAGGTCTGCATGGCGATGCCGTGGCCGATGTCGGCGCCCGCCATGACGGGCACCCCGAGGTCGCCGAGCCGTTCGACCAGCATGCGCTCGACGTCGCGCGGCTCGCCGCAGTCGGTGAAGGTGCCCAGCAGGATGCCCGCCACCCCGTCGCTGTAGGTGGCGCGGCGCAGCTGGGTGATGTAGCGGTCGAGCCGGAACAGCTCCTCGTCGACGTCTTCGAGGAAGAGGATGGCGTCGCGGGCGGGCAGGCTGGTGTCGGTGCCGAGGGAGGCGGCCAGCAGGGTCGCGGTGCCGCCGAGCGTGCGGCCCTCGGCGACGCCGGGCACGACGGTCCTGAAGTCGGGGAAGGTCAGCTCGCGCACCTGCTCGGGGGTGAACAGCAGCTTCATCAGCTGGTCGAAGTCGTACTGTCCCGGTCCCTCGTAGAAGCCGTCGCAGGCGACCATGGGGCCGAACAGGGAGACCCAGCCGAGCTTGGCGGCCAGCGCCTCCAGCAGGGCGGTGACGTCGGAGTATCCGACCACGACCTTCGGCCGGTCGGCGGGGACGCGCGACCAGTCGACCAGTTCGAGCGTGCGCTGCATGCCGTACCCGCCGCAGGCGCAGAAGACGGCCGCGAAGGAGGGGTCGGAGAGCGCGGCGGTCAGCTCGCGCGCCCGGGTGACGTCGTCACCGGCCAGGTAGTCGTACTCGGTGCCGCCCATGCGCACGGCGCTGAAGACCTCGGGCTTGAGCCCCACCGTCTCCATGGCGCGCAGACCTCTGTCGAGGTTGGCCTGGTTGGGCGGGCCGCTGGCGGCGATCACAGCCACGCGGTCGCCGGGACGCAGAGCGGGTGGACGGATCACGAAATCTCCTCCAAAGGCGTGAGATGGCAGGCGACTCCCGCGAGCACCGGCGGGTCGATCGTGCCGCACTCGTCGGTACGGCTGGGACAGCGGGGATGGAAGCGGCACCCCGCGGGGATGCGGGCGGGGTCGGGCGGTTCGCCCTGCAGCGGCGTCGCCGTGCCCGACGCGGCGGCGAGCATGGCCCTGGTGTAGGGATGGCGGGGCCTGATCAGCACCTCCTCGACGGTGCCCGACTCGACGATCCGGCCGAGGTACATCACCGCGACCCTGTCGGCGATGTTCCAGGCCAGCCCGAGGTCGTGGGTGACGACCAGGGCCGACATCCCGAGCTCGTCCCTGAGGCCGAGGATGAGCTTGAGAATCTCGCCCCTGACCGAGGCGTCGAGCGAGGCGACGGGCTCGTCGGCGACGATCACCGAGGGTTCGAGGGCCAGCGCGCCCGCGATGACGACGCGCTGCTGCTGCCCGCCGGACAGCTCGTGCGGGTAGCGCCCGAGGTAGTCCTCGGGTGGCCGCAGCCCCGCCCTGGCCAGCGCCGAGGTCACCCGGTCGTCCTTCAGCCCGTGCAGGCGGGGGCCCTCGGCGACGGCCGCCCTGACGGTCTGCCGGGGGTTCAGCGCGCCGCCCGGGTCCTGCAGGATGAGCTGGACGTGGCGGCGGTACTCCTTCAGCCGCCGGTAGTCCAGGGGCGCGCCCCGGTAGCGGACCTCTCCGCGCGTGGGCCTGACCAGGCCGACGAGCGCGCGGGCCAGGCTGGACTTGCCGCAGCCCGACTCGCCGACGAGCGCGACGATCTCGCCCTGCCGTACCTCGATGTCGACCCCGTCGACCGCGCGGGCCCGCCCGAAGGCGATCTCCAGCCCGCGCGCCTCCAGCACCGGCGTCATGACGCCCCTCCCTCCAGCACGTGCACGCAGGCCGCCGCGCGACCCTCGCCGCTCGGCCACAACTCCATCGCCCCGGTACGGCACGCGGGCCCCGCCGACTCGCACCGGGGCGCGAACGCGCAGCCGTCGCCGAGGTCGGCGATCCGCGGCGGGTCGCCCGGCAGTCCCTCGGGCGCCAGCCTCGAGGCCGGGTCGCCGATGGTGGGGAAGGCCCTGGCCAGCGCCCTGGTGTAGGGGTGGCGGGGGTCGGCGATCAGCTCCTTGGCCGGGCCCGTCTCGACGATCCGGCCCGCGTACATGACCGCGAGGCGCTCGCACATCTGCGCCAGGACCGCCAGATCGTGGCTGATCATGATGACCCCGATGCCCGACTCGCGGACCAGGTCGCCGAGCAGCCGCAGGATCTGCGCCTGCACCATCACGTCGAGCGCGGTCGTCGGCTCGTCGGCGACGATCAGGTCGGGGCGGCAGGCCAGCGCCATCGCGATCATGATGCGCTGCCGCTGCCCGCCGGAGAACTCGTGCGGGTAGTCGCCCGCCCTCCGCGCGGGCACGCCCACCGCCTCCAGCAGTTCGGCGGCCCGCCCGCGCGCGGCCTTCACGCCCACCCTGTCGTGCAACAGGATCGGCTCGCAGATCTGGTCGCCGACCGTGCGGACCGGGTTGAGCGCGCTCATCGCGCCTTGGAAGACCACCGAGACGGCGTTCCAGCGGACGGCCCGCAGCCTGGCCCACCGCGCGGTGAGCAGGTCCTCCCCCTCGAACAGCACCTGGCCGGTGACGCGGGCGGTGGCGGGCAGCAGCCGCAGCAGGCTGAGCGCCATCGTCGACTTGCCGCACCCCGACTCGCCCGCGACGCCGAGCGTCTGGCCGCGCTCGAGCGTGAAGCTCACGCCGCGCACGGCCTGGGCGGCGCCGTCACGGGTGCCGTAGCTGACGGTGAGGTCGCGCACCTCAAGCATGAGCGGACCTCCTGGGGTCGAGCAGGTGCTCGACGGCCCGCCCGGTGAGCGTGAAGCCGAGCACGACGATGAGGATCGCGACGCCGGGCGGCAGCAGGTACCACCACGCTCCCGCGGTGACCGCCCCGCCGGCGAACGCGGCCTGCAGCATGGAGCCCCAGGTCACGCTGGTCGGGTCGCCCAGGCCGAGGAAGGTCAGCGTCGCCTCCGACAGGATCGCCGACGCGACGGTCAGCGTGCTGGAGACCAGGATCAGCGGCAGGACGTTGGGCAGCACGTGACGCAGCATCACCTGGGCGTTGCCGGCGCCGAGGACCCTGGCCCGCTCGATGAACGGCCTGGCCTCCACGGCGAGCGTCTGGGCGCGGACCAGGCGGGCGGTGGCCGTCCACGAGGTGACGGCGATGGCGATGGTGATGGAGGCCGCGCCCTGGCCGAGCACCGCCGACAGCGAGATGGCCAGCGGGAGGCTGGGCAGCGCGATGAACCAGTCGGTGACGTGCATGAGCGCCTTGCCGATCATGCCCTGGTAGTGCCCGGCCAGCAGGCCGACGGCGCTGCCGAGCAGCACGGTGAGCGCGGTGGCGATCAGCCCGATGGCCAGCGACTCCCGCGCGCCCCAGATGACCAGGAGCAGCACCGAGCGTCCGGCCTGGTCGGTGCCCAGCGGGTAGCCGCCCACGGGCGGCGACAGCTGCGGTCCGGTGACCTTGACGACGTTGAGGTCGGCGTCGCCGATGTAGAGGGGGGCGGTGAGGGCCAGCAGCGCGAAGGCGGCCAGCACGCCCACGCCCCAGAACAGCGACCTCATTGGGCACGCACCCTCGGGTCGAGGAAGCGGTAGGCGAGGTCGGCCAGCAGGTTCATGATGATCACGCTCGCGCTGAAGATGATGAACGTGCCCTGGAGAAGGGGCAGGTCGGGGATCTTGAGTGCCTGGTAGGTGAGGTAGCCGAGTCCCGGCCACGAGTAGACGGCCTCGACGGTGATCGCGCCGCTGACCAGCGTGCCGAGGTGCATGAAGATCATGGTGACCGAGGGCAGCAGGGCGTTGGGCGCGGCGTGCCTGCGGCGCACGCCCCCGTCGGTGAGGCCCTTGGCGCGGGCGGTGAGCAGGTAGGCCGCGCCCCGCTCGTCGATGATCGAGGACCGCATGATCGTCACGTACTGCGCGAAGATGACCAGGACCATGGTGAGGCAGGGCAGCACCAGGTGACGGGCCACGTCGAGCACGTCGGTCCCGGGCAGCGACGGGTCGCTCATGCCGCCCGCGGGCAGCAGCCCCGGGATACTGAAGGCCACCAGCAGGATCATGCCGAGCCAGAACGTCGGCACCGACCAGAGGGTGAGCGAGGCGCCCGAGGTGATCCTGTCGAACACGCTGCCCTGCCGCCAGCCGCTGCGCATGCCCAGCCACAGCCCGAGCGCGACCGAGATGACCGCGGAGGTGCCCATGAGCAGCAGCGTGGGGCCGAGCCGATCGGCGACCAGGGTGGAGACCTGCTGCTGGAACTGCCAGGAGTAGCCCAGCTCTCCGCGCAGGGTGTCGCCGACGAAGGACAGGAAGCGCCGCCACAGCGGATCGTCGAGGCCGAGCTGCAGGCGCAGCTGGGCCAGCTGGGCCTCGCTGGTGGGACGACCCCGGGTGAGGGTCCTGACCGGGTCGGCCGGCATGAGGCTGAAGATGACGAAGCCGATGACGAGCGTGACGAAGAAGCTGACCACGGCGGTGGCGAGCTTCTCGGCGAGGTGGCGGCCGAGGCCGCGCACCGCCGTACCGGAGGCCGCCCCGCCGCGTGACGCGAGGCTACTCACGGTCGCCCGCCGTCTTCCTGCGGCGCACCACCAGCACGCCGCCGACGGCGACGATCACCAGCGCGCCCAGCCCGAGCCACACCCCTGAGCCGCCGCCACCGCCGGCGGCCGGCGCCTTGGCCACGGCAGGCGGGCTTGCCTTGAGGTAGCTCCAGAAGGCGGTCTGCGCCGGGTGGAGCCCCTCGGCGTTCGGCGTGCCGGTGACGATGCCCCGCACGGTGTCGGTGCGGGCCACGTCGAGGGTGTTGGCGTAGTAGAGGATCTGGTCGACGTTCGCCCGGTACAGCATGCGCTGCATCTCCGCGACGATCCCGGCCCGCTCGGCGGGGTCGGCGCTGGTGAGCTGCCGCTCGAACAGGGCGTCGTAGTCCTTGTCGCAGTAGTAGGCCTCGGTGTTGCCGCCGGTGCCGTCGTCCTTCGGCAGGACGGCGCAGGTCTGGATGCCCAGCAGATAGGTGGGGTCGGGCCCGGTGGTCCAGCCGTCCATCAGGATGTCCCAGTCGCCCTTGGCCAGGTCGCTGTTGAGCGCGCTCATGCTGAGCGGCTGGATGGTCAGCTTGATGCCGATCGCCTGCAGCCAGCCGACGAGGTAGGTGGAGATGGCCGCGTCGGCGGAGTCGTCGGAGTGGGTGCCGAGCCTGAACGCCAGCGGCTTGCCGCTCTTCGGGTCGACCCGGACGCCGTCGGCGCCCTTGGCGTAGCCGGCGGTGTCGAGCATCTGGTTGGCCTTGGCGGGGTCGAAGCGCTGCTCCTCCTCGGCGGTGGGCTTCCAGCTCCACTGCGGCCAGGCGGGCGGCAGGTAGCCGTGGCCGAGCTGGCCGAGGCCGTTGATGACCTTGGTGACCAGCGTCGGCTTGTCGATGGCCAGCGCGATCGCGTCACGCACCACCTGCTCGCGCAGCGCGGGGTGGCCCGTCCCGATGGGCTTGCCGCTGCGGGTCTTGGCGCCGGGGTTCAGCTCGATGCCCGTCCAGCCGTTGCCCACCTCCTGGACGGCCAGCAGCGAGGGGTCGCCCTTCAGCGCGGTGAACTGGGTCGGGTTGACGCCGTTGATGTAGTCGAGCTGGCCGCTGCGCAGCGCAGCCACGGCCGCGTCCGACTCCTTGAAGCTCTGCTGGACCAGGTGGTCGAAGCCGGGCGCGCCGAGCACGAAGTCCTTGTTGGCGTCGAACTTGGCGTACTGCTCGGGCTTGTAGTCGGTGAGCGTCCACGGCCCGTAGCCGACGACGGGGAAGGCGTCGTTCTTGTAGTCCTTCAGCCCCTTCACCTGCGGCTCCCAGACGTGCTTGGGCACGATGGGGATCCCGCTGATCGGGATGCTGACGTACATGACGTTCGCCTGCGGCTTCTTGGTCTTGATCACCAGCGTGGTGGGATCGGGCGCGCTCACCTTCTCGAAGTTGCTGACCAGCGAGCCGTTGGCGGTGCCCGCCACCGTGTCGGTCCTGATCAGCTCGAGGGTCCAGGCGGCGTCCTCGGCGGTGATCGGCCGCCCGTCGCTCCACTTCAGCCCTTCCCGCAGCTTGAAGGTCCAGGTCAGCTGGTCGGGGCCCTGGGTCCACGAGGTCGCCAGGTAGGGTCCGGGTTTGCCGTTCTCGTCGAGGGAGTTGAGCGAGGGATAGATCGTGCCGAAGATGTCGAGCGCGCCGTTGAAGAAGGCGAGGAAGGGGTTGAGCGTGTCGACGCCCGATCCCGACATCTTCACCCGCAGCGTCGTCTCCCGGGCGGGCGCGGTGGCGGCGGGCGCGGTGGCGGCGGAGGCGGTGGCGGCGGAGGCGGTCGCGGCGGGGACGGCCGCGGTGGTCAGCAGCGCGCAGGCGAGCAGCGCTTTTCCAATCCACATCGGGGTGTGCTCCTCGGGGGGTGGGGATGTAGGAATGCTGGCGACCCGCGAGCATCACCCCAACGATCGTGAACGCTTGTGAGCCTCACCCCTCAACTTTTCGAGGCTGCGCCGCGGCCCCGCCGGCGGCGCCCCGGTGCCGGCCGGCCGACCGGCACCGGCGGCTTCACCGGTCGTACAGGTCGTGGTGGGTCACCCGAGGCTCCTGCTCCAGCAGGTAGTCGGCATCGAAGTCGTAGTACTTGGCGACGGTGACGTCGTCGCCGGCGAACGCGGCGACCGACTCCTCGCTGTCCCAGAAGGTGAGCGTGATGAAGTGGGCGACGTCGCCCTCCTCACGACGCAACACGTAGGCGCCCCGGCAGCCCGGCGTCGACCGGTAGTCGGGGATCGCGACCTCCCGCATCAGTCTCAGGTAGTCGGCTGACTTCTCGATCGGGGTGGCGCCGTGCCAGATCCGGGCGATCATGGGTTCCTCCGTACGGGTGCGGTGTCCCTTCATAGATGCCCGCAGCCCGCCCGGACGCCCGGCCTAGTCGCAGCGGCCCGCCTCGACCGAGGAGACCTTCCACTCCGCCCCGGGGAACGGCGACATGAAGTGGGTGAGCAGGTCGATCGCGTACCCGGGCACCTGGCCGCCCGGGTCGAGCAGCGAGACCATCTGCGGCCCGTCCGCCCCGCGCAGCGTCAGCGTGTCGCCCCGCCGGACGGGCACGACGCCCGGCTTGGTGCCGACCGTCACGCACGCCAGCGGCACGCTGCCCGCCGTGACCGCCTGCCTGGAGCTGATGGGCCGCATCCGCTGGTCGTAGCGGCGCAGCCGCAGCGAGGTGGCCCGGCCCATCCGCACCCGCTCGGCGAACACGTCGGCGCCGACGCTCCGGGTGACCTTGACGTCCAGCCGGACGTCGGGCCGCAGGTCCACCCCGCCTGCCCGCAGGTCGAGCCGGTCGTAGCCGCCCTCGAACCCGGGCGAGACGAACCCGAAGGCCGCCGGCGCCGCCGCCCCGAAAGGCACCTTGCCGGGACGGATCCGCAGCCACGACATCGCGTGCACGGCGATCGTCACCTCGTCGATCCTGCTCGGACCGAGCCCGAACCGTCCGTCGAGCCGGTAGGCGAGGAAGCCGCCCGCATACGGCACGTCCTTGCGGGCCGAGACCTTCCGCGCCGGCACGGGCTCCAGCTCCAGCCCCGTGCGGGCGCGCAGCAACCGGGTGGGCGAGGGCTTGGAGGCCAGGTCGATGGACAGGTCGGGGTTGAGCCTGGCGGTGGTGTCGGCGGCCAGGTCGCCGACCTCCAGGACGGTGTCGAGCACGCGGCCCCGCGACGGCCGGTAGACCTTCTCGATCAGTCCCGCCTGGACGGCGAGCAGCCCGTCGAGGGTGCCGGCGTCGGCCTTGTAGGTGAGCGTGGGCAGCCGCAGGGCCGAGGCGTTGGTGTCGGCGTCGAGGCCGAAGACCGAGGGGACGTCCGTGAACCGCAGCGATCCCGTCGCCGCGCCCGACGTCACCGCCGCCTCCAGGCGCTCCACCGGGGCGGAGTTGCGCACCCGGATCCTGGTGCGGCCGCCGTACGCGCCGGTGACCGAGACCGCGGCGGGCACGGGGTCGACGAGCACCCGGCCGCGCAGCCTGCCCTGGTCGGCCTCGGCGCGGACCTCCAGGCTGCCGAGCGTGGCGGCGGGTTCGACGGCGTAGCCGGCCGTGACGGACTGCCCCTGCAGGGCGAACGGGCCGACGGTCATGCGGGTGACCGCGGACGGCAGCCCGGTGAGGGTGGCGCTGGCCCTGATCGGGACCGGGGCCAGCACGCGGCTGTCGAGGTAGAGGGCCAGTCTGCGGCCCGCCGGGTGGAAGCCGGAGAAGGTGAAGGTCTTCCTGGCCAGGTCGACGTCCACCGTGCCGGGCAGTCCCTCGAGGTCGACGTGGGCCCGCAGGCCGGGCCGCGCTGGGGTGCCGCCGTCGACGAGCGAGATCCCGCCCTTGACGTGCGGCGCGTCGGGGACGGCGGCGGCGTTGCCGAGCCACACCTGGCCGGTCAGGTTGACGGTGGAGGCGTCGTAGGTCAGCCGGCCGTTCGCGCTGGAGATCGCGATCCGGCCGGGGGCGGGGCCGAGCGTGGCCGCGGCCCCGAAGCGGTCTCCCGTGGCGGTGCGCAGGTCGGCGTCCACGGCGAGGGGACGGCGGGCGGCCTGCACGTCGGCGGTGAACCCGGTGCCGGTCGCGTTCCCGGCGAGGTCGGCCCTGCGCAGGCCGTCGAGGCGGACGCTGGCGTCGAACCTGCCGGTGCCGGCGTCGTGGTGGGCGGCCAGGTGCGGGCCGATGGGCGCGGTGGCGTCGGCGTGGTTGGCGACGGCGATCGTCGCCGAGCCGATCGGGCCGGACAGCCCCCGGAAGCTCACCTGGGTGGCGGCGGGGGTGCTGGTAGCGGCCGGGGTGCTGGTGACTGCCGGGGTGGCAGTGGCCGCCGGGGTGACGGAAGGCTGGGTTCCTGAGGGCGGGGTGCCGGGGAGGGACCAGGTGGCCGCCCAGCGGGCGGGTACGCCCGTGACGGTGAAACCGGCGCGCAGCTCCCCCGCCCTCGCCGACGCCACGACCGAGGCGACAGGCGCGTCGGCGGTCCACTCCAGCCGCCTGCCCACCGTGTCGGCCACCGCGGTGAGGTGCCCGCGCACCCCCTTCACGCTCGCCCGCACCACCCCCTGCGGCGCGCCCGCGTGCAGGTCGATCCGGCCGAGCCTGCCGGGGGCGGCCACCTCCACGGTCGTCGTCGGGCCGAGCGCCCACGACGCCTTGACGCGCCCCCTGACCCCGCGCACGCTCGCGTCGACGCTCAGCCCCGTCTTCCGGTTGGCGTAGGCGGCGCGCAGCCGTTCGATGGTCCCGCGCGCGGTGTAGCGGGCCGTGCGGGCGCCGGGATCCAGGTCCGCGGTCACCTTCGCGGGCGTGTTGGAGATCTCCAGCCTGGCCAGGTGCGTCCCGTCGATGTCGGCCGCCCCGGTGAACGGCCTGCCGCCCGACCCCAGCTCGAGCCGGACGCGCGGCGCGGCGCCGTACGTGGCGTCGAAGCCCGCCACCCCGGCCAGCCTGCCCGAGACCCCCAGCCGGCCGCCGTCCTTGATCATGGTGACATGGTCGCCGGGCAGGGCGGCGATCGCGCCCTGCCCGCGCTGGAGCAGCAGTGTCAGCTGACCCAGGGGCGAGCTGGCGGTGTGGACGATCCGGTTGGCGGCGGCGTCGTGCTCGACGGTCATGGTCGCCGGGAGTCCGGTCAGGCGCGCGCTGACGACCGTCTGGTCCCTGGCGGCGTCGTAGAAGCTCAGGTCGGCGGCCTTGGCCCGGGGCGCGCCGGAGGTGACCGACAGCCCCTGGGGTGTGGCGGTGGCGCGGAACTCGCGCGGCAGCCGGGTGATCGACAGCCCGGCGGCCCTGGACAGCCTGCCGTCGCTGAACACGTAGTCGTGGAAGCTCGCCCTGGCGATGGGCGCGGTGCCGGCGAAGTGGACGGCACCGGGCCTGGTCAGCTCGGCGGTCAGCCGGGTGCCCATCCGGTCCACCGTCACCTGGGTGAACCGGCGCCGCTCCGCGACCACGAGGGCGTCGAGCTCGGCGGGTGCCGAGGCGGTGGCGGTCAGCGCGCTGCGGCCGCCGTCGAGCATGGCGTGGGCGCTGAAGCGTTCGGTGGCAGGCGTCTGGCGCAGGCTGACCACGGCCTTGCCCTCCAGTCCCGCGATGGTGGCGGCGGAGGATCCGGGGGCGCTGCGCCGTACGGTCGCCCGCACGTCGACGCGCCCGGCCGCGAGCGCGGGCAGGTCGACGGTGAAGACCCCCCAGTCGCGCCCCGCCAGCTCGGTGCCCCTGCGGTAGCCGTCGAAGCCGACCTTCACCACCGTGCCGGAACCGACCGCGTACTCCGCCCACACCTGCGCCTTGACGGGGCCGCCGAGCTGGACGACGCCGAAGCCGATGCCGGCCCGCTCGCCCTCGGCCTGCTGCGGCACCAGCGTGGCGAGCAGGTCGGGCATGCCGTCGCCGGTGACGTCCGCCTGGACGGGCGTGGCCACCGGCCGCGCGGAGGAGCACGCGGCGGGCAGCGCGGCACTGGACGCGCACAGCTTGAACGTGGCCACCGGCACCCCCTCTCCCACCACGGGGAGGCGGATCTCGGACGGCAGCGGGAGCCTGCGGCCCTTCGGGACCGGCAGCAGGGTCAGCCCGCCCGGCTCGGCGGCGGGCAGGACGAGCTCGGGTGAGGGGGCCGGCCCCGACATCCGCTTGCCGGCCTCGGCGATCACCTGGTCGACCAGCGCAGGGCCCGCGGGGATCGTCACGGCCGGCTCGCCCGGGCCCTGGTGCCGTTCGGCCTCGGCCCCTGCCGCCAGGGAGAGCCTGCGCGCCGTCCCCGCCTGTGCCGCGGCCGGGACCCGCACCCGGGGTACCGGCTCGATCCGCGGCCTGCCGTCCTCGGCGGCACCGCGCCATCCGGCCGCCGCCGCACCGGCCGGTGCTCGCCCGGTCACGGGTACGGCGTGCGCCGCCGTGGGCACGCCGGCGACCAGCGCGCAGACGAGCAGGACACAGGACAGCCGCGGCATGACTGGCTTTCCCCCGGATATGTGGCCGACTGATCACGAAAGGTAAGAGCCGACCATACCTGCCCACAATCCGTCAAGTCCGGATTTACTGACGGATCTGGTCAAGTCCGCGCCTGTCCACCGTGGCACTCAGGGACCTTCGCACGCCGGGCGCAGAAGGTTTCACCGCGCAGGGGCGTGCCGGGTGACGAGCCGTACCGCTCGCGTCACGGGGCGCCGGCGATGGCGCACGCCCGGCACGGGGGACGGGCGCAAATGCACTGCATGATGGCGTCCAGCACGTCGTGATCATGGTAGAGGCACCGATCGTTGCAGGTGTGGCGGGGCACGAAGCCCGCCTGGATCTCGTCGGGCCAGGGCTCCTCGCCCTCGCGGCAGCGGACGAACTGCTGGGGGTCGGCGGAGTGCAGCGCCTGCATGCGCTCCCTGGCCTGGCCCTCCAGCGTGCGTGCCTCGGCCACCATGACCTTGAGCTGGTCGGCGAGGTCGAAGTACCGGCCGTCGCCCGTTCGTACGTGCGCGGCCCGCAGCGCCATCACCGCGTTGCCCAGGAATCGGCTGGCGTCCTGGAGGTCCGTGGTGTGGTGCAACTGGATGCCCGTCACGCTACGGACCCACACGGCGTCATTGTTCATGAATCAACCCTTCGACGTGGCCGGCGCGTACTCGTGGCCGGGAGTTGGCAGGGGTTGCGGACTACAAGCGAGAATAACCGGATTTTTGCGCATTCTTCGTACTTGGTCAGCCGGTTTGACTGTCGACAGAATGATCGCGACACGCCACGAAAGCGCCTCCGACCTGGCACGGAAGGCGCTTGACCCCGAATCACGCAGGAAACCCAAGATACCGATAAACAGACCAAAACTTTAATAAACCGGCAAGCCGGTCAATAGCCGGAAATGGCACGATCACGGCCGCCGTGCGCTCCGTGTTGCTCCTCCTCACCGATCGAGGATCGCGCGGCGGCCGTTCCTGTCCGCGAGGGCCGTCCGGCCCTCGGTGGCGGTCAGCTCGTCACCGCGCACTGCCCGCGTTCCTTCCTGACGGGCCCCTCCGGGTTCGGACGGACGTCGAAGTCGAAGATCGCCGTGGGCAGGTAGAGCGAGCAGCAGGCGTTGGGAATGTCGACGATGCCGCTGACACGCCCCTCGATCGGCGCCGAACCGAGGAGCAGGTAGGCCTGCTCTCCGGAGTAGCCCCACCTCTTGAGGTACTCGACGGCGTTGAGGCATGCTCTGCGGTAGGCCACCGTCGCGTCGAGGTAGTAGTTGGTGTCGGTGTCGTGGTCGACGGAGATCCCGATGAACGACAGGAACTCCGAGTAGCGCGGCTCGACGTTGCCGGGCATGAAGAGCGGGTTGGTGGTGACACCGTACTTCTCCATGCCGCCCTTGATGAGGTCGACGTGGAAGTCGATGTAACCGCCCATCTCGATCGCCCCGCAGAAGGTGATCTCGCCGTCGCCCTGACTGAAGTGCAGGTCACCTCCGGAGAGCTTCGCGTCCTTCACGTGCACGGGGTAGAAGACCCTGGCCCCGCGGGTGAAGTTCTTGATGTCGTGGTTTCCGCCGTTCTCCCGTGCCGGAACGGTGCGGGCGCCCTCGCTGGCGACCCGCTGGGCCACGTCGCCGCCCGCCGTACCGGCGATGACGTTCTCGGCCAGCGGTGGCAGGCCGAGCGGCGGGACCCGATCCGGATCGGTGTCGATGAGTGCCTGCTCCCGGCGGTTCCAGGCGGCGAGCAGCTCGGCCGATGGCGCGGTGCCGAAGAGCCCGGGGTGGGTGATGCCGGTGTAGCGGACACCTGGCAGGTGACGGGATGTGGCGACCTGTCCGTGGAAATCCCAGATCGCCTTGTAGGCGTCAGGGAAGTAGTCGGTCAGGAATCCACCGCCGTTCGCCTTGGCGAAGATGCCGGTGTACCCCCATCCCTGTCCTGGCGCGTCCCCGACCTGCTGTGGCACGGCGCCGAGGTCGAGGATGTCGACGACCAGCAGGTCGCCCGGCTCGGCGCCGTCCACCCCGATGGGTCCGCTCAGCACGTGCGCGACGGTAAGGTCGACGTCGCGTACGTCGTTGGCGGAGTCGTTGTTGCCTATCTGGGCGTCGGTCCATTCCCTGCACTCGACTCGGAACTCGTCCCCTGGACGTACCATGTCGGCCACCGGGATGTCCGGGTGCCAGCGGTTGTGCCCGGGGATCTTCTGGTCGCGCATGGACATCGATTGGTCGACGCCGAAGACGACATTGGGCATGGTGCATGCCTTCCTTGCTGATGGTGTCGGTGGAGACTCGATGGCGGCGCGGGCATCACCTCCTTCCCGGTTGCGGATCTCCTCGTCTCACGTCCAGCGGGGCCGGCGCCTGCCTTCCGCGCCCAGCTGGTCGCTCGGCGTCGGCTCGGCGGGGGCGGGCTCCCGCTTGCGGGTCAGCGGCCACAACGCGATGAAGACCACCAGGCCGAACACGGCGAGGACGATCGCGATGACGTTGGTGTTCCGCCAGTAGCCGGTGAGGACCATGAACGCGGGGATCGCCGCCGTGATCCATCCCTCGATCGCCGTGACCCAGCCCGTGTACGTGGTGATCTGCTCGTTCTTCAGACCCAGCAGCACGAAGAAGAGGAACCACAGGTACGACCAGTAGAGCCAGATGACGCCGAACGCCGGATCACCGAGGAGCTGGAAGTTCGCCCACGAGTACCCGATCGCCATGATGGCCACGAACAGCGAGAAGTAGCCGATTCCTGTCGAGTCGAACCCGCCGAGCAGGTTGATCCCGACGTAGAGGTAGGTGAAACCGAAGAGATAGATCCCCGACGCGCCGAGGATCGTCAACGCGTCCCCGCCGCTGGTGATGATCAGCACCGTGGGTGTTATCACCTGCAGCGTCCCGACGAAGAGGTTGAAGACGCCTGCCGCGCGCGGTTCCACCTTCTTCAGGAGCATCAGTCCGTTGATGAAGAGCACCGCGCCGACGTAGAGCAGTCCGACGGCTCCCATGAGCGACGCACCTCCTGGTGTTGTGGTGTGGCGGCATCACCCACGCCGGACGGCCCGGTGGGTGCCGCCGTGTTCGGACGCGCGCGTGAGCTGTTCACGCACGCGTGTCCGCGTTGATTCCGTTGTCAGGGCCGGGGCAGGCGCGACAGCGCGGGGTGCGGCGGCGACCTGCGCCGCCGCGCCGGTGGCACGCTCGTGACGACCTCGGGTGCTTCCTGGCTGCGCTCCTCGCTGGCGCGCGCGGCGGCCACGGCCGGGGCGACCCGGCTGAGGTACGGCGAGGAGAAGACCCGTTGGGCAGGGCGTTGACAGGTGGGGCAGTCGCACGTCGTCGTGGCGGTGCCTATCGGCAGCCGCACCTCGAATCGCCCGCAATCGGCGCAGCGGTACTCGTAGATTGCCATAGGCATCCTCCGCCAGAGATCAAGCTCGCACTTCTCCGGCCTTCGGCACCGCAGACCCGTCGCCGGCCCACGGCGATCTAGGCATACTTCAGGCAACCTCTTCCTCAACGCCATGTCAATCCGGCGGTAAGGGCCGCCGAGGCGGCTTGGCGCGCTGTTTTGAGGGGGAAAGCGGAGAACTGTAACTCAACCTCCGCGCACGCCGGTGGGATGTAGCCAGGTTTTTAACGGGCGGCCGACTGCTCTTCCGATGACGCGTGAGGATTTGCCGGACGTTTGACGGCTCCCGGCCCGGTCGTCGCGGCGGTTCGGCGCCCCCGAGACCGCGCGGTCGCCGGCCCGGACACCAGAAGGCCCTTGACAAAAAAATTTGTCGGTGAGAGGCTCCTCGCATGACGAAGACAGAGACCTTGCAGGTTCCCGGCGCACAGCTCTACTACGAGGTGCAGGGCGCGGGCCCGACCTTGCTGATGATCCCCGGCGGCCCCACGGACGCGGGCATCTTCTCGGCCATCGCCGCCCCGCTCGCCGACCGCTACACGGTCGTCTCCTACGACCCGCGCGGCAACTCGCGCAGCATTCCCGACGACCCCACCCTCGACCAGGACGTCGACGTCCACGGCGACGACGCGGCGGCGCTGCTCACCGCGCTCGGCGGCGCGCCCGCGTACGTGCTCGGCAGCAGCGGCGGCGCCCAGATCGCCCTCAACCTGGCCGCCAGGCACCCCTCGCTGGTCCACACGCTGGTCGCGCACGAGCCGCCGTGCGTCGCGCTGCTGCCCGACGCCGACACGGTCACCGCGGGAATGCTCGAGGTCGAGGCGGCCTACCACCGCGAGGGGGTACCGGCGGGCATGAAGCGGTTCGAGGAGCTCATCGGCATGGGCGAGAACGCCCCCACCCCGCCGCAGGAGCCGCCGACGCCCGAGCAGATGGAGATGTTCGGCAGGATGGGCGGCAACCTCGCCTTCTTCCTGGCGCACGGGGTCAGGCCGCTGAGCGGCTTCCGGCCCGACGTGGAGACGCTGCGGGCCGGCCGGCCCAGGATCGTGGTCGGCATCGGCGAGACCACCGACGGGCAGCTGGCCCGCCGTACGGCGATCGCGCTGGCCGAGGCCCTGGACGTCGAGCCGGTGGTCTTCCCCGGCGACCACGCCGGGTTCACCACGGCGGCCGGGCCGTTCGCCGCCAGGCTGGACGAGGTGCTGCGCGGCTGAGATGGACCGAACGCACGATCGGAGGAGGCCAGGCCGGCGCGCCATTCCCCGTGCCGCCTGGCCCCGCCGCTCGCAGCCCCGCGTCCCCCGCGGCGGCGTCACAGCGGGAGCGAACCGCCCGGTTTGAGCGCCTTCATCGCGATCTGCGAGGTGAGCTTGTCGAGCCCGGGCAGCCGACCGAGCTTCTCCAGGCACAGGCGGCTGTAGGCGTCCATGTCGGCCACCGCGACCCGCAGCACGTAGTCGGGCCGCCCGAACATGCGCAGGCACTCGATGACGTCCTCCACCTCCATCACCGCGGACTCGAAGGCCGTGACGGTCTCGGCGTCCTGGCCCTCCAGCTCGACGTAGGCCAGGACCTGGAAGCCGCGCCCGACCGACGGCGGGTCCACCACCGCGCGGTAGCCGGAGATCACCCCGCTGTCCTCCAGGTTGCGCACCCGGCGCAGGCAGGGCGACGGCGTCAGCCGCACCCGGTCGGCCAACTCGATGTTGCTGAGCCGGCCGTCCTCCTGCAGGAGGCGAAGAATTGCGCGATCCGTAGCATCCATGACCACAGATGCTAACCGGGGCGTAAACCACCGCAAGTATTGACATCACCTGCCGCGATCCTTGAAATAATCTCACGGCATGACGAGCGACGCCTTCATGAGTGGGACGCAGGCGCTGGTGCGGCTGATCGAAAACCAGCTGGCCGCGGACCGCAGGGCGGGTCTGGACACCGGCGCCATGGTCTCCGGCTACCCGGGATCGCCCCTGGGCGGCTTCGACCAGGAGCTGGCCAGGACCAAGCCGGAGGGCGTGGTCCACCGTCCCGGCCAGAACGAGGAGCTGGGCGCCACCGCGGTGTGGGGCAGCCAGCTGGTCCCCTCCCTGCCCGACCCGCGCAAGACGGGCGTCCTGGGCGTCTGGTACGGCAAGGCCCCCGGCGTCGACCGCGCGGCCGACGCCCTCCGGCACGGCAACTTCGTCGGCGCGCACCCCGAGGGCGGGCTGATCGCGCTCTGCGGCGACGACCCGACCTGCAAGTCCTCCACCCTGCCCAGCGCCACCGAGAGCACGCTGGCCGCACTCGGCATGCCGGTGATCTTCCCCGGCACCGTCCAGGAGCTGCTCGACCTGGGCAGGCACGCGATCGCCGCGTCCCGGGCGAGCGGCCTGTGGGTGGCGATCAAGGCGGTGGCCAACGTGGTGGACGCCACCGCGACCGTCGACCTCGATCCCGACCGGGTCAAGCCCGTCATGCCGGAGGTGATGTGGCAGGGCAGGCCGTACCGGCACACGCCCGACGCCACGCTGCTCACGCCGTACTCGCTGGACATGGAGCGCACCCTGGTCGGGCCGCGCCTGGAGCTGGCTCGCGCCTACGCCCGCGCCAACGGCCTCAACCAGATCACCTGCGCCGCGCCGGGCGCCACGATCGGCGTCGTCGCCGCCGGCACCGCCTACTACGACGTGCGCGAGGCGTGCAGGAAGCTCGGCCTCACCGACGAGATCCGGCTGCTGAAGATCGGCATGCTGTGGCCGCTGGAACCGGAGATCGTGCGGGAGTTCGCCCAGGGCCTGTCGGAGATCATCGTCGTCGAGGAGAAGGCGCCGCTGCTGGAGGGCCTGGTCAAGGACGTGCTGTACGGCACGCCCGACGCGCCCGCCGTCACCGGCAAGGCGGTCGTCCCGCACCACGGCGGCGTCGACGCCGACCTGGTCGCCCGCGTGCTGGCCGACCGGCTGTCCATCGACCTGCCGCGCCCGCGCGAGCCGCTCAAGCTGCTCGGCCCCACCCGCACGCCGTTCTTCTGCTCCGGGTGCCCGCACAACCGCTCCACCGCCGTCCCCGAGGGCTCGGTCGTGGCGGCGGGCATCGGCTGCCACACCATGGTCGTGCTCAACCCCGAGGGCAAGGGCCGGCTCGCCGGGCTCACCCAGATGGGCGGCGAGGGTGCGCAGTGGATCGGGCAGGCCCCGTTCACCGGCACCCGGCACATCTTCCAGAACCTCGGCGACGGCACCTTCCACCACTCCGGCTCGCTGGCCGTCAGAGCGGCGGTCGGCGCCGGCGTCAACATCACCTACAAGATCCTCTACAACAGCGCGGTCGCCATGACCGGCGGACAGACGATCACGCCGGCGCTGTCGGTGGCGTCGCTGACCCACTGGCTGGAGCTGGAGGGTGTGCGCAAGGTGATCGTCACGAGCGACGATCCATCCCGCTACCAGGGGGTACGGCTGTCGCCGATCGCCTCGCTGCGCGACCGTGCCGAGCTCGAACAGGCGCAGCGTGAGCTGGCCGCCGTCGAGGGCGTCACCGTGCTGGTCCACGACCAGCAGTGCGCGGCGGAGAAGCGCCGGCTGCGCAAGAAGGGCGAGCTGCCCGACCCGGTGAAGCGGGTGGCGATCAACCAGCGGGTGTGCGAAGGGTGCGGCGACTGCGGGCAGAAGTCGGAGTGCCTGTCGGTGCTGCCGGTCGAGACGGAGTACGGCCGCAAGACCGAGATCCACCAGTCCTCCTGCAACAAGGACTACTCGTGCGTCGAGGGTGACTGCCCCTCGTTCCTGACGATCATTCCGGGCGCCAAGAAGCGCACGACCGTCCCCACTCCCCCCGACCTGCCCCTGCCGGACATCCACCCCAAGGACACCACGATCCGGCTGGTCGGCATCGGCGGCACCGGCGTGGTGTCGGTCGCCCGGCTGCTCGGCAAGGCCGCCCTGATGGACGGGCGCCAGTCGCGCGGTCTCGACCAGACCGGACTGGCGCAGAAGGGCGGCACCGTCGTCTCCGACCTCCGCCTGTTCGACGGCGAGGAGGACAGGTCGGGCCAGGCCACCGCCGCCTCCGTCGACGCCTACCTGGCGCTCGACGTGATCGGCGCGACCGACCCCAGGCACCTTCGCACCGCCTCCCCCACGCGCACGGTCGCGGTGGTCTCCACGCACCTGTCGCCCACCGGCGGCATGGTCGTCGACCCGTCCACGCACGTCACCGACCTCGGGCCGCAGCTGACCGCGCTGGAGGCGCGCACCCGCTCCGTCGTGGCGCTCAACGCCGAGCGCCTCGCGCAGACGCTGTTCGGCGACCACATGCAGGCCAACACGATCGTGCTGGGCGCGGCCTGGCAGCTCGGCCTCATCCCGCTGTCGCTGGCGTCGATGGAGAAGGCCCTCGGCAGGTCCGCGACGGCCTTCCACTGGGGCCGCGCGGTCATCGCCGCGCCGTCGGCGGTGGACGCGCTCTTCCCCGCGCCGGTCCCGGCCGCGCCGTCGGCGGAGGTGCTGCGGCGGATCGCCTTCGCCGGCGAGGGCAGCGAGCTGCACCGGCTGCTGGCCGTACGGGTGCCCGACCTGGTCGCCTACCAGAACCCCCGCTACGCGCAGCGCTACCTGGCGGCCGTGCGCCAGGTGCACGCCCTGGCGCCCGCCGCGGTCACCGAGGCCTACGCCACGCACCTGTACAAGCTGATGGCCTACAAGGACGAGTACGAGGTCGCCCGCCTCCACCTCGACCCGGCCGAGCGGGCCAGGATCGCCGCCGAGTTCGGCCCCGGCACCCGCGTGGCCTACAACCTGCACCCGCCGGTGCTGCGCGCGCTCGGGCTCAAGCGCAAGCTCACCCTCGGCCCGTGGTTCGACCCCGCCTTCAAGGCCCTGTACGGCATGCGGAAGCTGCGCGGCACCAAGCTCGACCCGTTCGGCCTGGGCGAGGTGCGCAGCATCGAGCGGAGCCTCGCCGAGGAGTACACCGGCGACCTGCTGCGCGCCCTGTCGTCGGGCCTGCCGGAGGAGAAGGTGCTCCAGCTGGCCGAACTGCCCGACATGATCCGCGGCTACGAGCACGTCAAGCTGCGCGGGGTGGCCGACTACCGCGCCCGGGCGGCCGCATTGCTGAAATCCGCGAGCTGATCCGGTAGCCGCCAGGCTACCCTGTGTGGCCATGGTGGGCTTTCAGCATGCCGTACGGCACGCCGCCGAGGTCGCCGGGATCCTCGACGAGCCCGCACGGGCCCTGGCGGCCCAGGCCTGGGTCGGCGGCGGCGCGCCCGCGTTCGCCGCCGAACTCGCCAGGCAGCGCGCCGCCCTCGTGGCGGCGCTGGAGTCGGCCCTGCGCAGGATCGCGGCAGAAGGCGACGCCGTCCCCTCCCTCGGCCGGCCCGCCACCGCGCTGAGCGCCGTCCACGGCTCGTTCGCCGGAGTCGAGCCCGCCCAGCTCCGCCGCCTGATCAGCGGCCTGACCATCGCGGCCGACGAGCTGCCGCGCGCCGCGGCCGGCCTCGGCGCCCCCGAGGTCGCCGCCATCGGCGCGTGGGCGGCCGCCCAGGCCGGCGACCTGCGCCGCCGCCTCACCCTCATCCTGCGCGACGGCGGCGAGCTCGCGCCCGCGCCCCTGGTCGCCTTCGGCCTGTACGGCGGGCACGCCCCCTCCACCGTCACCGTCCTGCTGAACGGTGCCGCCGCGGGCGACACCACCGCCCTCGCCCGGCTGCTCGACCTGCAGCGGCAGGCGGCCGACCCGACGCTCGCGGCCCGGGTGAGCGCATGGTGGCGCATGCTCGACAGCACGGCCCGCGACCAGGCGCTCAAGGCGCTGCCAGCCGCCGGGTTCCTCGACGGGCTGCCCATGACCGTGCGCGACCGGGCCAACAGGGCGCTGCTGGCCACCGAGAAGGCCAGGCTCGCCGCGCTGCTCACCACCGTCCCGCCCGACCCGCACCTCGCGCTCACGTGGCCGGCCGTCCTCGACCGGGTGATGCGCGAACTCGACCACGTGAAGGTCATCGAGCAGGGCCTGGCCCAGGGCGGCAGGAACGGCCGGCCGCCGGCCTACCTGCTGTCCTTCGACGTCCGCTCCCTCGGGGAGGCCGCGATCTCCTTCGGCGACCCCGACACGGCGGACCGCGTGGTGACGTACGTGCCCGGCATGAACACCAGGCTCGCCTCCTTCCACGAGGACCTGAACCGGGCCGCGGTGCTGTGGGACCAGGCACACTACTTCGCGCCCGGCCGGAAGATCGCCTCCATCGCCTGGCTGGGCTACCGGGCGCCGCAGATCGACTGGCAGCTGACCGTCCCCGGCCAGAGCGTGGCGACGGACGGCGCCGCCGACACGGGCGCACGCGCGCTGGCGTCACTCGTGGACGGGCTGCGGGCCAGCCACGACCCTTCGGGAAAGGCGAAACTCACGATGCTGGGGCACAGCTACGGGTCACTGGTGACCGGCAAGGCGGCCCTCCTGCGACACGGGCGGTTCGCCGACGAACTGGTCTTCGTCGGCAGCCCCGGGGTGGGGGTACGGCGAGCGGAGGAACTGGGGGTCGGTCCTGGGAGGGTGTGGGCGGGAGAGGCGGCGGGAGACCCGGTGGGGGACCTGGCGCGCTTCGGAAACGACCCGGGAGACGACAGCTTCGGCGCCCGCCGGTTCTACGTCGAAGACGGCCCCTTCTACCTGACCTTCAAAGCCCACTCCGACTACTGGAATGACCATTCACAGTCGTTGAGAAATCTGGCCCACATCGTCAACGCCGAATACCACAGAGTCACCCAGAACGCCGGAGAGCAGCCTTGACTCGCATGATCCTGCTTCTCTTCCTGATCCTCACCGCATGCGCGAAGGCAACGACGATGAACGAACAGCAGGCAGTGGACCGCGTCGAACAACTCATCCAGGACACCGTTTCGGTCATACACCCGAAGCCCGATCTCGATCTCTATCGGCCCAGTCTCAACCGCCGTTACTGCGTGGGGGCCACAGACGGCGGATCCGAGGATCGCATCATTGTTACCCGCACGTATTACCTGAGGGGCATCCCGAAAGACCGCCTTGTGGCTGTCGCGGAGCGCGTCAGAGGCCACTGGCGCGATCAAGGGCATACCATCACCCAAGCGACCGGTCTGGATATCGGACAGCCTGACATAGCGGCCCAGAGCCGTCCCGACGACTTCATCCTTTCCCTGTCGTGGACCCAGGGCGACGTCCTCGGTATCGGCGTCACCTCGACGTGCATCTGGCCCGACGTGGAATGATCTCTGCATGACCCGAGGCACCGTCAAGTTCTGGAAGCCGGAGAAAGGCTGGGGCGCGATCTCCTCGCCCGACCTCCCGCCGGGCAAGGACGCCTTCGCCCACTTCAGCGACATCGTCGGCGCGGGCTACCGCGAGCTCCACGCCGGCGACCCCGTCGAGTTCGACCTGGTCGAACGCAGCCAGGACAGCTTCGACTTCTGCGCCACCAACGTCCGCAAGCTCTGACCTACCGCACCACGTCCTTCCCGTAGCTCCTGCTGGCGGGCTCGTCGGCGTACTTCCTGTATGCCGGGATCCGCGCGTACCCCGAGCTCTCGTACAGCGCGATCGCCTCCGGCTGCCTGATGCCGGTGGTCAGGCGGACGCGCGCGTACCCGGCGTCCGCGGCCATGGACTCCAGCGCCTTGAGCAGCGCCCTGGCCGCTCCGAGCCCTCGGTGGGAGGGCCGCACGTACATGCGCTTCACCTCGGCCGTCACCGCGTCGACCGGCTGGAGGGCTCCGCACGCCACCGCCGTGCCGTCGGCGACCGCGATCAGGAAGCGGGCCGCCGGGTCCACGCCTGACCGTCCTTCGGGTCCGTAGCGGGCGACGAGTTCGGCGAAGGCCGCTTCCAAGAGGGACCGGAGTTCACCGTCGCCGGGTAGCGCGTTCCTCGATCAGCACCCACGCAGCCTACGACGGCCCGTGAAGGAGAGGTCATCGCGGAAGCCAAGGCATACCTAGTGCACTGGTCGGACCAGTGGGTAGGGTGACGGTCATGGACTACGAGCGGTTGTTCCGGCTGGACGGGCGGCGGGCGTTTGTCATCGGCGCGGGGAGCGGCATCGGCAGGGAGTCCGCCCTGGCCCTGGCCGCGCACGGGGCCGAGGTGGTGTGCGCCGACCGCGACCTGCCCTCCGCCGAGGAGACCGCGGGCCTGTGCGGCGGCACGGCCGTCCCGCTCGACGTCCTGGACGGCCCGGCGGTGCGCGCCGCCGCCGCGCAGCTCGGCGCGGTGGACGTGCTGGTCTTCACCGCCGCCACGAACGTCCGCAAGCGGTTGCTCGACTACTCCGCCGAGGAGTTCGAGCGGGTGGTCGATCTCAACCTGCGGGCCTCGTTCGAGGTGGTCCGCGCGTTCGGCGCCGGCATGGTGGAGCGCCGCGGGGGCTCGATCGTCGGCTTCGCCTCCATCAGGGCGTCGGTGACCGAGCCGGGCCAGGGCGTCTACTCGGCGACGAAGGCGGGCCTGGTGCAGCTGCTGAGGACGGCCGCCGCCGAGTTCGGCCCGTACGGCGTGCGCGTCAACGCGGTGGCCCCCGGCGTGGTGGAGACGCCGCTCACCCGTCAGATCAAGGACAACCCGTCCTGGTACGACGCCTATGCCGCCAAGTCCGCGCTGGGCCGGTGGGCGCAGGCTCCCGAGATGGCGGGGGCGGTCGTCTACCTGGCCTCAGACGCGGCGAGCTTCGTCACGGGCTCGGTGCTCTACGTCGACGGCGGCTGGACCGCGGTCGACGGCCGGTTCGACCCGCCGAACTGACCCGCCCGAGGCCGCGGCCCGTGCCCTCCGGCCCCCCTCCGCGAAACGCATCAAACCCGGCGGAGCGGGCGTGGGCCGCGCCTGGCGGCCCACGCCTGCCCGGTTACCGGGTGGACCAGAGCGGCTTGTTGTCCTTGGTGTAGATCACGACGTTGCCCTCGTTCTGGACCGCGAGGTAGGCGCCGGGGTTGCCCGCGGTCTTGGTGGTCCACACCGCCTGGTTGGCGGCGTTGTAGATCACCAGGTTCCCTTCCTTCTGCATGACGGCGCGGGAGCCCGCCTGGTCCGCCGTCGGCGTGGTCCAGAGCGGCTTGTTCGCGCGGTTGTAGAGGACGAGGTTGCCCTCCTTCTGCATGATCAGCCGGTACTCGCCGTTGCGCGACTGGACACCCTGCCCGGCCTTGAGCGTGTGGCCGGAGGGAAGCGAGCCGAGGTAACCCTGCCTCGACCACAGAGCCTGGTTGGCGGCGGAGTAGATGACGAGGTTGCCGTCATTCTGCACCGCGAGGTACGCGCCGGGATTGCCGGCCGTGTTGGTGCTCCACAGCGGCTTGTTCGTGTCGCTGTAGATCACCAGGTTGCCCTCGCGCTGCATCGTCGCGTACGCCGGGGCGCCCGCGGTGGGGCTCGACCACAGGGCCTCGTTGCCCGGGCCGTACAGGACGAGGTTGCCCTGGGTCTGCTGGATCAGCTTGTACTCGCCGTTGGCCGACTTCACGGTCTGGTTCGGCTTGAGCGTCTCCCCCGCGGTCAGCTTGTTGTCGGCCGGGTCGGCCCAGGCCGCAGGGGACAGCGAGATCCCCATGACCGCCGTCAGCAGGGCGCCCGCCCCCAGACCACCCCGTACCGCTCGCTTGAGTGAAGCCATCGACAACACCGTCTCCGTATCTTCTCGTTATGACGTGGCCCCACACCCTAGGAAAAGGTGATCTTCGCGGGTGACGGTCGTTCGACCCGCAATGCGTTACGCGCCCGTCCGATCACAGATCGTCGATGCCGATGAGTCCGTCCTGCAGGGCGCGCGCGACGAGGGTCGCCTTGGTCCTGGCCTCCCTGCCCACGCTCGCGTACTTGATCCGCACGCGGTCCAGGTAGGAGCTGACCGTGCGCGGCGTGATGCCCAGCCGTTCGGCGACGAGTTCTTTCGACTCGCACTGGAACCACTCGATCAGCACCTCCTGCTCGCGCTGGGACAGCTGCGGCCGGTCGGGCCGGGTGTTCACGCCGAACGCCCCGGCCAGCGCCGGCGGCGTGTACGGCCGGCCGTGGGCGGCCGCGACCGTGGCCGCGACCAGGTGCTCCTTGCCCTCGGCCTTGGTCAGGAACGTGAACGCGCCGATGTCCAGGCAGGTCAGCGCGGTGTTCTCGTCCTCGCGCATGGTGTAGACGATGACCTGCCTGCCGTCGTCGACGAGTCGTCTCAGGTCGGCGTAGGCGGGCTGCGGCCCCGACAGTTGCAGGTCGAGCACGACGACCGTGGCGGAGTCGCCCGGTGGTGTCCAGGCGACCTGCGCGCAGGCCCCGGCCGCGACCACGTCGATGGGCGGGCTCGCCGCGGCGAACCAGGCCTCCGCCCCGGCCAGCGCCACCGGATGGTCGTCGACCAGCGTCACCGTGATTGCCAGACCGTCTCCACCCATGCTCGATCCTCCGTCACCATGTGATGAACCTTCACTCGCCCCGGCCGGCGGGCCAGGTGCGTGTGGTCCTGTGCGTCGCCGACCGCGCTGACCCTGACCTGGTCGGACGCGCGGACCAGGGTGACCCGGGCGTCGGAGGCGACCGCGGCCAGCATGGCCGACACCGGCTCGATCAGTTCGCGCCTGACCTCCTTCGGCGGCGTGCTGGGCACGCCCCGGGCGGCGAACCGCACCGCCACCCCGCGACGCTCGGCGACCTCGATCACCGCCTGCAGCTCGTGCATCAGCGGGTCGGGCACGTCGTCGCTCTCGGCGAACATGCGGCGCATTCTGGCCGCCTCGTGCGCGCTGCGGCGCCGGACGTCCGGATGGGCAGGGTCGAGCGAGCCGTACCCGAGCCCGGCCAGCAGGGGAACCAGCGTGGGAAGCAGCGCCGCGTACCGCCGCTGGTGATCGCGGTGCCGGTGCTCCGCCGTCTCCTCCTCCGTCCGGATCCGTTCCTCCTCCGCCGCGGCCTCCCGCGCCCGGACGGAGATCCGCTGGACGCCGTGGGCCAGCAGCCCGAGCGCCAACTGGAAGCCGTAGACCGACACCGCGGCCACGGCCATCGCCGCCCATGCCCTGAGATCGGGCATCCCGGGCGCCACCATCTTGACCACGGTCAGGACGAGGGTCGCGCCGAGGAAGGCGGCCAGGAAGCGCAGGCGCAGGTCGAACAACAGCAGCACGCCGTGCCAGCCGGCCAGCCCGAAGTACCAGTCGGCCGGTTCCAGGTGGCTGCCCGGCGGTGCCGACCCGGCCGCCGCGGCGACGGCCAGCAGCGCCAGGCACACCCCGGCCGGCCTGGCGCGGTGCGGGATGCGCCCGCCGCGGGCGAGGAAAGCCGCGGAGCCGACGGCCACCACAGCGAACAGCGCGAACGCCACGACCTGCGGCCACAGCGGAGCGTAGCGGGAGCTGTTCCGCAGGAGCTCGGGCAGGGAGAGGCTGAACTGCACGGTCACCGCGACCGCCAGCACGGAGATCCGCACGCCGCGAAGCAGCCGATCTCCGATCTGGGCGGCGAGCCGGTCGGCGTTCTCGTCAGTCATCGCCTTCGACCGGCCACATCCAGCGCAGCGTGGTCCCGTACCCGACCCGCGAGGCCACCGTCGCCCGGCCGCCGACGCCGGCCATCCGCCCCGCGATCGAACCGGACAGGCCACGCCGATGCGGTCCCACGTCGTCGGGTACGAAGCCCCGGCCGCGGTCGCGCACCTCGACGACCACCCTGCCCCGCTCGTCGAGCCCGGCTCGCAACGACGCCTCGGCGACGCCCGCGTGCCTGGCCACGTTGGTCAGCGCCTCCCTGACGCCGTGGAAGATCGCGAGGGCGGGCGCCGCGGGCAGCGGCGGCATGGCGTCGATCGTCTCGTGGACCCGTACGTCGTCGTGGCGTGCCGCGGTGGCGAGAAGAGCGGCCAGCTCGACGTGGCCGGCGTCCGTGCCGGGGACGCCGGCGATCGCCTCCAGATCGTGGCGTGCCCTCTCGGCCACCCCCGCCCGGCCGTGCCCCTCGGCGACCATCAGCAGGGTCGTGCTCGCCGTGTCGTGCAGTGTCGCCACGTACTCGCGCTCGGCCGCCCGCCTGGCCGCCACGACGGCGGCCTGCCTGCGGCGGGCGGCGATCCGCTCACCGAGCCGGTCCGCCGCCCGCGCCTGTGACCGGACCAGCAGATAGGACAGCCGGGACAGGGCGATCTCGACCAGCACCCGCAGGCCCGGCAACACCGCCGGCGCCCACGCGCCGGACTGCGCGGCATAGCCGGCGACGTTGGCGCCCAGCCCGAGCAGGGTCAGCCCGATGCCGACGAGCGGCCGGTCCGGCCACTCGTACGACGAGGTCACAGCGGTGATGGAGATCAGCGCCAACGCCCACCCGCCGGCGTACCCCGGGCCGGCCACCACCTGACCTGCGCCGATCACGACGAGCGCCACCGCGTCCATCGCGACGAGGCCCCCGATCCTCCCCCTGGTGCGGCGCCCGAGAGTGACCAGGCGGACGGCGGACCAGCCGAGCACGACCGCCATCACCGCGAGCGCGGCCGGCCGGCGTTCGACCGGCACCTCGAGGACCCCGAACACCGCGCAGGCCGCGCTCACCGCCGAGCGCAGCCACACCGCATACCGGACCGCTGTCCGGTTGAGCTCCCGCTCGGCCGGACCCGCCTTGCCGGTCGGTGACTGATCGACGCGCCCCGGCTTCCCGCCCAGGCGCGGCGCCTGCCGGACCCCGATGCGACGGCACCCCCACTTCTCATGACATGTCCGAACTACCACCCATACCGGGGGCACCCTACCGACACCTCAGCCACGCCGCGTCCGGAACCAGCAGGCGGCCGGTACCCGCCCCGGCCGGACACGGCGAACGACGGACGCGCCCGCGGGTCCGGCCGGGGATCCGGCGGTGGAGCCCAGGCGGATCAGGGGATGAGGGAGACCTCGGGGTAGCGGGCGTCGGGTGCGTCGAAGAGCCTGGTGGGCTTCTTGTTCAGGTGCAGGTCGAAGAAGGCCGCGACGTAGGCGCGCTGGGCCGACACGGACCGGCGGGGGTCGATCGTGCCGACGAAGTCGGCGACGGGCACCTGGGGCAGCTTCGCCGCGATCTGCGGCATCATCACCTGCAGGTCGGTGAACGAGCCGTGGGCCGCGCCCGCGAAGCGCAGCTCCCGCTTCCAGCCGGTGGTGGCCGCCCAGAAGGACTTCCAGCTCGGTTCGCTCGCCCGGGTGTGCGCCTCGGCCGCGAGCTGCAGGAACGGCTTGGCGACGCCGGTCTTGGCCACCCGTCCGACGTAGCCGCCGTCGAGGTTGACACCCGCGACCACGCGCCGGTCGTCGTGGACGAGTTGCGCGGCCACCGACCCGCCGAGGGACTGGCCGAGCATTCCCACCCGGGACAGGTCGGGGGCGCCGTTCAGCCCGGCGGGCAGCTGCCCGCCCTCCTCGCCGAAGCCGCGGCCCTCTCCCAGCGCGGCGATCTGGTCCAGGACGAAACGCATGTCCGCGATACGGGCCTGCGAGTGCTGCGCGAGCAGCTTGGCGATGACGCGCGGAGTCAGCTTGCTGGGCAGGGGCAGGGCGCGCACGACCCGCCCGCCGGGGAACTCCACCTGGTCGGCCTCGTAGGTGTGGTCCACGGTGACGACCAGGTAGCCGCGCGCGGCCAGGTCCTGCACCAGGGAGGTGCCGAGGGTGCGCGGGCCGCCGTCACCGGGGCCGAAGACCACGACAGGAAGCCTGCCGGCCCTGCGGTCCACCGGCGTGCCGACGCGGGCGTGGGTGGGGGTGGCGGCCCAGTCCACCTTGCCCGCCGCGATGCCCATGGGCGGCGCGGAATGACGGTCCCAGTCAGCCGCGGCCAAGGGCGCCATCTGGGGAGCGACGGGCAGGGACCCGCCGTCCTTCGCCGGGTACCACAGGCTGACCATCAGCTCCCGGTAGGGCTTCGACCTGACGAGGGGGTCGTGACGCGAGCGGTCCACCAGTCGCACGGCGATGGTGCCGACGGGATTCGGCTCGGTCGGCGCGGGCAAAGTCATCGTGATCCGCTGCGCGGCCTGCTCCTGCCGGGTCGGGACGGCCGAGGCGGCGTGGATGGTGGTGGGTGCGATGGCCGCGGCCAGCGCCAGCGCGGCGACGCCTGCGGCCTTGGTGATGAAGGGCATGTGAGCCTCCTGACGAGATGAGTGCCACGAGGCTGGCAGCGGGGGGCGGCGCCGAGCTAGCGGCGTACGACTGATCCACATCTACGACTTCTGGTTGAGGTGCCCTGATGTTCCTCCTTGAGGAGGATGGGGAGTGAATCCCCAGGACAACTAGGGTGAGCGGCATGAAACGCGCCGATCGTCCCGTGGCCTGCCTCGCAGCGCTCACTCGATGGTCGTCCGTGTCTGCCGACGCCCTGCTGGCGGCCGTGATCTTTCTTGCCACGCTCGGGCCCGGCCAGGTCCTGACACGCGGCCAGCCGTGGTCGCTGCTGCTTCAGGTGGCCCTGGTGACGCCCCTGGCGTGGCGGCGACGCGCGCCGCTGGCGACGTTCGGCGCGATCACCGCCGCCGCCGCGATCCAATGGGCCGCCGACGTGCAGCTTCCCGCCGACGCCGCGCTGCTGGTCGCCCTCTACACGGTCGGCGCCTACTGTCCCTGGCGGCAGGCGCTGGCGGCCGGGCTCACGCTGGAGGCGGGGGTACTGCTGGCCGCGGCGCGGTGGGCGCCGCCCGGCCAGTTCCCGTTCACGGTGGCCGCGCTGACCGCGATGGCCGCCGCCGCCCTCACCACGGGCCTGTGGACGCGCGCCCGGCGGGCGTACGTCTCGTCGCTGGAGCATGACCGCGAGCAGCGGGCGCGGCTGGCCGTGGCCGACGAGCGCGCCCGGATGACGCGCGACATGCACGACATCGTCACCCACAACCTGTCGGTCATGGTGGCGCTGGCCGACAGCGCGGCGTACATCCGGCACCGCGCGCCGGACCGGGCGGCCGCCGCCATGGAGCAGATCGCCGATACCGGGCGGCAGGCCCTGGCCGACATGCGGCGCTCCCTCGGCTCCGGCGAGCAGGGCGAGTCCGGCGAGCCGCTCCATCCGGTTCCCGGGATCGCCCAGCTCGGTCCGCTCGCCGAGAGGATGCGCGCGGCCGGGCTGCCGACCCGCCTGGAGGTGACCGGTGACCCCGCGGCGGTCCCCGCCGCCGCCCAGCTCACCGTCTACCGGCTGGCCCAGGAGGCCCTGACCAACACGCTCAGGCACGCCCCGGGCGCGACGGCCGAGGTCCGGGTCCACCTGACGCCGCGGCGCGCCGACGTGGAGGTCACCGACGACGGCCGCGCCGGGCGGACGCCGGAAGGCGCGCCAGGGCGGGGCCTGGCCGGCATGCGCGAGCGCGTCGCCGCCTACGGCGGTACCCTCCATGCCGGTCCCCTGCGTGACGGGGGCTGGCGGGTCGCGGCGAGCCTCGACCTCGCCGCGGACCTGGCGGGGAAGGGCACGGCGTGACGATCCGGCTGTTGATCGCCGACGATGAGTCGTTGCTGCGCATGGCCTTCCGCATGGTGTTCGAGGCCGAGCCGGACATGGAGGTGGCGGGCGAGGCGGGTGACGGCGACGAAGCCGCCCGGATGACCCGGCTGCTACGCCCCGATGTCGTGCTGATGGACGTCCGCATGCCCGGCGTCGACGGGATCGAGGCCACCCGCCGGATCGTCAGGGACTCCCCGCGCTCGCGCGTGCTCATCCTGACCACCTTCGACCTGGACGAGTACGCCTTCGCCGGGCTGAAGGCCGGCGCCTCGGGCTTCCTGCCGAAGAACACCCGGCCCGAGGAACTGCTGGCCGCGATCCGCAACGTGGCGGCGGGCGACGCGGCGGTCTCCCCGCGGATCACCCGGCGCCTGCTGGAGAAGTTCGCCCCCCAGCTCGCGCCGGGCGCCCCCGAGCGGGACGAGCGGCTGGGGCTGCTCACCTCCCGCGAACACGAGGTGCTCATCCAGGTGGCGCGCGGGCTGTCCAACGCCGAGGTCGCCACGGCGATGCACCTGGCCGAGGCCACCGTGAAGACGCACCTCAGCCGGGTCCTGCTGAAGCTGGGGCTCAGGGACCGCGCACAGGTCGTGGTCTTCGCCTACGAGAGCGGCCTCGTCCGCCCCGCCAGACCCCACGACGCCTGACACGGCCCGACGAGCGGGGCGTGCCGGACGCCGGTTGAGGCGGCCCTGCCCGGCACCCTCGTCGGGCCGCGCCCCGCCGGGGTTGAATGTGGATCCAGGTGAGCATCAAAGAAGGCGCGCGTGCTTCCGTGCCGCGCCGACCGAATCCATGACCTGGAAGGCGACCTCCCCCCATGGCCTTACAACCTGGCTCCTCGTACGTGGTGTTCGCACGGCTCCTTCGCCCCATCCGCGGCAAGCTCGCCGCGGCCGCGGCCCTACAGGTGATCGTCGCGGTCACCACGGTGGCCCCGCCGGTGGCGATCGCGGAGTTCGCCCGTCACCTGCTCGCCGGCGGTCCGCCGGCGGCGGCGTGGTGGGTGGCGGCGGTGGCGGCGACGGCCCTGCTGGTGAGGGCGGTGTGCACGGTCGGGGTCACGGTCCTGACCAACGTGGCCGACAACGACCTGCAGCGTGACCTGCGCACGAGGATGGCCGAGCACCTGACCAGGATGCCGCTCGACTGGTTCGGCGGACAGGGTTCGGGCCGGGTGCGCAAGGCCGTCACCGACGACGTGGCCTCCCTGCACCGGCTGGTCGCGCAGAGCCTGATGGACGCGGTCGGCGCCCTGCTGGTGCCCACTCTGTCCCTGGCGTACATGCTGTGGGTGAGCCCGGCCCTGACGGGGATCGTCCTGCTCCCCGTCGTCGTCGGGTCGGTGTTCTACAAGAAGGTCAACGACATCGCGACCGCCGGCATGGCCGGCTACCACGACGCCCTCGCCCGGCTGGGCGCGGCCGCGGTGGAGTTCGTCCAGGGCATCGCGGTGGTCAAGGTGTTCGGCAGGACCGGCGGCGAGCACGGGCGCTGGCGGGCCGCGACCGGCGCGTTCAGCCGCTACCTCGACGACTGGTCGCGCTCGGTCGACCGGCCCATGGTGACCGGTACGGTCGTCTACTCCGCTCCCGTCGCGATGGCCACCGCGCTGGCGGGCGGCGGGCTGCTGGTCTGGCTGGGCGCGCTCGCGCCCGCCGACGTCGTGCCGTACCTGCTGCTGGCACCCGGCCTGACCGCGCCGCTGCTCGCGCTCGGATACACCCTGCAGGACATCCAGTTCGCCCGCACCGCCGTCGACGAGATCGGCGGCCTCCTGCGCACGCCCACCAGGACCGACCCTCCCGCAGGCCCCGCGCCCAGCGGCAGCGAGGTGGTCTTCGCCGGGGTCCGCTTCGGGTACGGCGAGCACGAGGTCCTGCACGGCATCGACCTCACCCTCTCCCCCGGCACGGTGACGGCGCTCGTCGGCCCCTCCGGGGCGGGCAAGTCCACGCTGGCCGCCCTGCTGGCCCGCCTGCACGAGGGCGCACGGGGCACCATCAGCGTCGGCGGCGTCGACCTTCGCGACCTGCCCGACGCCGAGCTGTACCGGCGGGTCGGCTTCGTCCTGCAGGACGTGCGGCTGCTGCGGGCCAGCGTGCGTGACAACATCGCCCTGGCCAGGCCCGACGCCTCCGACGAGGAGGTGCACGCCGCGGCCCGTGCGGCCCTGATCCATGACCGCGTCCTGGAACTGCCCCGCGGCTACGGCTCGGTGGTCGGCGAGGAGGCGATCTTCTCCGGCGGCGAGGCGCAGCGCGTCTCGATCGCCCGCGCCCTGGTCGCCGACACCCCGGTCCTCGTGCTCGACGAGGCCACCGCCTTCGCCGACCCCGAGTCCGAGGTCGCGGTGCAGGAGGCGCTGTCGCGGCTCATGCGCGGCAGGACCCTGCTGGTCATCGCCCACCGGCTGTACACCGTCCAGTTCGCCGACCAGATCGTCGTGCTGGACGGCGGCCGCGTCGCCGAGCGCGGCACCCACGACGACCTGCTGGCGGCGGACGGGCGCTATGCCCGCCTGTGGGCCGCGCAGCAGGCGGTGGCCGCGTGATCCGCCGCCTGATCGCCCTCGCCGACCATGCCCCTGCCCCTGCCCACGCCCCCGCCCCCACCCATGCCCGCGACCTGCGCCTGGCCGTCGGGTTGATGACCGCCTCCGCCGCGCTCATGGGAGCCGTCCTCGGCCTGGTGCTGCCGATCCTGCGGGCGCTGTTCACCGGCGCGAACGCCACGGCACCGCTGCTGTGCCTGCTCGCGCTGACCGCGCTCTACGGCCTCGTCCACCGGGCCGCGATGATCAAGGCGCGCCGGGCCGGCTACGGCCTGTGCCGGCTCCTGCTGGACCGTCTCGGCGACCACGTCGTACGGCTGCCGCTCGGCTGGTTCGGCCAGGCCCGCGTCGGCCCCTTCGGCCGCCTGGCGGGAGCGGGCGTCATGAACATCCTGCAGACCCCGGCCCACCTGCTCGAGCCGCTGGCCGCAGCGACCGTGGCGCCCGCGGTGACGATCGCCGTGCTGGCCGCGACCGACTGGCGGGTGGCACTGGCCGCGCTGGCCGTCGCCCCGATCGTCTGGCTGGCGGCCCGCTGGATGGGCGACAAGATCACCGTCGCCGACCACGACATCGACGCCGCCACCGCCGAGCTGGGCGCGAGAACCGTCGAGTTCGCCCAGGCCCAGCCCGTGCTGCGGGCGGCCGGCCGTACCGGCAAGGGCCTGGAACTGCTCGCCGCCGCGGTCGAGGAGCACCGCCGCGCCACCACGCGGCGCATCAGGACCGCGCTGCCCGCGCTGACCGCGCTCGGCCTGTCCATCCAGGGCGCGTTCGCGGTTCTGCTGCTGACCGCCGCGGCCATCGCGACCAGCCTCGACGCGGCAGCCCTGATCACCGCGATGGTGCTGGCCGCCAGGTACGTCGAGCCGATGCGGGACGCCGCCGCGATCAGCGCCGTCCTGCGGATGAGCGCGGGTTCCCTGGACCGGCTCGAACGCCTGCTCGCCACGCCGCCGCTTCCGGAACCCGCACGTTCGGCGGCGCTCGGCGAGCCCTCCGTCGAGCTGGACCACGTGTCCTTCTCCTACACCGGCGACGGCCCGCTCCTGCGGGACGTCAGCCTGACCGTCGCCCCCGGAACCGTCACCGCGCTCGTCGGCCCCTCCGGCGCCGGCAAGACCACGATCCTGCACCTGGTCGCCCGGTTCTTCGACGTCTCGTCGGGCAGCGTGCGCGTGGCGGGCGCCGACGTCAGAGAGCTGACGTTCACCGACCTGATGGACCACGTCTCGCTCGTCTCCCAGGACGTCTACCTGTTCGAGGGCACCCTGGAGGACAACATCAGGCTCAGCAGGCCCGAGGCGAGCCAGTCCGAGGTACGGCAGGCCGCCGGGCTGGCCCGCTGCGACGAGATCGCCGAGCGCCTGCCCGGCGGATGGGCAGGACAGGTCGGCGAGCGCGGCGCCTCGCTGTCGGGCGGCGAGCGCCAGCGCGTCTCGATCGCCAGGGCGTTGCTGAAGGACGCCCCCATCGTGCTGCTGGACGAGGCCACCTCGGCGCTCGACTCGGAGAACGAGGCCGCGGTCGCGGCCGCCGTGCGCGCGCTGGCGCGGCGCCGTACCGTGCTGATGGTCGCCCACCGCCTGAACACCGTACGGCACGCCGACCAGATCGTCGTGCTGGACGGCGGCCGGGTCGCCGAGCGCGGCACCCACGACGACCTGCTGGCCGCGGGCGGTCTCTACGCCACCCTCTGGAAGACGCGAGAGGCCGCGACGGGCTGGCGCATCAAGGCCGCGCCCGATCGACAGGCCGCCGAAGAAGGCCAAGGCGACTGACGGCCCCTCGGCGCGGGCTTCGGCGCGGGCTTCGGCGACGGCGAGCAGGAGGCAGACGCCGATGACCGCGCCGATGACCGCGCCGATGACCGCGCCGATGACCGCGCTGATGACCGCGGCTCGACCGCCGGGCGCGGCGAGGCCTGGCGGTCGAGTCGCCGTCCTGGTGACGGGGCAGGACAGCTCTCCGTGGTGGGCAAAGATCGTCCGGCGGTGTCAGTCGCGGCCCCCCTCGACGATCGCGACGATCTCGTCGATCGCCCGTCTGGACTCGGGCAGGGAGTACAGGGGCCAGACGTGCAGCATGCCGGGGTATTCGAACACGTCCACGGACACGCCCTCCTGCCGCGCCCTGTCCCTGAGCCGGTGGGCGTCGGCGTTGAGGATGTCGCGGGTGCCGGTGAAGACCGCGATGGGGGCCAGTCCGCGGAGCGCGCCGTACAGGGGGCTGACCACCGGATCCCGCGGGTCCAGGCCTCCGGCGTACAGGCGGCCGGCCTCGCGCACGCCCTCGCGGGCGAGGATCGGGTCGACCCGCTCCAGCGCCGGCATGGCCGGGTCGCTGATGGAGATGTCGACGCACGGCGACACCAGCACCAGGTGCGCCGGTTGCGGCAGACCGGCCTGCCTGGCCTGCATGGCCAGGGACAGGGACAGGTTGCCGCCCGAGGAGTCGCCCATCACGGTCAGGCCCTCAGGGGAGAACCACTCGACGAGCTCCCGGTAGAGGGGCAGGAGCATGGCCCACACGTCGCGGGCGGTGTGCTCGGGGGCCAGCGGGTACAGGGGGACGGTGATGGAGCAGCCCAGCCGTTCGGCCAGCGTGCCGATGAGGTCCCAGTGCAGCGAGGTGATCGACAGGGACCAGCCGCCGCCGTGCAGGTACAGCAGGTGACGCTTGGCGCGCCCGCCCTTCGGGCTCACCGTGTAGACGCGGTGACCGGCCACGTGCTGCTCCTCGACGTTGAGCCGGTCCTTGAGGCGCGGTACGGCGGGGCCTCGCCGGCGATCGGCGGCGATGCTCCGGTGCACCTTCTCCGCGCTGCCGTACATGCGCCGTTTGACGCCCATCAGCCTGACCATGACGGTGGTCAGCCGCGCCTGCATGCTCGGTGTCATGGGGGACCTTTCCCTGGTGGAGGTGAAGGCGCCGAGACGGCCGGGCGCGCGCCCGCTCACCGTCGCCGTCCGACGATCATGAACGCGCCCGCCGTCGCCGCCCAGACGATGGTTCCCGCGAGGCGGGTTTCTACAGGCCGCGCTCGATCAGGTCGAAGGCCTCGTCGATCAGATCGTCGAGAGGCTTGCCGACGCCGTCCTGCCAGGAGGCCCGTACGGCCCACTCGATGAGGGAGAACGTCGTGACGACCAGCACACTGGGGTAGACCGGACGCCCGGGCCGAAGCGCGAGCCGCGGCCCTGAGCGCAGGGCTGGGACGCCGCTGCTCAGGTGGGGCCGCGGCCGGACGGAGACGTCACGTCGACGGGGTGAGGCGGACCTGGATCGGGATGCCGTGGACCGTCTCGAACTCGACGACGGTCCGGTCGCCCGTGATCCGTGCCCGGCACCGCCCCTCCGCGCGCCGCCACCGTCCCGCGAGCGTCACCCGCAGCAGGTGGGGGTGGCTCGGGCTGGTCAGCCACGGCCGCGACCAGGGGCTGTAGTGGCCGACGTACCGGCCCCGCTCGTACTGGTCGGGGTCGATGCCGTTGTAGAGGCGCAGGTCGGGATCGGCCACCGCGAGGACGAGGTCGGCACCGTCCTGGCGGGTCATGAGCAGCGACGGGGTGTCGACGGCGAGCACCCGGCCGGCCAGCCGTACCCGCTCGAAGACCGCATAGCCGGTGACGCCGGTGGCGCGGTCGGCGACGACGTGCGCGGCGGCGTCGGCCCGAACCACCGTGTACGGCACGTCGGCCGCGAAAGCCGCCATCCGCTCGGCGGTGGTGTCGACGACCATGGCGTACTCGTAGGAGCCGTCGCGGGGCGCGGCGCCGTGCCTGATCCAGGCGGTGGAGAAGGCGCCGCCGGTCGGCGCCTCGGTGGCGTTGTGGCGGGAGGCCTGGGTGGCGCGGGTCAGTCCGACGCGCTGGCCGGGCGCGAGGTAGTAGCCGATGTTCTTGTCGTCGAGCAGCCAGCGCGGTGACAGGTCGAGCCGCTCGTAGGGGAAGGGGACGTCGGTCCCGTCCATGACGACGCGGCCGGTCCTGGTGGTCTGGAAGAGGGTGGTCTCGGTCTCGTGGCCGCTGTCGGCGTTGGCGATGCCGGTGCCGAGGGCCACGATGCGGTCGTCGAACAGGAACACCGATTTCCTGGCCCGGTGGGTGCCTTCGTACTTGGGGTGTTCGTGGAGGTCCATGGCGAACATCCCGTGCTGCCCGTCGATGGCGCAGGATCCGCCGAACCGGGAGTCGGTGAGCAGCATCTCCTCGATCGCGCCGGTGAGGTCGCCCTTGAGCGCGTCGAGGGGCTTGTGGATGGTGGTGGTGCCGGGCCTGCGGTTCCAGTCGTAGCCGGGCTGGGCGTAGCCGCTGTCGAGGTTGGTGCCGCGGTGCACGACCTGGATCTGGCCGTAGGTGTTGTACCTGCCGTACCAGTTGGCGCCGACGTAGATCTCGGTGGACCACAGGTAGCGGTTGTGGCCGCGCACGGTGACCTGCCACTCGCCGCGGCGGTGGACGGTGAGCGCGGCGTAGTTGAGCGCCCAGTTCCCGCTCGGCGCAGGCTCGGCGGTGACGCCCCTGGCGGCGAGCCTGGTGGCGATCTCCTGCTGCTGCGGCGTGGGCGAGGACGGCAGCAGCCGCAGGAAGGCGGCGCCGATCTCGTCGTCGATCTGGGCCAGCCATTGGAAGGGCACGATGGACAGGGCGGTGGTGCCGCTGGGGTTGCGGCCGCTGATGGAGATCGGCCACTGCGTCCGTCCGGCGTAGACGCGCTGCGCCAGCAGGGCCTTCTTCAGCCAGCCGGACGCCTCGGAGGAGAGCGCGAAGGCGCCGCCGTGCATGAGGTAGACCAGCGGGGCCAGGCCGGTGAACCCGTCGCGGACGTAGTCGGGGAAGAAGCCGACGTGGTGGAAGGCGGTGCCGTCGATCTTGATGCCGTCCTGGATGCCGTCGGTGGGCAGCAGGGCGGCGTCGAGCCAGTCGCGCAGGGCCTTGAGGTAGGCGACCTGTTCGGCCTCGGTGTCGCGCAGGAGCACCGCGGCCAGCATGCCGCGGACGGTGGTGTTGAACAGGTCCATGATCGAGCCGTGGGCCATGCGGTGCTTCCAGCCACGGAAGATCCTGCCGAGGCCGGTCAGCCAGTCGAGGTCGGCGCGGACCTGCTCGAACCGGCCGGCCTCGCGCAGCGCGTCGCGCATGAGGTAGACGGAGTCGTAGTAGCCGCGCACGTCGTAGCCGAGGTGGTGGATCGTGCCCTGGCAGCTGCCGCGCGTCCACCCCTGCTCGCGCAGGTGGTCGACGATCCTGAGGTAGAGGGCGGCCAGCGCGGGCCGGTCGGGCGGGCTGGCCTGGTGTCCCTGCGCGATGGTCTTCATGAGGTCGGTGCAGGCGCGCAGGGTCACGGGGTCGACGAACGCCTTCAGCTCGGCGGCGATCTCGGCGGGGTAGATCTGCGACTGGTAGGCGTGCACGGGACGGCCCGTGAGCGCGTCGGCCTGCGCGGTGAGGGCGGCCACGTCGGGCTTGACCTGGGCGATCAGGTACTCGTCGTGGTAGCGGGTGACCAGCGCGCGCAGGTCGGCGCTCTCCTCCCGCGTCGGGGGGCGCACCTGCGGCTTGCGGGTGGCCAGCAGCCGGTCGAACAGGTGGAGGGCCTGCCAGTGCTGGTTGTCGTACTCGTCGCCCTCGGGGGCGATGTCGGGCAGCTGGTGGTCGCGGCACGGCGCGTCGGGCCGCAGCGGCACGTTGAGCATGAGCTGGTCGAGATGCAGCCGTCCGGTACGGCCGGGCGCCACGATCCGCAGCGTGTCCATGTCGGGTCCGGGCCTGCCGTGCATGTCGTAGGCGTAACGCACCCACGCCGTGCGCCAGCCCGAGTAGTTCAGGTGGAACTCGAACCACGCGTCCGTCCGGTCGCCCCGGCCGAACTCGAACCGCACGACGTCGTCGACGGGGGTGTCGTTGTGGATCCACACGCAGAAGGCGTCGACCAGTCCCTGCCAGGCCTGGTCGTCGCCGAGCCGGTAGGGGTCGGGCGCCCACCTGAGCGGGGCGCGCACGGTGATGACGGCGCGTTCGGCGTGGTCCCAGCGCAGGGAGTGCTTCCCGCAGACGGCGACCTGGCCGGCGATGGACAGGCCGTCGCCGCTGACGTGCGGGGGGACGGCCGACTCCAGCAGGAACACCGGCGGGTCCATGGCCATCGCCCGCTGCTCGAGGTCCGCGGGCACGTCCGTGACGGCCGCCGCGTCCGGGCCGGCCGTCACAGCGTCGATGGGAAGCGCGGGGGCGAGCGCCGCGCCCTTGATGACGGTCCTGCGCGAGATATTCGCCACGATCACCATCAAACGGGAAAACTATCTTCACGTCCAGGACCGGCTGCGGGAGCGGTCACGGCCGGATGATGGCCATCCGGGTCACCGTGAACTCCTCGATGGCGAAGCGCGGCCCCTCGCGCCCGGCGCCCGAGTCCTTCACCCCTCCGTACGGCATGTTGTCGGCCCGGAAGCCCGGCACCTCGTTCACCACGACCCCGCCCGCCTCCAGCCGCTCGATCGCCGCGAACGCCGTCGCCAGCGACCTGGTGAAGACCGACAGGTGCAGGCCGTACCGGGACCTGTTGACGGTCTCGAAGGCCTCCTCGATGCCGCTCACGGTCCGCACGCACACCACGGGCCCGAAGATCTCCTCGTCCCACGCGGCCACCCCGTCGGGCACGTCGGCCAGCACGGTCGGCGCGATCGCCGTGCCCTCACGCGTCCCGCCCGTGACCAGTTCGGCCCCGGCCGCCACGGCCTCCTCCACCCACGACAGCACGCGCGAGGTGGACCTCTCGTCGATCAGCGCCGCCACCCTGGTCTCCGGCGAGCGCGGGTCGCCGACGACGACGTCCTTCATCCGCGCGGCCAGCAGGTCGAGGAACTCCGCCCGCACGCTCTCCTCGACGACGACCCGCTGGACCGAGATGCAGGCCTGCCCCGAGGCGTAGTAGCCACCCCTGACCACCGCGTCGGCCGCGGCCGCCAGGTCGGCGTCGGCCGCCACGACGAGCGCCGCGTTCGACCCCAGCTCGAGGAGCACCTTGGTGGGCGCGGCGTTGCGCGCGATGGCGTGCCCGGCCGCGGCCGACCCGGTGAAGGAGACGGCGCCGATCCGCCGGTCCTCCACCAGCGCCCTGCCGACCTCGACGTCGCCGGTGACCAGCTGGACGGCGGCGTCCGGCAGCACGCCGGTCGAGCGCAGCAGCTCAACCAGCCCGAGCGTCGCCAGCGGCGTCGAGGGGGCCGGCTTCACGATCACCGGGCAGCCCGCCGCCACCGCCGGTGCGATCTTGTGCGCGGCCAGCAGGAGGGGATAGTTGAAGCCGGTGATCCCGACCACCACCCCGATCGGCCGTCTGGTCCAGAACCCGACCAGCCCTTCGCCCGCGGGCAGCAGGTCCATCGGCACGGTCTCGCCGTGCAGCCTGGCCACCTCCTCGGCCGCGGTGGCCAGCGTGACCAGCGTCCTGGCGACCTCGACCCGGCAGTCGACCAGCGGTTTGCCGGTCTCCATCACCAGCAGCCGCTCGAACTCCGCCCTGCGCGCCGCCAGCGCGTCGTGCGCCCCGAGCAGCGCGGCGCGGCGGGCGTGCGAGGGCGTCCGCGCCATCGCGGGCGCCACGGCGAGCGCCTCGTCGACGGCTCTTCCGGCCAGCGCCACGGTGCCGACGGGCGCGTGCGCCACCGTCGTGCCGTCGTAGGGGAAGACGACCGGGGCGCTGTCGGCCACCGGCACCCACCCGTCTCCGATCGGAAGCCCCTCGGTCATGTCCGACCCCCTCATCCTCGTTTGCGCGCGCTCGGGAACACATCCAGGTACGCGGGCGCGCCCTCCCTGCCCGTGGCGTGCAGGACGGCGTGCGCGACCGCCCTGCTGAACACGTCGGCCCCGGCGGCCAGCACGTCGTGCAGCTCGGTGTCGGCGCCGGGCCGGCCGCAGGTGGACATCGCGAAGACGGTGTCGCCGTCGACCATCGTGTGCGCGGGCCTGATCGCCCTGGCCAGACCGTCGTGGGCCACTCCGGCCAGCTTGCCGCACTGGGCCTTGGACAGCGTGAGGTCGGTGGCCACGACGCCGATCGTGGTGTTGAACGACGGCGCCTTCACCGGCTGCCAGCGGGCGACCTCGTCGAGGTCGGGCTCGCCGATGTCGCCGAACTCGCCGGCCAGGCCGTACCTGGTGCCCGACAGCAGGCCGCCGCCGGGGTCGAGGACGGATCCGGCGGCGTTGACGACGGCGAGGGCGGCCACGGTGACGCCCGAGGGCAGGACGGCGCTCGCCGTCCCGACGCCGCCGGCCAGCCCGCCCGCCACCGCGCCGGTGCCCGCCCCGATGGACCCGTTGCGCGCCGGAGCGGCCGCGGCCGGGGCGGAGACGGACGAGGCGGACGCGGACGAGGCGGACGCGGACGAGGCGGACGCGGACGAGGCGGACGCGGACGAGGCGGACGGCGTGGCGGCGACGGCGGCGTCGTAGGCGGCGGCGCCCAGCTCGCCGTCCGGTGTGGCGCGGAAGCCGCCGCCGCGCCCCAGGTCGTAGATGACCGCCGAGGGCACGATCGGGACGACGCCGCCCGCCACCGGGAAGCCGATCCCCTCGTCGGCCAGGCGCTGCATGACACCGCAGGCGGCGCTCAGGCCGAAGGCGCTCCCGCCGGTCAGGACGATCGCGTGGACGCGCTCGACCAGGTTGCGCGGATCGAGCAGCTCGGTCTCGCGGGTGCCGGGCGCCGCTCCCCGCACGTCGACGCCCGCCACGGCCCCCTCGGGCGGAGCCACGACGACGCTCACCCCGGTCAGGTACCCCTCGCCGACCCGCTGGGCGTGCCCGACCCTGAGCCCGGCGACGTCGGCCATCGAGTTCGTGGGCCCCGGCCGCATCGGGACGCTCCAGGCGTGGCCGGTGCGGCCGGTCACGCCGCGCCGCCGGACAGGAAGATCCGCGCCGCCTCGGCGAAGACGCGGGTGCAGCGGACGATCTCCTCAACCTCGACGTACTCGTCGGCCTGGTGCGCGATCCACTTGCCGCCGGGGCCGTAGACCACCGACGGGATGCCGCCCCAGTGCGTGAGCACGGTGCCGTCGGTGGAGCCCGGCACGCCGCCGTACACCGGCTCCTGCCCCGTGACCGCCGTGTGCGCGGCGGCGAGGGCGGTCACGACGGGATGGGTGACCGGCACGTCCACGGGAGGCCGGTCGACCAGGATCGCGACCTTCGCCTCGACGCCGTCGAAGGCGGCCAGTTCCTCCACCCTGTCGGCCACCTCCTTGTGCGCGAGCCCAGGGACGGTCCGCACGTCGACGAAGACGGAGGCGGTGGCCGGGATGACGTTGACCTGCTCCTGCGAGCCCGCCTGGACGACGGTCGGGGTGACGTAGACCTCGCCGAGGTGCTCGTGCGCCGGATGGGCGGACTGGAGCGCCTCCTGGTAGGAGCGCAGGGCGACCAGCAGCGCGCCCACCGCCTGGATGGGATTGCGTCCGTGCTGCGGCATCGCGCCGTGGGCCATCTTGCCGGTGAAGTCGATCCGCAGCCGCAGCGCGCCCTTGGCGACGGCGCAGATCTCGCCCGCCTCCGGCTCGGCGACGATGGCGGCGTCCACGTCGGCGGACAGCTCGGAGCCGACGAAGCGGTGCGCGCCGATCATCAACCCTTCCTCGTCGGCCAGCGCGCACACCTTGATCCGCCCGGGGAACGGTCCGGCCAGCTGCACCGCCCGGGTGGCGTACAGCACCGCGGCGAGTCCCGACTTCATGTCGGCGCTGCCCCTCCCCCACAGCCTGCCGTCACGGATCTCCCCGCCGAACGGGTCGACCGTCCACTCCGACAGGTCGCCCTCGGTCACCACGTCGGTGTGGCCCTCGAACATCAGCGTCGGGCCCGCGCCGCCGCCGCCCTCGACGATGCCCACCACGTTCGGCCGCCCGGGCGCCGCCTCGTCGACGACGACGTCCCAGCCCCATTCGCGCATCCTGGCGGCCACCAGCTCGGCCGCGGGCAGCTCGTTGCGCCCTCTGGCCGGGTCGTTGGTGCTGGGGATGCGCACCAGCCGCTGGGTGAACTCCACGACTCCCCGGGCATCGATCTCGATCACAGCAGTCCCTCCAAGGTGGGTACGGCCTGCAGCAGCGTCCGCGTGTAGTCGTGCCGCGGGGCGGCCCAGACCTCGTCGACCAGGCCGCGCTCGACCACGGTGCCGCCGTGCATGACCGCGACGCTCTCGCAGACGTGCCGCACGACGGACAGGTCGTGCGACACGAAGATCAGGGTGAGCCCGTGCGTGTCGATGAGGTCGGCCAGCAGGTTGAGGATCTGGCCGCGGACGGACACGTCGAGGGCGCTGACGGGCTCGTCGGCCACCAGCACCTTGGGCCGGGGGGCCAGGGCGCGGGCGATGGCGATGCGCTGGCGCTGCCCGCCGGAGAACTGGTGGGGGTAGCGGTCGGCGGCCGAGGCGGGCAGGCCCACCTCCTCCAGGAGGGCGGCGACGCGCCCCTCGACGGGGCGGCCGAGGGCGACCAGCGGTTCGGCGATGATGTCGCGGACCCTCATCCTGGGGTCGAGCGAGCTCATCGGGTCCTGGAAGACGATCTGCAGGTCGTCGCGCAGGAAGCGCAGGTCACGCTCGCGACGGCCGACGATCTGCCGGCCCTCGAAGGTGATCGAGCCGCTGGTCGGCCGGTCCAGCCCGCACAGCAGGCGCAGCAGCGTCGACTTGCCCGAGCCGGACTCGCCGACGATGCCGAACCGGTCGCCCCGCCGTACGTCGAGGGACACGCCGCGCAGGGCGTGCACCTCGGGCTTGAACAGCGAGGTGCGGTAGACCTTGGTGAGGTCGCGGGCCTCAATCACGGGGGTGCCAGCAGGCGTAGGCATGGCCGTTCCCTTCCAGCGTGGGCTCCTGCGCGCACGCCGGCAGGGCGTGCGCGCACCTGTTCCTGAAGACGCAGCCGTCGGGGAACTCGCCTGCGGCGGGCACGCTGCCGTTGATCGTGGGCAGGCGGGTGCCGCGCGGAGTGAGCCTGGAGGCGGCGATGAGGCCCTCGGTGTAGCGGTGGCGGGGGTCGGTGAACACCTCCCTGATGGGGCCGCTCTCGACGACGCGCCCGCCGTACATGACCAGGACCCGCGAGCAGACGGAGGCGACGACGGCCAGGTCGTGGGTGATGAACAGGACGGCGGGGGCGAGCTCGGCGATCAGCTCCAGCATCTGCTTCTGCACGGTGACGTCGAGCGCGGTGGTGGGTTCGTCGCAGATGAGCAGCGAGGGCTCGTTGGCCAGGGCGATGGCGAGCATGACGCGCTGGCGCTGGCCGCCGGACAGCTGGTGCGGGTAGGCGCGGGGGGCCTCGACGCCCACGCGGCGCAGCAGGTCGAGGGCGCGGGCCCGGGCTTCGGCGCGCGGCCTGCCGTGCAGGGTCATGACCTCGCGGACCTGCGCGCCGACGCGCATGGTGGGGTTGAGCGCGGTCATCGGCTCCTGGAAGACCATGGACACCACGCGGCCGCGCAGATTCCTGACCCGCCTGTCGGGGACGCCGACCAGCGGGCGGTCCTCGAGGACGGCCGTCCCGGTGGCGGTGACGCCCTCGGGCAGCAGGCCCATCAGCGACAGCGCGGTCAGCGACTTGCCCGAGCCTGACTCGCCGATCAGGCCCACCCGCTCGCCGGGGGCGATGTCGAAGGACACCTGCCGCACCAGTTCCAGGTCGCCGGCACGGACGGTCAGGCCCTCAACGCTCAGCACCGATCCTCCTGAGCTTGGGGTCGAGGTGGTCGCGCAGCCCGTCGCCGAGCAGGTTGAAGCCGAGGACGGCCAGCGCGATGGCCAGGCCTGGCCACAGCGCCAGGCGTGGCGTGGAGAACAGCAGCTCCTGGGCCTCCTGCAGCATGCGGCCCCACGAGGGGGTCGGCGGCCTGGTGCCGAACCCGAGGAACGACAGCGCCGCCTCGGCCAGGATGGCGATGGCGAAGGACACCGACGCCTGCACGATGAGCATCGAGCCGATGTTCGGCAGCACGTGGCGGCCGGCGATGGCGAGGCGGCGCCGCCCGGCGGAGCGCGCGGCGAGGATGTAGTCGGTGACCATGACCTGCATGGTGGCGGCGCGGGCGACGCGGGCGAAGGCCGGCACGGTGGCGATGCCGATCGCGATCATGGCGGTGAGGGTGCCGGCTCCGTAGACGGCCCCGAGCATGACGGCCAGCAGCAGCGCGGGGAAGGCGAAGACGAGGTCGTTCACCCGCATGATCAGGTCGGACAGCCAGCCGCGAGGGGTCATGCCGGCGACCATGCCCAGCGGCGTGCCGACGAGCGCGGCGATGCCGACCGCGACGATGCCCACGTAGAGCGTGGTGCGCGCGCCGACCATGAGCTGGCTGAGGGTGTCGCGGCCGAACTTGTCGGTGCCGAGCAGGTAGTCGCCGCCCGGCGGGGCCAGCCGGTGCGCGGCGTCCACCAGCGTCGGGTCGTGCGGCGTCCACGCGAACGACACCAGCGCGGCCAGAACCGTGAGCCCGACCAGGACGGCCCCGGTGATCAGGTTTCCTCTCATCGCAACCTCGGATCGAGTACGGCGTAGGCGAGGTCGACCACGAAGTTGACCAGCAGGACGGCCACGACGAGCAGCATGACCACTCCCTGCACGAGCAGCAGGTCGCGCTGGGCGACGCCGTTCAGCAGCAGGTCGCCCAGGCCGGGGATGACGAAGACCCGCTCGACCACGACCGCTCCGATGAGCAGGGTGGCCAGCTGGAGCCCGAGCACGGTGACGACGGGGATGGCCGCGTTGCGCAGCCCGTGCCGCCACAGCGCGCCCATCCGCCCTCTGCCCTTGGCACGGGCGGTGCGCAGGTAGTCCTCACGCATCACGTCGAGGACGGCGCTGCGGACGTAGCGGGTGAGCAGGGCGCCCTGGACCAGCCCGAGCGACAGCCACGGCAGCAGCAGCGACTGGAACCACAGCGACGGGTCCTCGGCGAAGGGGACGTAGCCGCCCGAGGGCAGCGCCTGGGCCCGCACCGCGAAGACGAACACCAGCAGGATGCCGGCCAGGAAGGCGGGGACGGCGACGCCTACCTGGCTGACGGCGCTGATGGCGGCGCCGAGGGGGTTGCGGTGGTGGACGGCGGCGAAGGTGCCGGCGGGGACGGCGACGAGCAGCGCGATCACCATGCCGCCGAGAACCAGCGCGAGCGTGACGCCGAGCCGGTCGGCGATCTGCGGCCCGATCGGCGAGCTGGTGACGTAGGAGGTGCCGAAGTCGCCGGTGGCCAGCCCGCCCACCCAGTCGGAGAACTGGGCGAGCGCGGGCCGGTCGGTGCCGAACTGCCTGCGCAGCTCCGCGACGGCCTCCGGCGTGGCGTTGACGCCCAGGGCGACCTCCGCCGGGTCGCCGGGCAGCAGCGCCATGAAGGCGAAGACGACCACACCGGCGGCCGCGGTGCTCGCGAGGAGTACCGCGACCCGCCTGACCAGGAACCAGATCACTGCTTGGTGAGACCCGTGAAGTCGAAGGACTCGGCGATGGCGTTCTTCGGCAGGCCGGTGGTGATGTTCTTCTTGGCCACGATGAGGTTGGGGAACAGGAAGAGCCAGTCCGCCGCGGCGTCCTCGGACAGCAGCTTGGCGGCCTTCTTCAGGTCGTCCACCTGCTGCTGCTCCGACCCTTCGTCGGCCGAGGCGAGGAGCGCGCCGTACGCTGGGTTGTCGTAGTGGAAGTAGTAGGACTTGTCAGCGAAGATACCCAGGTCGCGGGGTTCGACGTGGTTGATGATGGACATGTCGTAGTCGCCCTGCTTGAACACCACGTCCAGCCAGCGGGCGGGGAACTCCAGCGGGTCGATCTCGGCGGTGATGCCGACCTGGGCCAGCTGCGACTTGACCACCTGCGCGGCGGCGACCGCGTACGGCAGGTTGGGGATGCGCATCTTCACCGTGTAGGTCCTGCCGCCGAGCAGCGCCTTGGCCTTGGCCACGTCGTAGGGATAGTCGCCGGTCCTGTCCTCGTACCAGGGGTCGGTGGGCGGCACCATGCTGCCGATCAGCTGGCCGCGTCCCGCCCACGCGGTGTCGAGCAGGGCCTTGTGGTCGATGGCGTGGCGGACGGCCTGCCGTACCTTCTTGTCGTTGAAGGGCGGGCGGGCGTTGTTCATCGACAGCACGACCTCGCCGTTGGTGGTGCCCTCGACGACCTGGAAGCGGTTGGGGTCGGCGAACTGGGCGAGCGACTCGGGCGCCTGGACGGCGGAGATGACGTCGATGCCGCCGGTGAGCAGCGCGTTGTTCATCGCCGTGGCGTCCTTGAAGTACTTCAGGGTGATCCGGGAGACCTGCGGCTTGGGACCCCAGTACGTGTCGTTGGCGACGAGCTGGATGGAGTCGCCGCGCCGCCACGAGCCGAGCTGGTAGGGGCCGGTGCCGACGGGCTTGTTGGCCAGGTCGGCGACGCCGGTGCGGCTGAACATCGCGCCGAGCCTGGTGGCCATGGCGTACATCCAGCCGTTGCTCGGCCGCTTGAGCGTGACGACGGCGGTGTGGTCGTCCTTCTTCTCCACCGTGTCGACGACGTCCATCTGGGTCTTGATCTTCAGTTTCCAGTCGGACTTGACCCTGTCGATGGAGAAGATCACGTCGTCGGCGGTGAAGGGGGCACCGTTGGTGAAGGTCACGCCCTTGCGGAGGGTGAAGGTGTAGGTCCTGCGGTCGGACGAGACGTCCCATTTCTCGGCCAGCAGCGGCTGTATCCTGCCGTCCTGGTCCAGCTTGACCAGGCCCTCGTAGACGTTGACCAGCAGCGCCTGCGGGATCGCCGCGCCCTCGGTGGCGGTGAAGTCGAGGTTGGCCGGTTCGGCGACGAAGCCGACGGCCAGGGTGGAGGGCTGCGAGCTCACCGGCCCGGCGCCACGGTCGCCCGCGCCGTCGCCGCCACCGCCGCCGCATGCCGTGCTGAGAAGGAGCCCGCCGAGGGCGACCCAGATGCCGATGCGCCTCATGCCTCAAGCCTCCTGGCTAGTGCACTGGTCTGACCAGTAGGCTACGCACACTGCCAGCCCAGGACTTTTCGGTCAAGAGGGGGCGCTGATGGGCGGACCTCAGTTCGAGCCCGTGCGAACCGTGCGCGCGTACGAGCGTGTCGTCGAGCAGGTCGAGCACGCCGTCGAGCGTGGTGAGCTGCGGCCGGGCGAGCGGCTGCCCAGCGAGCGGGAGCTGATGGTGCAGTTCTCGGTCAGCCGGTCGACCGTGCGCGAGGCGTTGCGCGTGCTGCAGGCGCGCGGCCTGGTCAGGTCGCGTCCCGGCGACCCGAACGGCGCCGAGGTCCTGCCGTTCACCCCGGCCGCGCTGCACAAGTCGATGACCACCCTGGCGAGGGTGGAGGAGCTGTCGCTCGCCGAGCTGGTGCAGTTCCGGATGGTGCTGGAGGGCGCGGCCTACCTGCTGGCCGCCAGGCTGCACACCTCCGCGCAGCTGGCGGAGATGGACGAGGCGGTCGCGCGCATGCGGGCCGCCGACGGCTACGAGTCGTTCAGCGCCGCCGACGTCGACTTCCACGACGCCGTCGCGCGGGCCAGCGGCAACAAGCTGATCCAGATCTGCAGCGACGTGGTCCGCTCCATCGTGCTCGACCTCATCGCCGACAAGATCAGGGCGCCGGAGCAGCGGCTGCGCAGCATCGCCCACCACGAGGAGGCGCTGGCCGCCGTCCGCGCGGGCGACGGCCCGCTGGCCGCGCGCCTGGCCCGGCAGGCGCTCAGCGACTTCTACTCCCCCTACCTGCCCGCGGGGGCGCTGGAGGAGCTGCTGGAGTAGACCGGCAGCCCGATCCGGAACAGTGCGCCCCCGCCCGGCGGCGAGGCGGCGCTGATCGTGCCGCCGTGCGCCTCCGTCAGCGCCGCGGCGATCGACAGCCCGAGCCCGGTGCCGCCGGAGTCGAGCCCCCGGGCGGAGTCGGCGCGGCCGCCGTCCAGCCGTTCGAAGCGGACGTCCCTGGCGGGGGCCGGCGCCCTGGCGTCGATCACCGCGCCCGCCGCCAGGCTGAGCAGGTCGACCGGCCGAGAGCGGCACGGGCGAGTTCCCCGACGGGAGCTGGCCCGAGGGCTGACAGCGAGCGTTCAGCCGGCTGCCAGGCTTCCCCAGGTAACCGCTTTGTCATATTTTGCGGGCATGCTGGCGCCGTGAGACTCGACCTGCGGGGGCGGATGGACCGGCTCGGCCTCATGGCGCCCTCGATCATCCAGTGCGCGCTGGCAGCCGCGGTGGCCTGGCTGGTGGCCAAGGACCTGCTCGGCCACGCGCGCCCGTTCTTCGCGCCGATCGCCGTGGTGCTCTGCATCGGCGTCGGGCTCGGCGCCCGGCTGCGCCGGGTGGCCGAACTGGTGGTCGGCGTCGGGCTCGGCGTCGGCGTGGGCGACCTGCTGATCTCCCGGATCGGGTCGGGGCCGTGGCAGATCGCCCTCGTCGTCGCGCTGGCCATGGTGGTGGCGGTGCTCCTGGACAGCGGTTCACTGATCGTGCTGCAGGCGGGCTCGTCGGCTGTGCTCGTCGCCACCCTGCTGCCGCCCTCCGGCACCGGCGGCCTGGACCGGATGGTGGACGCCCTGCTCGGCGGCGTCCTCGGCATCGCGGCGGTGGCGCTGATGCCGCCCAGCACCACCACCATCGTGCACCGGCACGCCGCCGCGGCCCTGGACGCGCTGGCCGCGGCGCTCGACGACACCGCCGAGGCGCTGGAGAAGTCGGACCCTGACCTGGCGGCGGCGGCGCTCGAGGAGGCGCGCGGCACCCAGAAGTCGGTCGAACTGTTCGCCGAGGCCCTGCAGACCAGCAGGGAGATCACCGTGATCTCCCCGCTGGGCCGCAGGCGGCGGCGGGAGCTGCTGCGGAGGTACGAGACCGCGGCCACGCCCGTCGACCACGCCCTGCGCAACGCCCGCGTCCTGGCCCGCCGCGCGCTGGTCGCCCTCGACCAGGGCCTGGCCGTCCCGGACTGGCTGCCCGGCGCGCTGCGCGCCCTGGCGGCTGCCGTCCGGCTGCTGTGCGACGAGCTTCCCTCGGGCCGCGACGCGCTGGAAGCGCGGCAGGCCCTTGTCCGGGTGGCGGCGGCGCCCACGGGAGACAGCGAAGGGTTCACGGCCGGGGTGCTGGTCGCGCAATTCCGGTCGATCGTCATCGACCTGCTCCAGGCGACCGGCACGACCCGTGAGGAGGCCGTCGCCGCCCTCCCGCCCCTCGCCGACTGACCCACCTGGAGGTCGCGCGGCAGCGGGCCGGGGCTCACCCACACGATCTGGCCGGGCGGCCTCACCTCGACTGAGCGGGCTCGACGCTCGTGGCGCGGACCAGCGTGCGGGACGGCCGCGAGGCAAGCCGGCGGCGCGGCAGGCCTGCCGTCCCGATGCCGGAGCGGCACGTCCGAGCCGTCCGGCGAATATCTTCATACGGATTCGATCCCTGAAGAAACCTTTAAGGAGAATGACCCGAACCCTGGACAGACAGTTGGGGCCGGGTGAAAATCCGTTCGTCAATCGAAGATCGTGGAGACGCCGGGCGGGTGGCCCGTCCCGCGCGTAACCCCTGCTCACCCTGGACGAGGACGTATGCGGGTACTGCGTGGGCTGCTCACGGCGACGTTGGTCTTGGCGATCTGTCCGGCGGTGCCCGCCCGGGCGGGCGAAGGGCCGGAGCCGCCGAAGACCGTCCAGGAGCGTCCGAACGGCGAGGAGTCCGCGGTCGCGGCGGCCCGCCGCACCGGCCGGCAGGTCGAGATCGCGTCGATGCGTACGGAGACCCGCCAGGTCTTCGCCCAGCCGGACGGCACGCTCACGCTGGAGCAGCACGTACGCCCGGTACGCGTACGCGGGTCCGGCGGCTGGGTCCCCGTCGACACCACCCTCCGTCCCAACCCCGACGGCACGGTCAGCCCGGCCGCGGCGGCGGTGGGGCTGACCTTCTCCGGTGGCGGCGGCGCCCCGTTGGCCAGGCTGTCGCGCGGCGCCAAGTCTCTGGAACTCGGCTGGCAGGGCCCGCTGCCCAGGCCCACGCTGAAGGGCGACACCGCCACCTACGCCGAGGTCATGCCGGGCGTGGACCTGCAGGTCACCGCGGACGTGGACGGCTTCTCCCACGTCCTGGTGGTCAAGTCGCGAGCCGCCGCGGCGCGCATGACGGAGCTGACGTTCCCGCTGTCCGCCTCCGGCCTGTCGGTGGAGGCGGACCAGGCGGGCAACCTCGAGGCCGTCGACGGGAACGAGGGCACGATCTTCGTCGCGCCCACCCCGAAGATGTGGGACTCCGAGGGGATCACCAGCCCGCAGGCGCTCAGGGAGGGCCGCTCCCCTGAGGCCCGCGAAGCCGCGATGGGCGTGCGGCTGTCGGGCCGGCAACTGCGGCTCTTTCCCGACAGGAAGATGCTCACGGATCCGAAGACCCGCTTCCCCGTCTACCTGGACCCGTACTTCTCGGCCGCGCGCAACGCCTGGACGGCCGTCTGGAGCAACTGGCCCAACTCCAACTACCTCAACTCCAGCGACGTCGCCAGGGTCGGCCACGTCGAGTCGCAGACGAACCGCTCGTTCTTCCAGATGAACACCGGCTCGACCATCCACGGCAAGCAGATCATCAAGGCGACGCTACGCACGTACGAGACCTGGTCCTACTCGTGCAGCGCCCGCAAGGTCGAGGCCTGGGCGACCAACCCCATCAGCGCGAGCACCACCTGGAACAAGCAGCCCACGTGGGTCAGGCTGCTGTCCACCGTGAACGTGGCCAAGGGCTGGGGTTCGGCCTGCATGCCCGGCGGCGTCGAGTTCGACGTCACCTCGCAGGTCGTGGACGCCGCCGCCAAGAAGTGGCCCAACGTCACCATCGGCCTGCGCGCCACCAGCGAGACCGACGTCTACGCCTGGAAGAAGTTCAAGAACAACCCGAGCCTGGTCATCGAGTACAACTCGCTGCCCGGCAACCCGGTGGCGGCCGACGTCTGGTCGGACCCGGGCGGCCCCTGCGTCTCCGGCGACGGACGGCCGATCGTCAGCACCGCCACACCGAAGCTGTGGGCCAAGCTGAAGGACACCGACAACTCGGTCCAGGGCCGCTTCGAGTGGTACAACGCCGCCGGGATGAAGACGGGCGAGCACCTCACCCCCATGGGGTCGACGGGCACGGCCTTCTACGCGACGATCCCGTCGAGCCTGTACGCCGACGGCGCGCTGATCCGCTGGCGGGTGCGCGCCGAGGACGGCAAGGCCACCAGCGCGTGGAGTCCCTGGTGCGAGGCCACCGTGGACACCACGGCCCCCGGCAGGGAACCGGAGATCTCCTCGCCCCAGTACGCCGAGAACGGCTGGAGCGACGGGGTCGGCCTCGCCGGCACGTTCACGTTCGCCCCGAACGGCGTCCCCGACGTCGCCGCCTACGTCTGGGGTCTGGACTCCGCGCCCGCCACGGAGGCCGGGCCCGGCCAGGACGGCAGCGCCACGATCGCGCTGACACCGCGCCACGACGGCCCCAACGTGCTGTCGGTACGCAGCAAGGACCGCGCGGGCCAACTCGGCCCGATCCGCACCTACGTCTTCAACGTCAACGCGGGCCGGGGCCCCAGCGGCCACTGGGCGCTGGACGAGGGCCAGGGCACCCTGGCGGCCGACACCGGGAACGCCCACCCGGCGACGCTGTACGGGGCGAGCTGGACCTCCGGCAGGACCGGCACGGCGCTCAGGCTGGCCGGCGCCTACGCCCAGACCTCGGGCCCGGTGATCGACACCAGCCGCAACTTCACCGTCAGCGCCTGGGCCCGCCTGACCGGCACGGCCGCCTCCGCCACCGCCGTCACCCAGGAGGGCGGCAGGACGGGCGCGTTCGCCCTGCAGTACGCGAAGGCCGACGACCGCTGGGCGCTGACCGTGGCGGGCTCGGACACCGACGGCGCGCCGGTGGTGCGCGCCCTGTCGGCGGCCGCGCCGAGGCTGAACGAGTGGACCCACCTGGCCGGTGTCTACGACTCGGCGGCGGGCCAGGTGTCGCTCTACGTGAACGGCAGGCTGGAGGCCACGGTGGCCGTCACGCCGCCGTGGAACGCCGCGGGCCCCCTCACGATCGGCCGCGGGAAGGTCGGCGGGGCGGCTGCGGAGCACTGGCCCGGGGACGTCGACGAGGTGCGGGCCTACGGCCGCGCCCTGTTCGCCGACGAGCTCGCCGAGCTGGTCAACAGCGCTGCCACGCTGGTCGGCCACTGGAAGCTGGATGAGGAGTCCGGCCTGTCGTCGGCCGACTCCTCGGGCCGGGCGACGGCCGCGACGCTGTCCGGAGCCGCCTCGTGGACGTCGGGTTGGCTGGACGGCGCGCTCGCGCTCGACGGCGTCGACGGGTACGCCCAGACCGGCGCACCCGTGGTCAACACCAGGAACGGGTTCACCGTGGCCGCCTGGACCCAGCTCGACTACCTGCCCACCCGCGACAGCGCGGCCGTGGCCCAGCCGGGCGCCAGGGCGGCCGGGTTCCAGCTCGGCTTCGACAAGGAACGGCAACGGTGGACCCTCGGCATGGCCGCCGCCGACACCGACACGGCCGCCCTCGTCCGCACCCGCTCCGACGACATCCCCAACCCGCTGGAATGGACCCACATCGCCGGCGTGTACGACCCGCTGGCCGGTCAGCTCCGCATCTACGTCAACGGCCGCCTGTCCACCACCACCGTCACCGACCACGTGAGCGCATGGAACGCCACCGGCCCGCTGCAGCTGGGCCGGACCAGGACGGCGGGCGCCTTCACCGGCTTCTGGCCGGGGACGGTGGACGACGTCCGCGCCTATGACGGCGTGTTGAGCGCCGAGCACATCGCCCAGCTAGCCGCCCAGTAACTCCCGCACCGCACCCCCCGACTGGGAGAGTTCATGGATCTGCCGGATGAGTTAGAGCTGCCCGAATCCCGCTGGAATCGTTTTCCGCCGTCCACGGAACCTGACCTTCCCGACCTGTCCTGGAACCGTTTCCAGGAGCCCAGGCGCGAGTCGCCCTGGCCACGCAGGCTCGCGACCATGCTCCCCGTCCTCCTGGTGGTGCCGCTGGTGTACGCCATGCCCGCCGCGGCCGCCCCTCGCCCGGCCCCGGCCGTGCAGAAGGAGACGCCGGTCAAGGGACAGCCGGTCCCTGTCCGGCCGCCCATGGCCGATCCCGTGCAGAAACAGGCGTGGAAGGCGCCGCCGCGCATCACCTGGCCCGAACCACAGAAGGCCGAGCTGGGCGGCGCCACCACCGTGGCGGCCGGGTTCCCGGTGAAGCTGGCCCCCCGGCGAGGGGAAGCCAAGGCCGCCGCCGAGCCGGTGAGCGTGGAACTGCTCGACACCGACCGGCTCGGCCTGGCGATGCGCGTCTCCCCCGGCCAGGGCGTCGCGACGGCAAAGGCGGGCGGGAAGACGCGCCTGCGGATCGACTACTCCGGCTTCCGTTACGCCTACGGCGGCGACTACGGCGCCCGGCTGCGGATGGTCAGGCTGGACGAGTGCGCGCTCGACGCGGCCGCCACCGACTGCGCGCCGCCCGAGCCGGTGAAGAGCGAGAACGACGCCAAGGCCGGCACCCTGACCGCCGAGGTCGAGACCGGCGCCGTGTACGCGCTCACGGCCGCCGCCTCCGGCCAGTCCGGCGATCACTCGGCCACCTCCCTGTCGCCTTCCGCCGACTGGAGCGTCGGCACCCAGACCGGCGACTTCACCTGGGACTACGACCTGCGCACGCCGCCCGCGCTGGGTGGCGACGAGCCGGAGATCTCGCTGGCCTACTCCTCGCAGAGCATGGACGGCCGCACCGCCTCCACCAACAACCAGGCGTCCTGGGCCGGTGACGGCTTCGAGCTCAACCCCGGCGGCTATGTCGAGCGCCGCTACAAGTCCTGCATGATCGACGGCAAGAAGACCGGCGACCTGTGCTGGGACCAGGACAACGCCATCCTGGCGCTCGGCAGCTCCGCCGTCGAGCTGGTCAAGGACGCCACGACCAGGCAGTGGCGGCCCAAGCGCGACGACGGCACCCGCATCGAGTACCTCACAGGGGCCGCCAACGGCGACGACAACGGTGAATACTGGCGCGTCACCACCGCCGACGGCACCCAGTACACCTTCGGCCTCAACCGCCTGCCCGGCTGGGCGAGCGGCAAGCCGGAGACCAAGTCGGTGCAGACGGTGCCGGTGTTCGGCAACAACAGCGGCGAGCCCTGCTACTCCAGCACCCCGGCCAACGCCTGGTGCCAGCAGGCCTACCGGTGGAACCTCGACCACGTCAGGGACACCCACGGGAACGCGACCACGTACTGGTACGAGCGCGAGACCAACCACTACGGCCGCAACTCCAAGCCTGAGCTGGGCACCCAGTACGTCCGCGGCGCCTACCTGACCCGCATCGACTACGGCTACCTGCAGAACGAGCTGTTCACCACGGCCCCCGCGGCCCGCGTGCTGTTCGAGGTGGCCGAGCGCTGCCTGCCCAGCGGCACCGTCACCTGTGCCGCCGACCAGCTCAAGAAGGAGACCGCCGGCCACTGGCCGGACGTCCCGTTCGACCAGATCTGTGACGCCGGTGTGAAGTGCGTCGACCGCCTCACGCCGACGTTCTTCACCCGCAAACGGCTGACCAAGGTCACCACCCAGGTCCGCAACGGCTCCGGCCAGTACTACGCGGTGGACTCCTGGGCGCTGACCCACCAGTTCCCCGCCACCGGTGACGGCCTCAGCCCGTCGCTGTGGCTGGCCTCGATCCAGCAGACCGGCCACGTGGGCGGCACGATCACGCTGCCCAGGACCACCTTCGTCGGCGTCCAGCTGCCCAACCGGGTCGACGCCACCGAGGGCCGCGCCCCGCTGGTCAAGTGGCGCGTCCAGGCGGTCGACAACGGGACCGGCGGCGAGCTGAGGATCAACTACGCCCCCGCCGAGTGCAGGCCCGGCGAACTGCCGGCGGCTGACAAGAACACCAAGCGGTGCTTCCCGCAGCGCTGGACGCCGCAGAACGAGACCGAGGTCACCGACTGGTTCCACAAGTACGTGGTGGCGCAGACGGTGGAGGTGGACCGGGTCGCCGCCTCGCCCAACGTGGTCACCAGCTACGAGTACCTGGACGGCGCCGCCTGGCACTTCGCCGAGAACATCCTCGTCAAGCCCGAGCACCGCACGTGGTCGGACTTCCGCGGGTTCGGGCGGGTACGGGTGCGCGAGGGCGACGGGCAGGACACCAAGCGCACGCTCACCGAGTTCCGGTACTTCCGCGGCATGGACGGCGACAAGCAGGCCGACGGATCCAGGCGCAGCGTCCAGGTCGAGGACTCCGAGGGCGCCAAACTGGACGACCTCGACCAGTACTCCGGCTTCGAGCACGAGGAGATCCTCTACGACGGCGACGGCGGGGCCGTCCTGAAGGCGGCCGTCGAGCAGCCGTGGTCGGTGCGGACCGCGCAGTCCACGCAGGGCGGCGTCACCAAGGCCGCGCACGTGGTCGAGGCCAAGTCCATGGTCACCCGTACGGCGCTGCCCGGCGGTACCTGGCGGCGTACCGGCGAGGAGCGCGCGTACGACACCAAGGGCCTGCTCACGCAGGTGGAGGAGAAGGGCGACCTGGCCGCGCCCGACGACGACCAGTGCACCCGTTACACCTACGCCCGCGACGACGCCAGCTGGATGCTCGACTACCCGAGCCGCGTCCAGAAGGTCGCCGCGAGCTGCGGCACCGCCGTGTCCGCGCTGGCCGCCGGTGACGTGATCTCCGACGAGAAGGTCCAGTACGACGGCAAGGCGTACGGCCAGGCCCCGACCAAGGGCGACGTGACCACGGTCCAGCAGCTCGTCTCCGGGGACGGCGCGACGATCACCGACAGCACCCACACCTACGACGTCTACGGCCGCGAGACCAGCGAGACCGACGCGGTCGGCACCAGGTCAGTGACCGCCTACAGCCCGGCCACCGGCGTCCTTCCCGCCGAGATGACCGAGACCAACCAGCTCGGCCACGTCGGCCGTACGTTCCTCGAACCGGCCTGGGGCGAGCCCGTGGCCGAGGTCGACGTGAACAACCGCCGCGTCGACCTGGAGTACGACGCGCTCGGCCGCCTGACCAAGGTCTGGCAGGCCGACCGCAGCAAGGCGGCAGGACAGTCGCCCAGCACCGAGTACTCCTACGTCATGCGCGCCGACGGCCCCAGCGTCGTCACCACGAGGACGCTGCGCGCCGACGGCGGCTACACCGCCAGCCACGAGCTGTACGACGGCCTGACCCGCGAGCGCCAGACCCAGGAACCCGCGCCCAGGGACGACCAGACGCAGGACCCAGCGCTGCGCGACGGCCGCACGATCACCGACACCTTCTACAACTCCCTGGGCGAGCAGTCCAAGGCCAGCACCGGCTACTTCGCGACCGGGACGCCCTCCACCGACCTGCTGGCGGTGGCCGACGCCGACGTGCCCACGCAGGTCGTGTCCCTCTTCGACGGCGTGGGTGAGGTCAACGCCCAGATCTTCAAGGCGAAGGGCGTGGAGAAGTACCGGGTCTCCTCCAGGCAGGAGGGCGACAGGATCCACGTGACGCCGCCCCCGGGCGGCACGGCGACCACCCGCATCGGGGACGCCGAGGACCGCCTGGTCGAGCTGCGCCAGTACAAGGGCGCGACCCCGACCGGCGAGTACGACTCCACCAGGTACACCTACGACCACGCCGGACGGCTGTCGACGGTGACCGACGCGGCGGGCAACGTGTGGCGCCACCACTACGACCTGCGCGGCAGGGAGATCAAGACCGAGGACCCCGACAAGGGCGTCACGACGATGACGTACAACGACGCCGACGAGCTCGTCAGCACCACCGACGCCCGCGGCAGGACCCTGTGGTACGTCTACGACGAGCTGGGCCGGGAGAAGGAGCTGCGCGAGAACTCCGCGACCGGCACGCTGCTGGCCGAATGGAAGTACGACGCGCTGGCCAAGGGCCACAGGAACGCCAGCATCCGGTACGTGGGCGGGCAGGCGTACAAGGCGGAGATCAACGCCGTCGACGCCGACTACCGCCCGCTGCGCGAGACCGTCACCATCCCCGAGCGGGAGGGCAAGCTGGCGGGCTCGTACGTCCTCAACACCCGCTACACGCTCGACGACCAGGTCCAGTCCGTCACCTTCCCTGCCGCCGGCGGCCTGGAGGCGGAGTCGGTCGTCTACAGCTACGACGAGCTGGGCCAGCCGACCAAGGTCACCGGCCTGTCGTCGTACGTCACCGCGGCCCGCTACTCCAAGCTGGGCGAGACCCTGCAGTACGAGCTGGGCACCGGAGGCAGGAAGACCTGGCTCACCTACACCCACGACGAGTCCACCCGCAGGCTGACCGGCATGCGGCTGGACAGGGAGGGCGCCGCCGCGACCGACCTGGACCTCGGCTACACCTACGACGCGGTCGGCAACATCACCAAGATCGCCGACAGGGGGGCGAGCGGTCAGGACACGCAGTGCTTCGCCTATGACCATCTGCGCCGCCTGACCTCCGCCTGGACGGCCACCGACGACTGCGCCGCCGGCGGCCCGCAGCCGGACACGATCGGCGGCGTGGCGCCGTACGCGGTCAGCTACGCCTACGACTCCACCGGCAACCGGACCAAGGAGACCAGGCACGCCTGGGGCGGCGCGGCCGAGACGGTCCGCTCCTCCACCTATCCGCCGGCGGGCGGCAATCAGCCGCACGCGCTGCAGGCCGTCGGCACGGACCTCTTCGAATACGACGCCGCGGGCAACACCACCAGGCGCAAGGTCGGCACCTCCGACCAGAGCCTGGTCTGGGACGCCGAAGGCAACCTGGAGTCGGTGACGGAGGCGGGCAGGACGACGTCCTTCGTCTACGACGCGGAGGGCGACCGGCTGATCCGCAGGACGCCGGCCGACGCCACGCTCTACGTCGACGACATGGAGCTGCGCTTCGACGTCGCCAAGGACGCGGTGGAGCAGACCCGCTACTACACCGTCAACGACCAGCCCATCGCGGTACGCACCCACGACAACCAGGTCTACCTGCTGGCCAACGACCACCAGGGCACCGCGCAGGCCGCGGTGAACGCCGGGAGCGGCGAGCTGGCCGTACGGAGGACGACTCCGTTCGGCGAGAACCGGGGCGCGCCGCCGCCGTGGTGGCCGGGGCAGCGCGGATTCGTCGGCGGCACGCAGGACGCCACGACCGGGCTGGTCCACCTGGGCGCCCGCGAGTACGACCCCAGGAACGGCCGCTTCCTGTCGGTGGACCCGATCATCGACGATGTGGACCCGCAGCAGCTCAACGCCTACGCCTACGCCAACAACAGCCCCGTGAGCATGAGCGACCCCGACGGGCAGTGGGTCTGGGTCGTGGTCGCCGTCGGTGTCCGGCTCGGGGCCCGCTACCTCGCCAAGAGAGCGGCCCAGCGCGCTCTCAGGCAGGCGGCGATCCGCCGGGCCAGGGAGGCGGCCAGGAAGCGGGCCCTGGCCGAGGCCAGGAAACGAGCCGAGGAGGAGGCCAAGAAGCGGGCCAGGGAGGCGGCCAGGAAGCGGGCCCTCGCCGAGGCGAAGAAGCGGCGGCTGGCGGCGGCCAGGAAGAAGGCGGCCGAGGCGGCCAGGAAGGCGCGGGAGGCCGCGGCGAGGCGACGTGCCGCGATGGCGGCCCGGAGACAGGCCAGGAAGGCGGCCCGCGAGGCGGCGGCCAAGCGGCGGATGGCGCTGGCCGCCCAGCGGCGCAACCAGCGGGCCGGCCGGATCCCGCGCGGGATCCAGCACGCGCGCTCACGCCCGGCCAGCCGGCCCACCAGCCACCGGGCACAGCAGCGGCACTCACCGCCCAAGGCGAACCGGCAGCCGGCACAGCCACGGCCGAGCCAGGTCTACCGGAACGACGGCTCCGTCCAGCCCACCCAGTCCTACACCGTCTACGGCAACGGCCGGATGTATCCGCAGGGCAGGCCACCGTCGAACCTGCCGCGCGGCGGCTCCGGCCAGGCCGAGAAGCAGATCTTCAAGCCGGAGAAGTACGAGATCGAGACGAACCGGAGAGGTGCCGCGACCGCCGAACTGGGCGCCCGAGGCCAGAAGATCGCCGACGACATCATCGATCTGTTCGACACCTGGTTCGGTGGAATGGGCGGCATGGGCTGACAGCACGTCCTTCCGCTGAGCACCGGCCGGCGCGGGGCCCTCGTGGCCCCGCGCCGGCGGTGTCCCAGCCGGCTCTTCGGGCTCGGGTTCTCCCCGGCGGGCGTCCTCCGGGCCAGAGGGCGCCCATGGCGGACATGAGCAGAAGCCGGGCCGAGGAGCCGATCAGCCGACCGTCAGCCACTGATCGGGGCGCGCAGGACGGCCGGGCCGCCGGGCACGGTGCTCAGCCCCAGGGCGACGGCGTCGTCACCCTGGACGGCCGCCGAGAGCTCCATGGTCGCCCCCGCGCCTCTGGCGGTGAAGCTGCCCGCGGGGACCCGGCTGCCGTCCGCCCGTTCGAGCCAGACCAGGTAACGCTGACCGTTGTCGAGGCCGCTGACCTTCAGGTTCACGGCCGTACCCCACTGGCGGGCGGCCAACTCGGCGGTGATCTGCATACCCCGCGCCCCGTAGGTCACGGTGTGCCCTTCGGCGCCTGACACGAGCACCGTCACCACGAAGGCGGCCGAGGCCGCGGCGGTCATGAGCCCGCCGGACCACGCCAGCAAGCGCCTGCGCCTGCGCCGGTTCAGGTGCCGGACGCCGACGGCGGCCACCACGCTGTCACGCAGCCAGGGCGGCGGCGCGGGACGAGCGGCGACCCGGTCGGGATTGGCGTGACCGAGGGCGCCGGCCACCTGGTCGAGGGAGGCGAGTTCGGCCCTGCACGCGGGGCAGCCGTCGGTGTGGGCCAGCAGGGTCGCCAACTCGGCCTCGGGAAGGCGCCCCAGCGCGTGCATACCCAGCAGAGCGTGATAGTCGCGGCAGCTAGTCACCTTCCCACCCCATCTCCTCCAGCACCAGGCGCAGTGCCTTGAGCGCGTAGAACACCCTGCTGCGCACCGTACCCGAGGGTATGCGCAGCTCGGCGGCGACCTCGGCGGGCGCGCGGTCTCGCAGGTGCACCTCCACGAGAATGTGCCGTTGTTCGGGGGACAACCGCCGCAACGCCTCTTCGACCTGCATGCCGAGAAGCAACCTTTCCAGGCCGGTGTCTCCGGGCACGTCGCTCTCCTGGCCGTCGGAGAGCTGCGGCCGCACGGAACGCGCGCGCAAGAGGTCGATCACCACGTTCCTGCAGATCGCGAACAACCACGTCCGGGGAGACGACTGCCTGTGGTCGTACCGCCCCGCCGTACGCCACGCCCGCACGAAGGTCTCCTGCACCGCGTCCTCGGCCAACCCCGTGTCGCCCAGGGACCTCCTGGCGAAGGCGAACAACTCGCCTCCGTAATCGTCATAGACCGCCCGCAAGGTGGTCTCGTCATCCAGCCGCACGTCTCCTCCTGCCCTGTCGTTCCGATGGACATACGGAACACATCGCTGCGGCGTTCATCCATTGTCGGGTGAACACCGACCGCCTCGTCTCCGTACACCCCCTCGTCATCAGCGACAGAGAAGGGAACAACCATGCGAGCAGTTGTCCGGACAGTGGTGCTCGGAGTCGCCGTGACCGCCGCCGCCACCCTCGCGGTGCCGGCCCTGGCCCAGCGGGACAGCGGGTCCGAGCGGCGCGCCCACGTGCAGGTTCACTCGCCGAAGGCCGACACGGCGACCGGTGTGGAAGGTGCCGCCTGGATGGTGGAGCTCTCCGTCGGCTACCGCGACGGGCTGAAGGCGGCCGGATGGAGCGGACCGCAGGTCACCGGCCCCCAGGGTGGGACGGGGACGTTCGGCCCCGGCAAGGACGACAAGCTGCCCGGCCTCGTGGTGCTGCTCTCCACGACGACCGGCTTCTCAGGACCGGGCACGAACCTGGCCAACCTGTTCAACGTCACCGGTGTGGCCGGGCGGGACGAGGCCGGCAGCGCGGTGAAGCTGTGGGATTCCTGGCTGGTCGGCAAGCCGCTGTTCGGAAAGGACGTCCGTAGCGTGCTCACCGTCGCGGTCGTGGCCGACCTGAACCGCAACGGCGTGCTCGACGACGCACCCGACACGGTGAAGGATCTCACCGGCGACGGCCGCATCGACGCCCAGGACCTGCGCGAGCTCGGCGTGATGTCGAACATCGCCGAGGTGCCGTTCCGCATCACCGGCTCGGCGGCCTGAGAGGCCCGGTAGCGCATCCCGCCGGCACCCGTGCGCCCTTCCTGGACACACCGCCCGGGTGCCGGCCGGCCTGAGTGGCCGTCACCGTCTGAAACGCCTTTGCCGGCAGGCTCGGCCTGCTGTGATCATGCCGGTCATGAGTTGCGTCTTCTGCCGCATCGTCGCCGGCACCGAGCCTGCGCAGACCATCCACCAGGACGAGCACGCCATCGCCTTCCTCGACATCGCCCAGGCCACCAGGGGGCACACCCTGGTCGTCCCAAGAGCGCACCACCGAGACCTGGGGGAGATCCCGGCAGAGACGGCGGCACACGTCATGCGGACCGCGGTCGAGGTGTCCCGACGGATCGTCGGCGCGCTCGGGGCTCCTGGCGTGAATCTCTGGCACGCCAGCGGCGAGACGGCCTGGCAGAGCGTCTTCCACTTCCACCTCCACGTGGTGCCCCGCTTCGAGCCCACCGACCTCACGCCGCCCTGGACGGAGGTCGAGCACCCGGTCGAGTCCCTCAAGGGACTGGCCGAGGAGATCAGAGCCTGGCGATGAAGGCGAGCGCCAGGACGGGCTCCGAACACTCCGGGCAGCCGGGAAACCCGGTGGCGGTGACCGGTGGCGAAACTCAGATCATGCGTCGCAGTGCGGTCTCCACGGCATCGATCAGCGGATCGCCCTTGGTCCGTGGGTGCCGTGCGAGACCCAGCTCGACGTCCGGCAGGGCGGGCAGGGCGTCCGCGTCGTGGCAGGCCATGGCAGGTTCGAGGTTCGCGGGCATGAGCGCCGCGACGCCGAGCCCGGCCCGTAGCGCGGCGAGCACACCGAGCAGGCTGTTGCTTTCGAACGCCACCCGCCAGGGCCGGTCGGCGCGTTCCAGCGTTTCCAGCACCGACGTACGCCAGGAGCACGTGTTCGAGAACAGCACCACCGGCAGCGGATCGGCAGCCACGTCCACCCCCTGGCCGATCGCCCAGACCAGCGGGCGGCGCACCGTCCAGCGCGGCGGCCCGGGAAGGTCCGGCACCTCGTCGAGCACGAGTTGGACGCGGCCCGTGTCGTAGGCCTCCCGCATCGCGGCGTTGGAACAGCTGAGCACCTCCAGCGTCGCGCCGGGGTGCAGCCGGGCCAGGTCGGCGAGGGCCTGCGGAAGCTGGGACGCGGCGAGGTCCTCGAGCAACCCGACGCCGCAGCGGCCGGTCAGCGCGCGACCGGTTTCGGTGAGCGCCTGTGCGGAGAGCGAGAGGATGCGTTCGGCGTACGGCAGGAGCTCCTCGCCGGCTCGGGTCGGCGAGACGCCCGATGGCGACCGGTAGAGCAGCGGACGGCCGACGGTGCTCTCGAGCTTGCGCAACTGCTGGCTGAGCGCGGGCTGGGTGTGTCCGAGCGCCGTCGCGGCGCGGCTGATGCTGCCCGCCCGCACGGCGGTGACGAACGACCGCAGCAACGTGATCTCAAGATCTCGGGCCATAAGCATTGATTATGCCAGCCCCAACGAATTAGTCACTTCCTATGGCATAACGGATGACCTAGCGTCGCGCAGGTGACCAGATACCGACAGGTACTCGCCGTGCCAGGGATGGCGTCGCTGCTGGGCGTTTCGCTGCTCGCCCGTGCCGCGATCACGGCTGACGTGATGGCGCTGACCATGTATGTCGTGCTGGGCCTGGGCATGAGCTACGCGGCAGCGGGTGGCGTCGCGGCGGCTCTGACCGCCGGGGTGGCGCTGGGCGGGCCGCTGCTCGGCCGCATGATCGACTGGCGCGGCCTGCGTACCGTGCTGCTGGTCACCGTCGCGCTGCAGGCCGTGTTCTGGCTGAGCGTGCCGCTCCTGCCGTACGGGATCCTGCTGGGCGCCGCCTTCGCGGCCGGTCTGCTGATGGTGCCGGCCCAGCCGGTGACCAGGCAGGCGATCGCCGCGATGACGACGGCGGGACAGCGCCGGGCCGCGTTCGCGCTGGAATCGGTGCAGGGCGAGCTGTCCTACATAGTGGGCCCGGCGGTGGTGATCCTGTGTGCGGCCACCATGTCCCCCGGCGTGGTGGCATGGGGGGTCGGCGCCGCGATCGTGGCCGGCGGAGCCGGGATCGCCCTGCTCAACCCGCCGCTGCGGGCCGAGGACGAGGCGGATGCCGGCGCGGCCGGACGGCCCCCACGCCGGGAGTGGCTGGGCGCCGGCATGATCGCCGTACTGACGATGGTGTTCGGCACCACGACGCTGCTCAGCGGCGTCGACCTCGCCATCGTCGCCACGCTCGAAGAGGCAGGCCAGGTGTCCTGGGCCGCCGTGGTCATAGCCGTGTTCGGCGCGGCCTCCGTCGCCGGCGGGCTGATCTACGGCGCGCTGTCCCGGCCGGTGCCCACGTGGCTGCTGCTCGGCCTGCTCGGGCTCGTGACGATTCCCGCCGGGCTTGCCCACGACTGGCCCTGGTTGTGCGTGGCCGTTGTCGGCGCCGGGCTGCTCACCGCGCCGACCCTTTCCACGGTGGCCGACGCGGTGAGCCGGCTGGCGCCGGCCGGCGTGCGGGGCGAGGCGACAGGCCTGCAATCCTCGGCGGCGAGCGCGGGTTTCGCGCTCGGATCCCCGCTCGTCGGGGTGGCGATCGACGTCTCCGTGCCGGCGGGCGGCTTCGCGGCGGCCGGGCTGGCCGGCCTCGCCGCCGCGCTGACCGGATACCTGCTGTCCCGCCGCGCGCCCGCCCGAACGCGGTCTCCGCTCAGCGATCCCGGCCTCGCCGGGGAACCGGACCTCGAGCCGTGCGCAGCCGGCGCCCGGCCTGGCGCATGAGGTACGGGCCCGCGCCTACGGCCGCGCCGCTCCGGTGACGAGTCCGTGCGACCGCGGGCACCCTGCGCGCGCCGTGGACATCGACCTGGGGCCTACCGGACGGCTCCGCCCACGCCCCTGGAGCCTGGTCGCGGCCTGGCTCATGTTCGCGGGCCCGGCGACGACGAAGGACCGAGCGCAGCGGTGAAGGCCGCGAGCCACCTGTCGACGGGCCCGAGAGTGATCATGCCGCTGCCCGCGCCCGCCAGTTGACCGGCGGCCGGCAACAGCCGAGCGCGCGCCTGGGCGAGCACGACCTGATCGCCCACCTCCAGGGCGACCGCGCCCTGCAGGCAGCACAGCGCCTCGTACATCAGGTCCGCGGGCGGCTCGGGCAGCGCCCGCAGCGCTGCCCCAGCATCGGCGCGATGCCCGCCGCGCAGCAAGGCGAAGGGCTCGGCCCAGGGACGGTAGGGGCCCCAGTCGGTTTCCAGGTCCACCTGCTCGGCCGCCTTGAGCGCGGACCGGGTGCCGTCCACCAGGCGCAGGCACAACAGCGCCAAGGCCAGCAGGCCCTGCTCCACCCCAGGCATCCCGGCGCCCTCCAGCCGCGTGGCGGCGACCCGGTAAGCGGCCTCCGCCTGCGCGGGCTGCCCCACAGCAGCCAACCTCAGCGCGCGATACCAGTCGGTAAAGCAACCCACCAGCGGCCGTTCGTAGCGCTCCGCCAGGCGGTCCGCTGCGGCGGCGTGTGCGTCCGCCGCCCGGAAGTCGCCGAGCGCACTGCGGGCCTGCAACCGGATCAGGTGCCCGAGCACCTCGAAGGTCACCAGACCGTGCCGGGTGGCCAGCGCGAGGAGCTCCGCGCCGACGGTGTCGCGCCGCGGCGCCAGGCCCGCCCGGGTGCACGACTGCATGTACACCCCGTTGAGAGCGAACGCGAGCAGCGCCGGGTCGTCCAGGCGGCGGGCGATCTCCTCCGCCTCGCGTGCGGCCTGCGGTCCGCGCTCTGAGCGGGTGCCGCGCATCTCCAGCGCGATCGTGGCCAGCAGGCGGCAGCGTGCCGCGTCATACGACGGATCGCCGGGCAAGGCGGCCAGCGTGCGCTCGGCGGTGGCCACGATCCGCTCCGCCTGCTGCGCGTCGTCGCTGCGGGTCCAGATGGCGGGCACGTCGAAGGCGCCGATCACCCGGGCGGTCAGCTCGGGGTCACCGAACTCCGCCGCCGCCATGACCGCCGCCAGCCGGTGCTCCTGCGCCGCCCGAAGACCGCCGCCTCCGGTCATGGCGAGGTTCCGGAGCAGGCCGACCGTGGATTCCAGCCGGGTCCGAGCCCCGGCCGCGACCGTGCGGTGGTACGTCGCCGTGGCCTGCTCCCACAGCCGGGCCGCCGCAGGCACCGGGCCGGGCGCAGCGTCCAGGAGTGGATCCTGGGCCAGGATGTCCGCCTCCAGACGGCGCAGCCGCGGGCCCGGGTCCAACCCCAGCTGATCGGCCAGAGTCGTACGGGCCCTGCGCAGCACACTCAACGCGTCGCCCTGGCGGCCCATGCGGTACAGCGCCAGCGCCAGCAGCCGCCACGCATCCTCGCGCCAAGGGTGCTCGACGAGGTGCGCGTCCAGGTCAGGCACCGCCTCGGCGGCCAGTCCGAGGTCCAACCGGGCCTGCGCCTGCAGTTCCACCGCCTGCAGCCGCAATTCGGCCAGGCGGGAGCGCTCACCGCCGGCCCATTCCTCCTGCGCGAACTCGGCGTAGGCAGGTCCCCGCCACCACCCCATCGCCTCCTTCACCTGCTCCAGCGCCTGGGCAGGCGGCGACGACGCCGCTGCGCCGACCGCCGCCGCGAACCGCCAGGCATCGACGCCGTCCGGCGCCGCGCGCAGCGCGTACCCGGGCCCCTCCGTGACGAGCAACCGGGCGGGGGCCCGCGGCGGCCGGTCCGGCTCCAGAGCGCGGCGCAGGTCTGCGACGAAGGTCTGCACGGCGCCGGCCGCACCTTTCGGGGGCTCGTCCCACAGGTCGTCCACCAGGCGGGCGAGGGGCACCACGCGGCGGCGGGCGATGATCAGCCGCGCGAGCACCGCGCGGTGCCGCGGGCCCTTCAACGCCACATCGGCACCGCCGCCGTCCCAGGCCACCACCGGGCCGAGCACCCCGAACGTGACCCGCTCCATCCCCTCACCTCCCCAGCGCACTTCCGGCCCTCACGGTACGCGCTGACCGGATGCTGATTCGCGGGCGGCACGCTCGATGATGTCCGCCGACCGGCGGGCGCCCTTCGAGTGAACAAGAACGGCTCACCATGGCACCGACCATTCCCGACTTCGACTACCACCGCGTCCCCGTCGCCGACGGTGTCGCCCTCCACACGGCCGTCGGCGGCACCGGCAGCCCGATCGTGCTGCTGCACGGCTTCCCGCAAACCCACCTGATGTGGCGGCACGTCGCAGCCGACCTCGCGGCCGACCACACCGTCATCTGCCCCGACCTGCGCGGCTACGGCGCCAGCGACAAGCCCGCCGGGACGGCTGACGGCACCGCGTACGCCAAGCGCGCCATGGCCGCCGACATCGTCGCCCTGGCCCGCGCCCTCGGCCACGACCGCTTCGCGCTGGCCGGACACGACCGCGGCGCCCTGGTCGCCTTCCGCGCCGGCCTCGACCACCCCGCGGCGATCACTCACCTTGCCTGCCTGGACGTCCTGCCCACCCTGGACATGTGGCAGGTCATGCACGGCACCACCGCCGCCATCGGCTTCCACCTCTACCTCATGGCCCAGCCTCCGGGCCTTCCCGAACAGATGATCTCCGCGGCTCCTGACGCCTTCTTCGGCCACTTCCTCGACATCTGGCACCAGAACCCCCAGGCCATCCCCACCGACATCCGCGCCGCCTACCTGGACGCCTGCCGGAACGCGGTGCCCTCGATCGTGGCCGACTACCGTGCCTCCGCCACCATCGACGTCGAGCACGACCAGGCCGACAAGGACGCCGGCAGCCGCCTGCGCATGCCGGTCACCGTCCTCCAGCAGGACTGGGGCGCCGTCCTGGGCTTCGACGCGGCCACGCTGTGGCGCGCCTGGGCGCCCGACCTCCATCACAGCACCGTCAGCTGCGGCCACTTCATGGCCGAGGAAGCCCCCACGGACATCAGCAGAGCTCTGCGGGACCTGCTCGCCCGCTGACCCCGCGGCCTGACGCAGCCCGGTCGCGGTGGTCACAGCTCAGGAGAGACACACGAGCCCGGCCGAGACAGCGCGTCAGCCCCGATGTCGAGCAGGGCCTCGGCCGCGAGCCCGGCAGCTACGCCGCGTGGCCACGCGCAACGCCGTGACCTTCCGGTGCGCCGGCTCGGCGGACGCCGGGTCGCTCCTGTGCCGGCCGGTCCGGCCAGGGCCGGGCGGACTGCGGCGGGGCTGGGCGGGCTTCTGCCGCCTTCAGGAGCTGGGGGCGTCGTCGCCGTAGAGGAGCGAGGTCCAGGCCTTGGTGAGAGTGTCCACCAGGACCTGTTCGTCGTCGAACGGCGGGACGCCGCTCGCGGCGAGGTAGTAGAGCCGTTCGCCCAGCCAGGTCAGCGACGCCGCGACCGCGCGGACGTCCACGTCGCCGAGCCGTTCGAGGGCCCGCGGGTCGGCTTGGATGCGGGCCGCGGCGGCGTCGGTGAACAGGTCCATCTGCGCCAGCCACAGCGCGCGCAGGTCAGCGTCGGAGCCCCAGCTTTCCACGATCGCCATGAGGACACCCGCGTTGTCGCGCCACAGTCTGGCGCCGTCACTCACGCCTGATCGCAGCGCGGCCACCGGCTCCTGCTCCTGGCCGATCCACGGCTGCGCGGCCTGCTGCCCCTGGGCGACGGCCTCCCGTACGAGCTCGCCGAGCACGGCCTGCTTGCTCGGGAAGTAGAAGTAGAAGCTCGCTCGGGAGACCTCGGCCGCGGTGAGGATGTCGGCCACGCTCAGGGTGTCGAAGCGGTGCCGTTCCAGCAGGTCACGGGTGGCGGTCAGGATCCGCGCGCGCAGGTCGGCGGAGGCGGGTGCGGCGTCGGATCGACGGGGTGAACGCGGGCGTGACATGCGCCTCATCCTACGCACGGAGTGTCCGGACACACTGTATGGACACGCTATCCATACAATATGTATGGTTTTCCCATGACACACGTCGCGATTCACCTCGTCGTCACCGACGCGGACCAGGCCGCCGCCTGGTACACCGAGGCGCTGGGCGCCAGGGAGACCAGTCGGCTCACCCTCCCCGACGGCACCACGCTGACCGTCGAACTCCGCCTCGGCGATACCACTCTCGCCGTGGCGGGCGAGATGCCCGGCAGGGGCATGCGCGCCCCTCTCGGGCTCGGCGCCACCTCCGCGGCCCTGCATGTCCCGGTCGCCGACGTCGACGCGGCGTGGGAGCGGGCGATGGCGGCGGGCGCGGAGGTCTTCGAGCCGGTGCACGACGCCTTCTGGGGCGACAGGACCGGCCAGCTGTTGGACCCCTACGGCCACCGGTGGGCACTGAACCAGCACGTCAGGGACGTACCGGCCGACGAGATCGCCCGCAGGGCGGCGGAGCTGCTCACCGGCGCGTGACACTGGGGTTGGCGCCCGGCCGACCACCTTCGCCGGACCGGATCCCAGCCGGTCTGGGCCGCCACGGTCTGCCGGCGGGCTAGGAGAGGCGTGTCGCCGCGTCGAGGACGAAGGCGGCGGCGACCGCTACCGGATCGCCGCCGCCGCGTAGCTGTTCGAGAGCCGCGACCGCCCGGTCGCGGCCGACGTCACCGGCAAGCAGCTCGACCGCGATCCGGTACCGCACCCCCCGATCGCCTTCAACGGCGAGCCGCGCCAGCAGCGCCTCCGCCGATGCGCCCAGCGCGGCCCGCGCGCGAACCCGGAGATCGTCATCCTGAAGCGCATCATCGAACACCCCGGCGAACGTCCCCGGTGCCCGCAGCTGGGCGAGCGCTTCGAGGGCGACCATCCGGACGGGCGTCCGAGCCGATTCGGGCAGATCGTCATGGTCCCGATCATCGAACTCGCCCGGATCCTGCACGAGAGGCACCACGACCGCCGCGTCGCCGGAGTCCCCGTGCGTCGCGAACCACCGCAGCGCCTCGGCTCGCATACCGGGATCGGCCGCCGACAGATCCGCGAGCATCTCCGCCCTCACCCGTCCATGATCCCTCCAACAGGGCAGGCACTCCGACCGCCGCCAGACTTCTCGGCGTCGGTCGGCGTCCGCCAGTGCGTGTCGGTCGGCCCCCGCCGTGGAAGAGCTGGAACAGCGGCACGATCGTGACCTCGCTCGGGATCAGCAAGCCGGTCAGCACGATCACGAACAGCACGTTCGAGCCGCGGAAGCGGATCCGCGCGAAGGCGTAGCCGGCCGGCGTGGAGACCGCCAGCGTGCCGACGGTGAGGACGACGGCGATGTAGCCGTCCAGCCGGGCCGCCTCGAACAGTTCCTTCGGCGCGCCCTGCAGCACCGCCAGGAAGAGCTCCATGTTGAGCCCGACGTTCTTGAAGACCTGGACCACGATCACCGCGACCATCACCCAGGAGCCGGTGCGCAACCAGTTGGGCCGCGGTGGTGCCGGGGGCAGGCATGGCCTTGCCGGTCTTCGCCTGTACGGCTGACGCGATCTTGACGGCCGCCTCCCAGGCCCGTCCCTTCGCCGGCACGCTCTGCCCGGCCTGTTCGAGCAGGTCGGCGTTGAAGAAGACACCGAACGGCTGGTCGGGGGGCAGGTGAGGAGCCCGGGTCGGTGCGGCTCAGTCCGGGGGCGGCCGTCGTGTGGCCGCCGGCCCGAAGAGGCGGTCGAGGTGGTAGTCGATGATCGCGACGGCTGCCTCGTGGCTGCGCTGCCGGCCCAGGACGCTGGCGGTCAGGCCATTGGCGAGAGCCAGAAGGGTGGCGACCTCGGTGCGCGGGTCGCGATCGGAGGCGACGTCCCCGGCCTGCTGCGCGGCGGTCAACCGTACGGTGAGGAAGTCTTCCAGTGCGTTGGGCAGGGTGAGCCCGACCGCGGCGAGCGCCGGGTCAGTGAGGGCGGCGGTGTAGTAGGCGGTCCAGGCCATGGAGTCCAGCTTGCTCTGCTCGTCGAAGGGCAGGATCGCGCCAAGGACGGCGGCGAAGACGCCGCGTGGTGTCAGCTCGCCCGCGGCGGCGCCGGCCCGCTGCTTGACCCGGCGGTCCATGCGGGCACCCAGCTCGGTGAAACCGGACTCGAGCAGGGCCAGCTTGTTCGTGAAGTAGTACTGGACGACGCGCAGCGAGACTCCGGCCTCGGCGGCGATCTCACGCATCGACACCGCCTGCAGGCCGCGGGTGCTGGCGATGCGCAGCAGCGCCTCGGTCAACTGGCGCCGCCGCTCATCATGATCCACCTGTCGGGGCATGCCCGTTTCCTACCTGTTGTCCGTGCTGTGCTTCGGCGTTGCGGTCCCGGGCCGCGTCTGGCCGGGAAAGGTGAGGATCCGCTCGGCGACCAGGTCCGGAGCTTCGACGGGTAGCGAATGTCCGGTGCCGGGCACGATCTCCACGCGCCAGGACGGCGCGATGTCGGCCAGCCGCGCGGCCAGCGCCTGCGCGTCGAGCAGCGCGCTGCGGGCGCCCAGCAGCACCTGCACGGGCACGGACACCTCGCGTATCTGCTCGTCGGTGTAGGCGGGCGGGATGGGCACACGCCGGCGGAAGGACCAGCCGGCCCGCATCAGCTCCACCAGCCCATCCTCGCGCAGCACCCCGTTGTCCGCTACGCCGGCCATGCGGTGTCGCAACGTCCGAGGAAGCATGGAGGCGATGGCGCCGGCAAGGGCCCACCGGATGAACCGCCTGGGCAACGGCGCGAAGCCGCCCGGGTCCACCAGCGTCAGCGCCGCGACCCGGCCGCCCCCGCCGAGTTGCTGTTCCACTGCGGCCCAGCCGCCGGCAGAGAAACCCGCCACGTGTGCGCGCTCGGCTCCGACTGCGGCCAGTACGTCGGTGATCCAGCCACCGACCTCGGCACCGGTCGCGAGCGGCTGCGTCTGAACCGAGCGGCCCGGCTCGCCGAGCGGGTCGACGGCAAGGACCGGGCGCGTGCGCGCCAGCCGCTCGATGTAGCGGTACCAGGCCAGCGCGTTCCCGCCGGCACCGGCCAGGAGAACCACGGGATCCCCCTCGGCGGGCCCGGCCCGGTGGATCCGCACGATGCCGGCGCGGGTCTCCACGTCGATGGCGTCCACCGGGACCGGCCACAGCTCGCCGAGCACTCGGTCATAGACGGCGTAGTACCTGTCACGGGCAGAGTCGTTGGTGAAGGCTGACGGCTGGTCGGGTGTGCGCATGGCTGACCTCATCCCCTTCGAATGGATACAGTCGTATCCTAACAGTGCGGCCCCCTCCCGCGGCAATCACGAAACCCACCGAACCCGTCCCGACCTGGGCTGGTCAGGCCGGGAACCTCAGCGATGTCCACGTGAACCGGCCCTTCAACCCGGTCCGGTCCGTACAGCCCAGCCTCGAGTACCTCGCATGAGACGGAAGAGAGGAAGCGCCAGAGACCCGCCGGTGCAGGGGGCCCGGCCGGATCTGATGACTTCGCAGGCGACCGCAGGCCGAACAGCGACTTACTCCGGATCGCGAGGGGTCAGGATGCTCGATGAACCGGTCGATGCGATCCGGACGACCCACCGCTCGGGCCGGTGTCGACGCAGGATGTCAGGACGAAGCGCCCGTCGTCGGCGAGGATGCGGGTTTGGGCCTTTGTTCTTGCCGCTGGGGATGACGAGCTTGCGGGCGATCTCGGGCCCTGGGACGCCGCAGGCGCGCAGGGTGCAGGCGTAGGCGATCACGTCGTCGTCGAACACCTCGAGGCGGCCGCAGGCCATCAGCGTCACCACCACCGACCCCGCCGGGTTGCCGCCAAATCGCCGGCGGAGGCAGTATTGCGTGCGTCTCAGAGTTCCATCATGAACCGTCGGCAGATGTGGACACGAGTGAACTGCTCACGCATCGACTGCTCCTCCTGCAGTTTTGCGTGCAGAAAGAGCGCGATAGGCCGAAGACCTGGTCGGCGGTTGCCGATGGCGCGATCAGGCTCGTCTGCGTCGGTGTAGTAGTTGGCGTAGACGTGCAGGTAATGCTCGCTCTCGGAGAAGCCGTTGGCGCGATACCAACGCAATGTGCCGGGATCGTCCCTGGTCCAGGCATCGAGCGTCGATACGTTGAGCGCGGCGACCCTGCGGAGAGCTTCCCCCAGGAGCGCGCGGCCGATACCTCGGTACTGGTGGTCGGGATGAACTGCGACGGTGTCGATGGTTGCCAGTTCGCCGTCGACAGTGACGTCCAGAATCCCGAGCACGACGCCATTTCCTGCGACTGCGATCAACTCGAAGCCCGGAGCGGAAATGTGCGGCTTGCTCTTTTCAACGGCGTCGAAGTAGGCGGTGCCCAGAAAGGCGAGCACTCGGCAGCGGAGCCAAGAAGTCTCATCCGCTGGTCGATATTCGCGTATGACATAGCTCAAGACGGTGATCCCTCATGAGTGTGGTGATGTCCGATTGGTCGAGGTCGCGGCATTGAGAGATCACGGCGATGATTGTGCATGACGAGGCTGGTGGCGGCAATCAGGTTGATTGCTCGCTGCTCCAGGCTCACCAGAGACACATGCTCGCCGTCGGAGGTGCCGCACTGGGGGCCGACGCGGGGCTGTCGTTCATGGTCGAACCGCTTGGGGGGGTCTCGTGCGCCGCCAACGCGGTTCTTATGGTGGGTGTGCTGCTGCTCTGGGCCTGGCGGCAAACGCTCGAGGCCTTTCCCCGGCAGGGCGGTCCCTGGCCTCGGGTGGTCAAGGGCCAGGCGAATGGGTTCCCTGGTCGATCACCTCGTAGCGGTGCGGGGGTTGAGTTGACGGAACCGAAGAACGTCTAGATCGGTGGCTTTGCCCTAGCCTGAGATCATGGACGTGGAGTGGGGGCCGCTCACCGCGCGCGACGCCCCGGCTTGGGCTGAGTTCGCCACCGCCGTCGAAGCGGTGGACAGGACCGGCAGCCCGGTCACCGTGGAGCAGATGGCAGATCGTCTGGCCAACCCGCTGCTTGACCTGCCGGAGGGTACGCTCGCCGCCAGGCAGGACGGCCGGATCGTCGCGCTTGGGCTGGTCCCGGTCAGGCAGGCGGCGGATCCCGTCCACGTGATGGAACTATGGGGCGGCGGCGTGCATCCCGGCCATCGCAGACGCGGATACGGCCGGCGGATCATCGACTGGTCGCTCAGAACGGCACCCGTCCTGCACGACAGGTGCCATCCCGGGAAGCCACTCCACCTTCACCTGCACGTCGATGACGGCAACCATGACCTGGCCAAACTCGCTGACAAGGCAGGGTTCGAACCCGCCCGCCTCTTCCAAGGCAAGCGGCGCGATCTAGCCGTGCCGATCCCACCGCCCCGGGTTCCCGACGGGGTCACGATCCTCACCTGGACGCCGGGACTGGACGAGCAGGCGCGCGAGGTGCGCAACGCCGCCTTCCATGACCACTGGGGCAGCACGCCGCATACACCTGAGAGCTGGAAGCGCCTCATCACCGGCCCAGCAGCTTTCCGCCCTGAATCCTCGTTCCTGGCGACGGCGGACGGTAAGGCGGTGGGCTGCCTGCTGACCCACTGCCGCGAGGTCGACATCGTGGCCACCGGCGTACGGGAGGCTTGGGTCCAGATCATCGCGACTATCGCGGAGTGGCGCGGCAGGGGCATAGCGAGCGCACTGATCGCACATGCCCTCGCCTCGTTCAAGGCGCAGGGGTACGCGACGGCGGGGCTGAGCGTCGACGCCGCCAACGAAACCGGCGCGGTCGCGATCTATGAGCGCGCCGGTTTCACCACCTTCAAGGCTGTCACCACCTACGTTCACGCTTTCTGATTGGCCGTCCCACGGCTTCACTGAAGCGTCGGTCAACCGACAACAAGACCTGCCCTGGAGCGCGCCGAGGCGCGGCTGCTGGACGGTACCTACAACGCGCTCCCCCACCAGGCGCTGCGCGACTGTCTGGTGGCCCCTATCCCCCGGACGCCGCCGCGCGGCACCTGGCCGCGGGCAAGGTGCGGCCGAGGCGAGCGGTCAGGCCTACCAGCGCGTGTGTGGACCTGCGGACGCTCACCGAGGTCGACTTGTACGGCTACCACCGGGTGCCGCCCCAGCACCGGCTGTGGATCTGGGAGGCCGACCTGGAACAGGTGGGCAAGGACCTATCCATCAAATCCTGAGCCGCATCGGCGCCCTTGCCGTGGGGCGCATCGATGGGTCGCGGCCAGCGCCACCCGGCTCCTGCTGTCGCTCGTGGGCGCCCTTTCCCTCGGCCGTCTCAGGACCAGGTGACCGGCAGCGATTGCACGCCGAAGACGAGCATCTCGTTGCGTATCGGCACCTGCTCGGCCGGCACCGCCAGGCGCAGATCCGGCAGACGGGCGATCAGTTCGCCCAGCCCTATCCGCATCTCGATCCGGGCCAGTTGCTGACCCAGGCACTGGTGAACCCCATGCCCGAAGGCCAGGTGCGGAGTACGGGAGCGGCGCAGGTCGAGCGCGTCGGGAGCGGGCCAGTGCCGCGGATCCCGGTTGACCGCGGGCGTGGCGATCACGACGGTCGCGCCGGCCGGGATGTCCACACCACCCAGCGTCACCGGCTCCGTGGTGACCCGGCTGACCCCGAGCTGGATGATCGACAGGAACCGCAGCAGCTCCTCCACCGCGTTGTCGATCAGGCCTGGATCGGCACGCAGCGCCGCGAGCTGGTCGGGATGCTCCAGCAGCGCGAACATCCCCAGACCCAGCATGTTCGCCGTGGTCTCATGGCCCGCGTTGAGCAGGACGAGTGCGACATCTACCAGCTGCGCGTCCGTCAGGGGCGGGTCGGCGTCGCGGATGAGCCCTGACAGCAGGTCGTCGGCGGGGTTCGAGCGCTTGCCGGACACCAGCCGCCGCATGAACGCAGACAGCCCGGCGCGCGCCATGGCCACCTCCTGCGGGGCCGAGTTCGCGCTCAGCCCGACCGCCGTACGTTCCTGGAACTCCGCACGGTCGGCGTAGTCCACGCCCAGCAACTCGCAGATGAGCAGCGACGGCAGCGGCAACGCGAACGACGGCACCAGATCGGCCTTGGTGCCCGCCGCCTTCATCGCCTCGATGTGCTCGACCGCGATCTCCGTCACCCGCGACTCCAGTTCCCGGATCCGCCGCACCGTGAACTGACCCGTCAGCAGCCGCCGCAACCTGGTGTGCTCCGGCGGATCCATGAAGACGAAGAGCCCGTCCTCCCGCTCCGGAGTACACAGCTGCATCTAATGGCGGACACCGTAAGTCAACGCGATAAGATACGCAAGTGGATCCTAAGCGAGAGCGGATCACGTCGCGGACCTGCACCACCTCCTCAGCGGGCCCGGGATCACCGTGGTGTCAATGGATGGCGGGGTCGGTGCCGTGCGCAGGTCTGTCAGCTCCGGCTCGACGGTGCTGCGCGCGTCCGGTGGCGCGCGCCGGTGCGCCTCGTCGGCTCTTCGAGGCCGCTGTGCACCCGTGTCCTGCCCGCGCCGGCCCCACTGGTCGTCGAGTGTGTACGGCTGCGCGTCGCGACCGGGCTGACCGAGCCGCTCATCGAGGAGCTACGGCGTCGGAGGTAAGGCGAGGATCTCTGCGGTGACGGTCAGGACCGCGCGGTCGAGGATGTGGCCGGCGACGGTGATGCCGAGGCAGGCAGGGGTGGACGCGGGCTGTCTCCGTTGTCGGCTCGCCACGACGGATGCGGCCGGCGTCCGGCTGACGAGCTGATCTCGTTCTCCAGGAGAAGGGGTGGACTATTCGTCGTCGGGGCCTGCTGGCTCGGTACCCGCCGCGATCTGCAGTGGTGCGGTGGCCCCGCCGGTGATCTCGTGAGCGTGATTGAGCGTGTAGTCAAGCTGCCTGGCCAGGCGCGGGAGGCTCGCCGGAGGTAGATACGCATCAGCGCCGGCGTTGAGCAGGCGCCGGACCGGACCGTGGTAATTGACTCCGAGCTCGTGATCCTCGATTTCGGTGACGATGACGCGAGCTTCCGGGAACATCGATCGGAGCGCTCCGATCAACTGCGGGCTGCCTGGCGGTACCAGCAGCACGTCGGTTGTCTTGGGAGCTGCGTGCATGTCGAGCACGACGTAGTCCGCGCCGAGTTGGGTCGACAGCGCCACCCGAGCCGCGGCCGACAGCTCCATCGCGGTGGCCACGACCGTCACACTGTCGTAGTCGATCGGTGCTTGATCATCGGCCTCGTCTGGCGCATCGTGATCGACGATGGCGCCTTGCACCACGTCGATGGTGCTGGAGATCGTCGCGATCGACGCGCCGTCACGCGTGACCACCAGTTCCTCACCAGGCTCGAGGGCGTCGATGAGTGCCACGACGTCCTCGGGAAGGCGGATCACGTCGATTCGCTGCGCGGACCGCGCGGCGCGCTTGCGGATCACCATGCCTGGAACGAGCTCACGACGGCGGCGAGGGCCGGCTGCGCGTCGTGCGCAACCCCTGTCGACCGGTCCTTCGGTCCCATCCGTGATGACACGGCTGTCCCCTTGTGCCGTGGTGTTGGCCGGCTCGGCAGAGGCGGGGACTCGCTCGACGAACTCGGGAGGGGCCTGACACTCGAAAGTGACCTCACCTCGGGATCACGCGGCACCAGTCGACCCGACCCGGTGCCGGTGGCGGACGAAAGGGGCAACGTCGTCACGGCGTTCAACTCCTTCGCGCGAGTCAAGCCAATTGTCGATGGCGAGCCTATGGTGCCGCTGATCACCTTGGCGACATCGTTGTGTGCCATGCCGTGTTTGCGGTGATTTTCCGCACGCGTAGGTGCAGATCGGCTCCGGTCAGCCTCGTTCGTCCTCGGCTCTGCCTCCGGGCGCTCCATCTTGCCCTGCTCCTCAGGAGCGCGAGCTGAGCTGATGCGTGACCAGTGGAGAATGGTCAGCCCGCGACAGCCTTCTGCGCGGGTCCATCCCGAGAACGACTCATACCCTCGCAGCGGACAATGTCCAGGCGCTGGAGGCTCTCGGGATGCACTGGGTCCGCGGCCGCGAGCGTGGCCGCGGAGGCCCTGCGCGTCTTCCACGCCAAGCACGGGCCACATCCGCGTGCCCGCTGCCTACGTCACCGGAGACGGCTTCACCCTGAGGACCTGCTTCCACAAACAAGAAGAGCACCATCGACCGCGGCGGCGGCGCCGCGATGAACGGTTCGATCGACGCGCTCAGCGAGCGGGTCCACCGCGTGCCGAGCGATGGCGGCCAGAGTCCACCCATCGGCCAGCAACGGCTCCAGAAAGTCCCGGCCGCCGCGCGGTCGAGAACATGCGGGCGGATCAGCCACCCGCGGCTCAGTTGCCGGTTCGCGTTGGTGGCACGCCTCATGTGGCCCTATCTTGGTCGCGCGGCTGTCTTGCTTTCGTTGTACTCGGCGGCCTGCGCCTGCTCGTGTGTGAGTGGCGCCCCCTGCCACACAACCCGCTGATGGTCATGATGACTGCCCGAGCCTGCCAAAAGAAGCAGAGCACGAGAATGCTGAAGTCGTCTGCCGGCAAGCGCTTCCGTAGGTATAGGGTTCGTGCAACACGCCGACGGCTGTTGAAGTATGGATTACCGCTATGCCTGCACGGTATAGCGTTGGAGAAGCCGGCTGAGCTCGTCTTAGCATACCGATTTGGGGACCGATCAATGGCTAGACAGATCGTACAGACTTTCATTGATGATCTTGACGGGACTGCTGCTGAGCGGACCACCAAGTTTGCTCTCGACGGCGAGAACTACGAGATCGACCTGTCGGGAGCGAACCGCGAGAAGCTGGAGAAAGCTCTCGCTCCCTACATCGTCAAGGCGCGGAAGGTCGTGCAGCCTCGCAGCGTCCGAGCCGGTCGTGGTGGCTCACGCGGCAGCACTGCCATGAGCCGGGAGAAAAGCGCCGAAATTCGCCAGTGGGCCAAGACGCACGGCCTTCAGGTCAGCGAGCGTGGCCGTATCTCCTCGTCCGTGGTCGAGCAGTACGAGGCCGCCCACTAGGACGAACGCGAAAGCCCCCTCCTTCTTCGGAGGGGGCTTTCGCGTTATGGAGAGCAGACGGCGCCGACGAGCGCAGCGCCAATGAGGGAATCGACCATGCCTGCGTCAGCCGCGCGAATAGCTGCGGCGTGACTGTCGTTGAAAGCTTGAAGATGCCACTCCCCTATTGATTTCGACGGATCGCAGGAGCATAAGAACGACTTTGACGCATGGCCACGTCCCCCCGCCCATCCCCCGCGTCGGGCGGCAGCCAGGATCGCAGCAAAATCACTTCACGAAGGGTGTCCCGGTTTCGGAGCGCCTCACCGAAACGCCCGACAGCCTCGCCGAGTGGATCGACCGCTATGTCGATCTCGCCGTGCGTGGAGTGCGCTCCAGCACGGTAAACCGGCAAGACCTGCGGCGCTTTGTCACCTGGCCGGCCACCGGCCTCGGCCACACTCGGTGCCCCTTTTCTGTGAGAGCGTCGGCCTCGTCAACATCGCCGGATGATGGGACCGCGACTGCGGCAACAACGCCCCGGCCCCGGCTTCCACATGGCCACCGGCACCGCCCGGGAGATACTGAAAGCCAGCGACCCGCGCTTCGTCATTGACAAGACTTACAGCCGACTCGTCGTCGCTGGAGCTGCACCACTTCCTCGGGCGGAGTGGTGGGATGCGCGCTGTCGGGCTACTTGGGCTTGTACGCCCTTGACACCGGTGAGATCCTTCTGAGGCCGGTCTGGAGAGGTAACGACCCGCTCTGAGAGGGATGCGATGACCAACGACCCAGCACTGCAGGCCCTGGCCAGGCTCATCGGTACGTGGAAGATCACAGGAGGGCACGAGGGAAGCGTGACCTACCGCTGGCTGAACGACTTCTTCCTTCAGCAGGATGTCCACCTGGGCGGCGCACACGGCATCGAGATCATCGGCCGGGAACGGACGCTGATGGCCGAGCCCAGCGCCGACATCAAGTCCCGCTACTACGGCGATGACGGCAGCACCCTCGACTACACCTATGAGCTAGAGGGCGACACCCTCACCATCTGGGCCGGGGATCGGGGCTCCCCCGCCTACTACCAGGGCGTCTTCAGCCCCGACGGCCGCAGCCTCACCGGAGCCTGGGTCTACCCGGACGGGGGCGGCTACGATTCCAACGCCGAACGCGTCGAATAAAGGCTTTGAGCAACACCGGAATAATGAAAGGTACCGCGCGCCGACGATCGCCCATCAGGTACGGGCCCGGAGCCGAACGGCCAATGGCGTGGCGGGCGGGCTCTTCCTGCGCTTGCAGCGCGAGGATCTTGAGTCCAGGCCGGGGGTGGGGCGATGGAGCTCTGTCCCTTCGGCGTCGGTGACGCTCTGGGTGGCGGGCTCGGCGCATGGGCCGGCGATGCGGTCGTGGTTGGACGGGGCTGACAAGCCATCGCTCAGGGCGGTTCGAGCCCCCACGCGGGCAGGAGGCTGCCAGATGATGCACAAGAGCCACGCCTCGGAGAGATCGCGGATCGGCCTGCGGAGCGGGGTGCGCGGGTCCTGGTGACAGCGCCGGCCGAGCAGCCGGCGAGCACTCGCTCCGCGCCGATTGGTCTCGCATGGCTGACGTTGAGTGCGCTCACTGCGCTCGTCGCCATGACACTCGTCTTCGCCCTGCCCAAGCACAGCGACGACGCGCCCGACTCCGCCAAGGGAAAGGAGCCCCTCCATGCTGCGTAACCGTGTCTTCGCCTGGCATCTGGAGCTGAAGAACGTGCACCAGCGCCTGGAGAAGGCGCTGGAGGAGGCCAGAAAGGCCATCCGCGAGGGCAATCGTGCCTCCGCGCTCAAGCCTGAACTGCGTGAGTTCTGCTACACGTTCTGCTCGGCGATGGGCAGCCATCATCGCAGCGAGGACGCCGAGTTCTTCCCTGCCCTGCTCGAGCAGATGCCTGAGCTGGAGCCCATCATCACCCAGCTCACCCGCGAGCACGAGGTCCTTTCACAGCTCCTGGCCGATTTCCAGCGGGCCCTGGACTCCTCCGAGTCGTCGCCGCAGGAGCTCTTCCGGCAGATAAACGAGATCAAGGGTGCTATGAAGGCGCACTTCGGCTTCGAGGAGGGGTCGCTGAAACGTGCGCTACGCGTCCTCGATGCTCCGGAGAGCGACAAGCAGCGGATGTTCGGTGACGCCTGACGCCGGTCGGCGAACTGGCCGGCCGGTGATGCGGTTCCTCGGCCTGGAGTAGGGCATACGGGCTGTCGGTGAAGGTCGGGTAGGTAGTAGCGGTAGGCGGAAACAACTCACCCGGGCTGCGGCCGGGCAACGTCGGCTCCAACTCCGCCGACGATCACATCGAAACCACCCGGCACTGGCTCAGCTGCCCAAGCACCGCAGGCGCCGGGTGCCGATCCGCACCGGCTCCGGCGGCGGCACCCACGACTTCCTGTCCTGGCTGACCCGACCAGGTCGATGGCGGAACTACTCCATCGGGTTCACCATCACCGAGGACATCCAGCAGGCCATCCTGCGCCTGCCCAAGACCGCGTGGACATCCGCCTACGACGCCGACGGCCTGGTCTCAACCTGGCCAACTGGCCGAAAGCATGCACCCCAGCGGGCCTGTGGAACCCCGCCACCCGGCGCGGCAGCCGGGCCATCACGCTGACCGCAATCCCAGCTGCACCGCTCACCTGACCATATGAAGATCACGAACGTTCGAGGCTAGGTGCTGGTGATCATGATCGCCGCGACGAGTGCCAGGCAGATCCCGGCCACCTGAACCCTGCGTAACCGCTCGTTGAGAAAGACTCCGGCCAGCAACGGAGCTGCCCCGTGCCGCCAGCAGCGGCCACAGCCCGCTGGTCGACGTGGTGGGGATGAGCACGAAGAAGGCGCCGAACCCCGCGCCCCCAGCCAGCCTTTCCCTTCCCGCTCGCCACCTCACCGCCGGGTGCCTCCCTGCTGACCAGGACGATGGCGAGTACGGCCACCCCGACCCCGGCGATGGCGACGGCGTTCGGCCGCTCGCCTGCGGCCAGACCGTAGATCGCCGGGACGCATGCGGAGGTGGCCGACGCCACGGCCACCGCCACCGAGATCGCCCCCATGGTCATCGCGCGGTAGAAGAGCGCCAGCCCCAGGCCGCTGGCCAGGCCGGCCAGCGCGCCTTGAGCGAGCGCGTGCGCCTCTGGGGAACCTGCCGTGAAGAGGAGAAGCAGGGCGACCGTAGCCGCGCCGGACAGATGTGAGAAGAGCGCCACCGTCAGGGCGGAGGCCCTTCTGGTGGCGACGCCGCCGAGATAGTCGGCGGTCCCGTAGAGAATGGCGGCGCTCGTTGCCAGAATGGCAGCCAGCATCAGCACTCGCCTTCGGACCAAAGCGAGTCCATGGTCTCATGGGTGATGTCTTTGTCCGCGTCGGCGGCGGAGGCGTAGGCCATGTTGATGATCGTCCGGCGGCCGCTTCTGATCTCGTGGACCCGGTGGAGCGTGGTGTCCGTTCTCATCAGGTAGAGGTCTCCCGGCTTCAGTTCCATGGAGTAGATGGGATTGTTCACCAGCGCGCGGTTGATCTGCGGATTCTCCTTGTTCCACGTGGTGCCAGGCACGCATTGGACGAAGCCCCCCTCTTCGAGGGGCGGGCACTCGATCACCCAGACCAGCGCGTAGCTGTAGTCGTCCCAATGCCAGCCGTGCGTGTCGCCGTTCCTTTCCAGGACGGTGATGACGAACTGTTCTGGAACGTAGGGGCACGGCAGGATGCGCTCGCCGGCGATCGCGCCCAGCACGTCTCTGAGTTCCTGAGATTCATAGAGCCGGGGAATGACTGTTCCCCGTTCCCCGATCTCGTGCCGTGTCACGTTCCGCATGCGCCGGGGGGTGTGCCCGGTTTCCTTGAAGGACACCTCACGCCGCACCCCCGCCTTGTCGACGAGGGCGAGCGCTTCGCGGGCCACGAGTGCTTTGACGTCGTCAGGCACGAGGAAGGAGGTTTTGGCGTAGCCGAAGCGGTTGAGGTCCTGGCCTGCTCTGATGATGTCGTCCGTTTCGACGGTGCGCAGCCGTTCGATGACCGTGGCGTCCTTTCCCTGGTCGGGTTCAGTAGTGCGGCAGGGGGAAGTCCGCGCACAGCTGCGCGACAGCCGTCATGGCGGAGGACTTCGCGTCCTGGTCGAGCGCGAATGCTCTGTCGCCCCGCGCGGTGACGGCCGACAGCACCAGGTCCACCAGCGCGGCGCTGGTTCTCATCTCGGCGGCGCCCATTCCTCGCTGCGACGCGATGTTGGTGCCCAGCCGTACACCGCTCGCGGTCGACGGCGCCCTGCCGTCCCCTGGGATGACATTCCTGTTGACCAGCACGCCGCACTGTTCCAGCGCGCTTTCCGCCACGTATCCGCTCATGCCCTTCCCGGTGATGTCGAGCATGATCATATGGGTGTCCGTGCCGCCGCTGAGCAGCTGGAATCCGCGCCGAGAAAGCTCTTCTGCCAGGCTCTGCGCGTTCGCGACGATCCGCCGGCACGTCTGCTGGAAGTGCGGCTGGGCAGCCAGGTCGAACGCCCGCGCCTTGGCCGCCATCGCAGCGGGATTCGGCGTTCCCTGCGTCATGGGGAACACCGCGCGCTGAATGCTCTCCGCGAGGGTGAGCCCGCTGGTCCGCGCCGGCGCTTGCGCGTCTCGTCCCTGCAGAATCAGCCCGCCGCGGGGCCCGCCGAGCTGCTTGTAGGTGCTCGTCGTCGTCACGTGGGCCAGGTCGATGGGGCTGGGATGGCAGCCGGACACCACGAGCCCCGCGATGTGGGAGATGTCGGCCAGCAGGTAGGCCCCGACCGAGTCCGCGATCGTGCGCATCCGGGCGAAGTCGACGATCCGGGGGTACGAGCTCGACCCGGCGATGATCACCTTTGGCCGGTGCCTCACGGCCAGCTCGTGCGCCGACTCGTAGTCGATGAGCCCCTGATCGTCGAGCCCGTAATGGACAGCCCGGTAGTGCTGCCCGGTGATGGAGGCGCCGGCGCCATGGGTCAGATGCCCGCCTGAGTCGAGTCCGAGGCTCAACAGCGTGCCGCCGGGCGGCAGCAGGCAGGAAAGGACCGCGAGGTTCGCCGCCGAACCCGAGTACGGCTGCACATTGGCGTATTGCGCGCGGAACGCGAGGCGCGCACGTTCGACGGCCAGGCTCTCCACGCTGTCGACGTCGATGGAGCCGGAATGGAACCTGGCGCCCGGGTAGCCTTCCACGGTGACGTTCGACAGGCTCGTACCCGCGGAGACGAGGACCGACGGGTCGGCGAGACTGACTGATGCGACGAGGTTGAGCGTGTTCTTCTGGCGGGTGACGTCGCGGCCCAGCGCGGCCGCGAGCACGGCATCGTCCTGGATCAGCCGCTCGTAGCCGCGCTGCAGCAGCTCGCTGATCTGCGACATCTCAGTGAGAACCCGCATGGCGCTCCTGTTCGTCATGGGCGAGGCGGACCGGCCTGAGGGAGAAGCCTCCGTCCATCACCGCGGCCGTGCCGGTGCAGAACGAACCCGTCTCACCGGCCAGGAAGGCGACCAGCCGCCCTAGCTCCTCGGGAGCGCCGAGCCGGCCGAGTGGTGTGGCCTGAGTGCGCCGGCGCAGGACGGAGGCGGCGTCGCCGCACGTCGCCGCCGCTTCCCAGCTGCTGATCTCCAGTGATCTTTCTGTGGCGGACGGGCCTGGCAGCACGCAGTTCACCCGGACACCGTCCGCAGCCACCTCCTCCGCCAGCGTCCTGGCGAAACCCAGCAGGGCGGGCCGCAACGCGTTGGACAGCGCGAGCCCCTGGATCGGCTGGATCGCGGACGTACTGCCGACGCAGATGACAGCCCCGCCACGCTGCGCCCGCATCAGCGGGATCACCCGGCGGCACGATCGGATTACGCTGAGCAGCACCGACTGGAACGCCTCCACCCAGTCGTCATCTGTCAGCGCGCCCTCGGCGGCCGCGCCGGGCTTCGGGCCGCCGCAGTTGGTGACGAGCACGTCCACGCCGCCGAGCATGGCGATCGCCGTGGAGAGGAAGGCGTCAAGCTGGTCCACGTCCCGCAGATCGCAGGGCAGCGCCGTGATGGCGGGGTGCGCCGAGGAGGAAGAGGTCACGGACCTGCCGCAGACCACGACGTCACATCCCTCCCGCGCGAGGGCGGCGGCCGCGCCCCAACCCAATCCACGGGTTCCCGCGAGAACGACCGCCCTTTTCCCGGCCAGGCCGATATTCACAATCTCGATTCCCTTTCTCAGAATGGCAGGGCAATACTAAAGGCGGGGATCGATGAATTCAGGATTCCGGCGGACCCGTGCGCGTAAACGGCAGAGGTACGCCAGCCATCAGGCAGTCCTCGAAAAGCGGCCCCGACCTACGATTCCCCCATGTATTCAGCTGATCGCGGGGACGTCGAGGCCACCCTCGCTTCACTCACTCCTGCGCAGCGCGCCCGATTGGAGAAGGACCTCGGCCTGGTAGCGCCTCGCGCGGCCGGTGAGTCCGCCGCCATTCGACCGCGCGAAGGAGACCACCGGGTTCCGCTGTCGTCTCCGCAGCGCAGGCTGTGGTTTCTCGACCAGCTCCATCCTGGCGACCCGACATACAACTGCACGTACGCCTTCCGGCTCTTCGGCCCGGTGGATGTGAATGTCCTGGAAACCGCGATCAATCGAATCGTCGAGCGGCACGAGGCGTTGCGTACGACTTTCGCGGAAAAGAACGGCGAGCCTTATCAGGTGGTGCACGACAGCCTCGAAATCACCCTCGCGAGGGAAGACGCCGACGCGTGGCACGGTCGTACCGTCGCCGAGGAAGCCGGGACACCTTTCGACCTGGAACGCGGCCCTTTGCTGCGGGCACGGATCCTGCGGCTCGCGGAACGCGACCACGTCCTGCTGCTGACCCTGCACCACATCGTCGTCGACGGCTGGTCGATGATGGTCTTCTTCACCGAGCTCGAACGCTGGTACGACGCCGGAATGGAGCAGTCCGAGCCCGTACTGGAGCCGCTGAGCATCCAGTACCCGGACTTCTCCGCCTGGCAGCAGGACAGGCAGGAAGCCGAGCAGTTCGCTTACTGGCGGGAGGCTCTCCACGGGCTGACCCCGCTCGATCTGCCCACCGACGGTGTCGCCGCCCTGCTGCCGGATTCCGCCGGCGCCGAGCATGTGGTCGAGCTGCCCCGCGACCTCGTCGACGACCTGCGTGACCTCTGCGGCTCCACGGGCGCCACCCTGTTCATGGGGTTGATGGCCGTGTTCAAGGTGCTGCTGGCGCGCTACAGCGGTAGCAGGGACATCGCCATCGGCGCTCCCATGCACGGCAGGACCAGACCGGAGCTCGAGCCGCTCATCGGATTCTTCATCAACACGGTCGTCATGCGGACCGACGTGTCGGGCGATCCGACCTTCCGCGAACTCCTCGGCCGTGTGATGCGGACGTGCGTCAACGCCTATGAGAATCAGGAGGTCCCGTTCGAGCGCCTGGTCGGTGAACTCGGCTCGGCGGGAGCCAGGGGCGCCTCCCCGCTCACCAGGATCCTCATGCAGATCACCCAGCGCGATGACGTGCTCCCGCGGCTGGCCGGGGTGACGGCGCACCGCATCGATGTGCCCGCGCAGACCGCGAAGTTCGACCTGCTGCTGGATTTCCGCCGCCACGGCGACACCTTCAGATGCCACGTCCAGCATCGGACCGAGGTCTTCAGCGAAGCGTATGTGAGCAGGTTCATGGCGCACTACGTGACGCTGCTGCGGAGTCTCGTGGCCGCCCCTGACCGCAGGGCGCTCGCGGCGCCGATGCTGACGTCCGCCGAGCGCGAGCGGGCGGTACGCGACTGGAACGACACCGCGGCCGACTTCCCCCGGTCGTCGACCCTGCACGGGCTCTTCGAGCGGCGCACGGCAGCCGACCCCGAGGCTCTGGCGGTGATATCAGGGGATCGGCGAATGAGTTACGGCGAACTCGACCGTCGGGCCAACGGCCTGGCCATGCGCCTCGAACGGGCCGGCGTACGCCGAGGTGACACCGTGGGGCTGCTGCTTGACAGGTCGGCGGATCTGGTTGTCGGCATGCTCGGCGTACTGAAGGCGAACGCCGCCTACCTGCCGCTCGACCCCGCGTACCCGAAGGCCAGGCTCGCCACCATGCTGTCGCAGATGCAGGTGGCGGCCATTGTCGCCGGCCCTGAACCGGTGGGTGAGGGGCCGGTCATCGACGTCGGCGCGGACAGGAGCGGCGCTCCCGCCCCGCCGCGGCCGACAGCCGGCCCTGCCGATCTCGCCAACGTCCTGTTCACCTCGGGCTCGACCGGCGTGCCCAAGGCCATCCTGCTCGACCATCGCGGGCGGGTCGCCAACGTCACCGACTACAACCGGCGCTACGGCGTGGGCCCCGAGGACCGGCTGTTCGCCGTCTCCTCCCCCACGTTCGACATGTGCACGTACGACATCTTCGGCACCCTCGCCGCGGGCGGCACCGTCGTGATGCAGGAGGCGGAGTCTTCTCGCGACCCCAGGCGCTGGCTGAAGACGCTGCGCGAGGAGCGGGTGTCCATCTGGCACTCCGCGCCGCCGCTGCTCGGCCTCCTCGTCGACCAGGCGGAACGCGACGGGACCACCCTGCCGGACCTGCGCCTGGTGTTCCTGGGCGGGGACTGGATCCCGCTCTCGCTGCCCGACCGCATCCGCTCGATCGCCCCGCACGCGACGGTGGTGAGCGCGGGCGGCGCCACCGAGGTGTCGATGGACTCCACCATCTACACCGTCGGCGAGGTCGACCCGGCGTGGAAGAGCATCCCGTACGGCCGGCCCATGGCCAACCAGCTCGCCTACGTGGTGGACGAGGCCGGCGAGCCCGCTCCGGAGGGCGTGCCGGGCGCGCTGTATCTGGGTGGCATCGGGGTCGGCTGGGGTTACCATGCCCGCCCTGCCCTGACGGCGGAGCGTTTCGTCCCCAACCCGTTCTCCGGGGTCCCTGGCGATCGCATGTACGACACCGGGGACGTGGCCAGGTACGGCCCCGACGGTCTGCTGGAGCTCGTCGGGCGCAGCGACTTCCAGGTCAAGATCCACGGTGTCCGGATCGAGCTGGGCGAGATCGAGGCGGAGCTGCGCAAGAGCCCCGACGTGGCGGACGCGGTCGTCATGGCCCCTGGCAAGGTGGAGCGGCGCCTGATCGGGTACGTGCTGGCCGCCCCTGGCCGCACCGCGGATCCCGCGCGGCTGCGGACCGAGCTGATGCGGGCGCTGCCGCAGGCGATGGTGCCGTCGGCGATCGTGGTGCTCGACCGGTTCCCTCTCACCCCCAACGGCAAGCTCGACAGGCGCGCCCTCCCTGAACCACCCGCCGCGCAGGCCGCCGCGCCGAGCAGGGCGATGACGGACACCGAGCGGAGGGTCCACGACGTCTGGTGCCGGCTGCTCAGGCACGAGGAGATCGGTCTGGAGGAGAACTTCTTCGACCTCGGCGGGGACTCCTTCCTGGCGATCAGGGCGGTTCGCGAGTTCCACGCGGAGCTCCCCGTCGCCGCCCTGTTCACCAGCCCGACCATCGCCGCGCTCGCCGCGCGGGCAGACAGCGGGCAGCCGCACCCGGCCCCGCTGCTCCTGCCCCTGCGCACCTCGACGGCGCCCCGGCTGACCATCGTCGCCGTACCGTACGGGGGCGGCAACGCCATCTCCTACCAACCCCTGGCGCGGGCGCTGCCCGATGGGGTGGCGTTGACGGCCGTCGCGCTCCCCGGGCATGACTTCACCGGACAGCCGCTGGCCGACGTGGCGGACGTCGCCGCGCGGGTGGTCCACGAGCTGGCCCGGACGCCCGGTCCGATCGCCGTCTACGGCCAGTGCGTCGGCTCGGCCCTGGCGGTCGCGATCGCCCGTGGACTGGTCGATGCCGGCCGTCCTCCGCAGGCGGTCTTCCTCGGCGGCTCGCTCGTCGTCCGTGATCCGCTCGCCGCGCTCGCACGGGACGAGTCCCTGTCCGACGATGAGCTGGCGGAGTTCCTCGGCTCGCTCGGCGGCATGGACGGTGACGTGCTGCCGCTCGACCGCGCGGAGATGCTCCGGCTGGTCCGCCACGACCAGCGGCAGGCCGGACGCTACTTCAGCGCCGCGACGGACGCTCCGCTTCCCGTTCCGGCGTTCTGCGTGCTCGGTGGTGCCGACCCGACGACCGCTGACGACGGCGCGCAGAGGTACCGCGACTGGCTCAGGCACTTCTCGTCGGTACGGCTCGAAGTGCTGCAGGACGCCGGCCACTACTTCATCAAGGATGACGCCAACGAGCTGGCGGACGTGCTGGTCCGCAGCATGGGCTCGCTGAGCGCGGAAAGGCGGCCGGCATGACGGGCCAGGCCATCACGGCGGAGTTCCCGCTGACCCCCATCCAGGAACTCATGCTCGCGCACAGCATGCGCGACCCGCTGTCGCCCGCCTGCCTGGTGCAGTACGCCCTACGCTGCACCGGCCCCTTCGACGCGGTCCGTTACGGACAGGCCTGGCAGCGCCTCGTCGATCGGCACACGGCGCTGCGCACCTGTTTCGTCCGGAAGGACGGCGCGGCGCCCGTGCAGCGGATCAGCCGCTCGGCCGAGGTGCCCGTGGCGATCGCCGACCTGGCGGGCGCCGACCCGGGAGCAGCGCTCGCCGAACTGGCCAGAGCCGACAGGGAGCGGGAGTTCAGGCTGGCTGAGGCTCCGTTGCTGCGCCTTTCCATCGGACGGCTGTCGCCAGGCGAGCACGTCGTTCTCGTGACGATGCACCACCTGATCGTCGACGGCTGGTCCGCCGAGCTGATGCTCGAAGAGGCGGCCTGGCACTACAGGGAGCCTGACACGCCTCGCGAGCCGACCGACTTCGGCGTCTACCTCGACTGGCTCGTGGCCCAGGACGACGTCCGTGCGGAGAGCTACTGGCGTGGCGAACTGACGGCAGCGACGCCCGGCTGCGGGCGGCTGGGCGCGCTCCTGCGCCCGTCGCACCACGCGGGCGGCTCTCGTCCGCAGGAGATCCGTAGCACCCTGACCTCGGCCACCGCGGAAGCGCTCGTCCAGCGGGCGCGTCGCGCTCGGGTGACGCCGAACGTGCTGACCCGATCGTTGTGGGGGCTGCTGCTATCGCGCTACAACGGGCAGGCAGGAACGATCTTCGCGGTGACCATGGCGGGCCGGCCGTTCGAGATCGACGGCGTGGACCGCCTGGTCGGGCCGTTCCTCAACAACGTCCCCGTGCTCGTCGCCGATCCGGGTGACGAGCCGCTGGACGCCTGGCTGCTCGATCTTCAGAGGCGGCAGGCGGTCGGAGCCGACTACCAGTGGTGCTCTCCCGGGCAGATCCACGGCTGGAGCGGGAAGAGCCTGTCCGCGACTACCTGCGACAGCCTGTTCGTCTTCCAGAACTACCCCGGCGACCTCGATCTTGTCCCGCTGGGAGACGACATCGCGGTCCATCGCGAGGCCGTACCCGGGGCGAGCATCCGTACCGGCTATCCCCTCACCCTCACCGTCACGCTCGCAGGAGAGCTGACGCTGCGGACCACGCACGATTCCGCCGTGGTGTCGCGGCCGGGAGTGGAACGGCTGCACGAGGACTTCGCCGGGGTGCTCACCGCGCTCGCCGAGGGTGCGCAGGCCGTCGCCGACCTGCCCCTGCCGCCGCCGTGGACGCCGCGGGCCGACGCACGCAGGGAACGGCCGGCGGCCCGCCCCTACGCGGCGCCGGAAACCGAGGTGGAGCGCAGGATCTGCGCGCTGACGGCAGAGGTCCTGGACCTCGACGACTTCGGCCTGCACGATGACGTGTTCGAGGCGGGGTGCAACTCGGTCGCCGCGATGTACCTGGCGCGGAAGCTCCAGGAAGACTTCGACGTGGCCGTCCCCGTCGCCGAGATCTTCCTGAACCCCACTCCCGCCCAGCTCGCGATCACCATCCTGGCGGCGGCGCTGCGCCGGGCCAGGCAGTAGCTTGCTCAGCCCAGGGCCCGCACGACCTGGGCCGCCTGCTCACCGTCGTCGAACGCGATGTCGCTTGCGCGTACGTGCTGGGCGAGGCCGCGCAGAGCCTCGGCCGCCTCCTGGGGGCTCGCCCCCTCCAGCCACAGCCCGCGTACCTGGAGCACGCCGTGCTGCCGGTCGAGCTTGAGGTCCGCGCGCCCGCCCAGGGCGCCGCGGGCCAGGAGCGGCAGGACGTAGTAGCCGTAGCGCCGGCGCGCTGCCGGAACGTAGATCTCGAAGGTGTGCTCGAAGGAGAAGATCCGCTGGACGCGTTTCCTGTCCCACAGCAGGTTGTCCAGCGGGGACAGGAACGTCGGCGGGTGGTCGGGAAGCGTCTTGGGACCGTCCAGGCATGCGGGATCGGCGTAGGCGGGACCTCGCCAGCCCGGGACCTTGAGCTCGGTGACCCTGCCGTCGGCGACCGCCAGCGCGAGCGCCTCCCGCCAGGGAGCGGGCCACTTGTGCAGCCGGTAGTAGTCGGCCACCTCCCGCGCCGTCCCGATCCCGATCCTGGCGACCGCCCTGACGATCAACTCGTAGGCCGCCCGCTCCTGCCCGGGGTCGCAGGTGTCCGTGCGCGGGGGCAGGACCCGCTCGGTACGGTCGTACTGCCGCGCGAACCCCTGTGTCCTGCCTGCGCACATGAGGACGCCCTGGTCGAAGAGGTCCTCCAGGACCTGTTTGGCGGGTTTGAGCTTCCACCACCCGCCCGATCCCGCACCGGGGAAATCCGCGGCGCCGACCGGGCCCTTCGCGTCGACCGTTTCGAGAACCCCCGCGTAGAGCTCGGAGTGCTCGTCGCGGACCTCCTTGTTGACCGTGCTGGCCCCGCGCCCCGACGCCCGCAGGTGCGCGACCCTGTGCAGGAATAACGGGTAGTCGGCCAGGTCGATCCAGCTCATGGAGTGGCCCCAGTATTCGAAACCCGTGCGGTCGTCGTAGATCTGCCGGCTCAGGTCCTGGGGGTCGTAGGCGCCGTACCGGGAGAAGACGGTGAGTTCGTGACTGCGGGCCAGGACGTCCACCGAGTCGAGCTGGATCACGCCCAGACGCTTCAGCACGTCGGCCGGGCGCTGGTAGCTCTCTCCGAAGCCCTGGCTGCGCAGGGCCAGGGCGCGGATCTCTTCTTCTGTCAGCACGTCTGCGGTTCTCCTATCGGATGGTGAATCCGGCGTCCACCGGAAGGATGGTGCCGGTGCAGCGCGCCGCGGCGGGTGAGGCCAGCCACAGGGTCGCGGCCGCGACGTCCTCCGCGTAGGCGAGCGTGTTCAGAGGATGCAGGGCATGCGACACCTCCTCGTAGCTCGCCACGCCGGTACCCATCATGGTCGCCACCCCGGCCAGCATGCCGGGCCCTTCGCCGGGATCCTCGTAGACCGAGGTGGGGCTGACGGCGTTCACCCTGATGCCGTACGGCGCGTAGTCGACCGCCAGGGCCTTGGTCAGCCCGATCAGCGCGTGCTTGGCGGTGACATAGCCGGAGAAGGACCGGAAGGCGATGTGTCCCGCCGTGGAGGCGATGTTGACGACGCTGCCGCTCCTGCGTTCGACCATCGCGGGAAGGACGCTCCTGGCGCACTGCCAGGCGCCTGTCACGTTGACGTCGAGAAGGAGGTTCCAGTCGGCCTCTGCCATCTCGTGGGCGAGAACCCCGGCAGGTCCGACGATTCCCGCGTTGTTGACCAGAACGTCGATCCTGCCGAACTCCGCCAGGGCGCCTGCCACCCCTTCCTCGACGCGAAGCAGGTCGCGGACGTCCGCCTCGATGGTGACGACCCGGGCGCCGAGTTCGCCGCACCGCCGCGCCGTACCCGCCAGCTGGTCGGGACGGCTCATCGGATAGGGGCAGCCGGGCAGGTCTGCGCAGACGTCCAGGAGGACGAGGTCCGCTCCCGCCTCAGCGAAGGCGACCGCGACGGCCCTGCCGACGCCGCGCGCCGCGCCGGTGACCATGGCCACGCACCCGGACGGCCAGGTCATCGCTCCCCGCCCGCCGGAGTGAGGGCGGCGCCCTCTGCGCCGGCCAGGGCGATCAGCTGCGAGGGGAGCAGCCAGAGAGCGGGCAGCAGCCCGCCGATCGCACCGATCAGCAGCGTCGGCCACAGTCCCACGGCCTCGCCCAGCGCACCGCCCGCGACGTAGCCGAGCGGTACGGTCCCCCAGACGAGGAAGCGCATGCTGGCGCTCATCCGGCCGAGCAGCCGATCTGGCGTGATCCCCTGCCGGAGGCTGACCTGGTTGATGTTGTACACGGGGTTGGAGAAACCCCAGACGAACATGCTCACCAGGAGCACGGGCACGGTCAGTGAGCCGAGAGCGGGGGCCGCGGGGATCAGCAGCAGCGCGGCGTTGCCGATCAGCAGCCCCCAGGCGATCGTCCGCCCGAGGCCGAACGCCAGGGTGCCCCGCTCGGTCAGGAAGGAGCCGAGCACCGACCCGGCGCCTGAGACGGCGAAGGTGAGGCCGACCATGCTGGGGGTCAGCCGCAGGTCTTGGGTGAGGTAGAGCACGTAGACGGTGAACAGGATGCGGCCGAAGAAGTTGCTCGTCGCCGTCGTGGCCGCGATGACCCTGAGGTAGCGGTTGCGCAGGACGAAATCCAGGCCCTCGCGTACCTCCCTGAGCAGATTGCGACCTGCGGGGTCGGGTGGCACCGCCTCTTCTCGCTTCTTGATCAGCGCCAGGCCCAGGGCGGAGAGGAGGAAGGACGCCGCGTCGATGATCATGGCGATGGGGGCGGAGACGATCTGCACCAGGACTCCTGCCGCCCCGGGCCCGGACACCTGGGCGATGGTGGCCGTCGCGGTCATCTTGGCGTTGCCCTCCGTCAGCTCCTCCCTGCCGACCAGCGTCGGCAGGTACGACTGGTAGGCCACGTCGAAGAACAGGCCAAGGGTGCCGAAGACGAAGACGATGACGTAGAGATGCTGGATCAGGAGCAGGTCGAGCGCCGCCAGCAGCGGGACCAGGCCGATGCACACCGCGCGAAGGACCTCCGAGATGATCATCAGCGGTCGGCGGCGTAACCGGTCGACCCAGACCCCGGCGACCAGACCGAAGACGAGGTAGGGGGCGAACTGCGCGGCACCGAGGATCCCCAGCTCGGCGGGGGAGGCGTGGAGCACGAGGATCGCCAGGAGCGGCATGGCGATGGTCGTGACCTGGTTGCCGATCTCCGAAACGGTATCGCCGGTCCAGAGCTTGAGAAAGTCACGGTTCTTCCAGAGGGACATGGTCAAGGCTCTCGTCTCGTGGTCGCGGGGCGGGCGGCGCCCAGGTCGGTGATCGTGGCGAGGGTGGCGGCTGCCAGGGCCGCGGCGGTGGCTGGAGCGGTACGTGCGTCATGCGTCCAGGCCAGCCGTAGCGTTCCCGACACGACCTCGGCCTCAACGGACAGCAGGCGCGTTCGCGGTGACGCTCCGGCTCTGTCGTCCGCGCCCAGGTCGTAGGGGCGGGGGACGCGGGCGAACGCCGGCCCATCGCCTTCAACCGCCAGGCGGTGCCCGAGGTAGTTGAAGGCGACCTCCGGTTCCGTGAGTGCGGCCAGTGCCTCGCGTACGGGCTCGGGGCCCAGGTGGCGCAGGGCGGCGTACCTGGCGCCGCGGTGTGGGACGCCGTCCAGGACGGAGGCGACGTGGCCGAGCGCCTCAGCCGTCGTGGCCCAGGTCAGATCCACCGTGACGGGGAAGATCGCGGTGAGCCAGCCGACGGTCCTGGTGAGATCGCTGTCCCCGCGCAGGGGTTCACGGCCGTGCCGCTCGACGTCCACCTTGAGGGCGGATGCTCCGCACCACCGGCCGATCGCCAGCGCCGTACAGGTCAGCAGGAACGCCTCGAAGCTGACCCCCGCCGCGCGGGCCGCTTCCCCCGCCAGGCTCGTGGCTTCCCGGCTCAGCTCCCGCCGTACGGTCGCCGCGCCCGCCTCGGTGGCGGGCTGCTCGGGATGGTCGACGGGCAACGCGTTGGTGCGAACGCCGCCGGTCGCGGTCCAGTAGGCGAGCTCGCTCCCTGCCTGCTCGCTGTGGGCGTAGGCGGCGAGTTCCGCGGCGAACGCCGCGGCGGAGTCGGTCGGAGCCGGGCGCGGGCGGTTCGCGTAGGCGGCGGCGAGGTCCTGCAGCAGGATCTCCCACGACACGGCGTCCACGACGAGATGGTGGGCGATGAGCGCCACGAGCGGCCCGTCAGGCAGCCCGTGCAGCACCAGGGCGCGGACCAGCGAGCCGCGCTCCAGGTCCAGGCTGGTCTGCACCGCGTGCAGGGCCTTGCGTACCCGGTCCGCGCGATGGCCGGGCGGCACGGTGCCGAGATCGAACACCCTGACGAGCTCCTGGCCTGGCTCCTTGGCGCTGCCGGGCAGCCCGTCGCCGGTCAGCGCGGGGTGGGCTCGCATCACCGTCCGCAGTGCCGTCTCGAACCGGCTGACGGACCAGTCCTTCCGCGGGCTGAGCCAGATGCTCTGGTTCCAGTGCGCTGGTTGCGGCATCCCTTGTTCCATGAACCACTGCTGCATGGGGGTGAGCCCGCGGCCGGAAGAGGCGGGAGACGCCGGGCTCGGCGTGGACACGTCGAGCAGGGTCGCCATGCCTCGCGCGCTCTGCCCGATCAGCACGTCGCCTGGTCGCAGGCGCAGCCCTGCCGTACGCGCGGCCGTCGCCACCCGCATGGCGATGATGGAGTCGCCACCGAGCTGGAAGAAGTTCTCGGTGATCCCGACCCGGTCCAGGCCGAACGCCTCAGCGAGGAGTCCGGCGATCACGTCTTCCACCGCGCCGGTCGCGGCGTTCTCCCGCGCCTCCGCGGGGACGACCAGCTCGGGCAGCGCCTGAGCGTCCAGTTTTCCGTTGGCGGTCATGGGGAGGGCGTCGACGACACCGATCTTGGCCGGGACGGCGTGCGCGGGCAGGAGGGTGTCCAGATGCTCGCGCAGGTCCCGGGAAGCGGGGACGGCCCGGCGGTCCGCTGCCACCACGTAGGCGACCAGATGGGCTCCCCGGTGCTCGTCGTGGCGGACGACGACCGCGGCGTCCGCGACCGCTGGGTGGGTGCGCAGCGCGGCTGCGATCTCCCCCGGCTCGAGGCGGAAGCCGCGGATCTTGACCTGCTCGTCGACCCGGCCCAGGTAACAGAGATCCCCTTCAGCGGTACGTGCGGCGAGATCGCCACTCCGGTAGAGGCGCTCCCCCGGCGTGGCGGCGAAAGGGGACGGCACGAAGCGCGTGGCGGTGGTCCGTGGATCGCCCAGATAGCCGTGGGCCAGACCTGAGCCCGCGACGTAGATCTCGCCGGGCGTCCCGTCGGGCACGGGCAGGCCGTCGTCTCCGAGGAGATGGATCGACAGGTCCGCGAGGGGCCGGCCGATCAGGCTGCCCGCGCCGGAGTCCACGTCGTGCTCGGTGACTTCGCGGTAGGTGACGTGCACGGTCGTCTCGGTGATGCCGTACATGTTGATCAGCTTCGTCCGGCCCTGGGGAACGTGGTCGTACCAGTCCCTGAGCTTGCCGTGATCGAGCGCCTCGCCACCGAAGATCACGGTCCGTACGCTCCCAGGGTGGCGCCCGCGAGCCTTGACGGCGGCGGTGAGCTGGGCGAACGCAAGCGGTGTCTGGTTGAGTACGGTGACCCGCTCGGCATCCAGGAGTTCCAGCAGGTCCTCAGGCGACCTGCTGACCTCGTAGGGCACGATGACCAGCGCGGACCCGTGGCTCAGCGCTCCCCAGATCTCCCAGACGGAGAAGTCGAAGGCGAAGGAGTGGAACAGCGTCCAGACGTCGTCCTTGGTGAAGCGGAAAAGCGGTTCTGTCGCGCTGAGGAGCCGGTCGACGCAGGCGTGGCTGATGACGCAGCCCTTCGGCGCGCCCGTGGAACCCGAGGTGTACATGAGATACGCGGGTGCGGCGGGGTGGATCGGCGGGCCGTTCAGCGGTTCGGCGGAGAACCCCAGGGCCTCGTCGAGGGGGATCGAGGGAAGCCGCGTGCAGGGGAGCGCGCCCAGAACGATGCGGGCCTGCGAGTTCCGCAGCAGGAGCCGGAGTCGCTCGGGTGGGTAGGTGGGATCGAGCGGCAGGTAGGCGCAGCCGGCCTTGAGTATGGCCAGGAGCCCGGCGACCAGCTCGGCGGATCGTCCCGCCGCCAGACCCACGACCTGGCCGGGTCCCGCGACCTGCTCGACGAGCCGCCTGGCCAGCCGGTTGCTCCAGGCGTCCAGCGCCCGGTAGGAGATCCGCCGATCCCCGCAGATCACCGCCGTCCTGTCGGGATGGCGCTCGACGCTCCGCGCGAAGCGCGCGGTGAGATCACGTACCGGGGGCGGACCTTGCGTGCGCAGGGGCTCAGGCCGGGGAAGCAGGTCGCGGAGGGTGCGGTCAGGCTCGGCGAGCGCGGCCCGCAGGATCTCCTCCCACAGGCCGACGAACCGGGCGGCGGCCGAGGGCGACAGCAGCGAGGTCCGGTAGATCAAGGCGCCGGAGAACGTCTCCCCTTCGTCCGACACGTAGACGTTCACGTCGAACTTCGCCGTGCCGGTGTCGATGCCTTCGGGGGTTCCGACCGCGGCGCCCAGCCTGACCGGCTCCGACGGCTGCGCGTCGACGTTCAGGACGATGGTCGGCGCCCAGGTTCCACCGAGCGCGCGAGCGGCCGCCATCACCTGCGCCAAGGGGATCGTGTGGTCCTCGAAGGCGTCCAGCCACGATTCGCGGGTGCGGGCCAGCAGCTCGCGGAAGGTCAGCCCGGCGTCGACGTGCCCGCGCACCGGCAGGAGGTTGACGAAGAACCCCAGGACGTCCTGGAGGTCGGACCGGTCGCGGCCGTCGACTGGCACTGCGAGCACGAGATCGTCCTGCCTGCTGTTCAGCCAGGTGACGACGAACAGGCTCGCGAGCAGGACGGTGAAGGGCGTGCTCCCCGAGTCCGCTGCCGCGCTCCTGATCCGCGCCGTCAGCTCGGGCGGGAAGTGCACCGGAACCTCGCCGCTTGTTCCGGCTTCAGCGCCGCCGCGCCGGTCGCCGTAGACGCGCACCGGTTCCGCCCCCGACAGGTCGGCGGCCCGCCGGGCGATGCCCGCCGCCCAGGCGCCGGACTCCGCCGCCGCCCGCTGCCGGCGGGCGTAGGCCAGGTAGTCGGTGGCCGGGCCGGGGATCGCCGATCCCTCATAGGCGGCGGCCAGCTCCCTGAAGAACACACGGAACCAGCCGTCGCTGGCCAGGTGGTGGATCACCACGACCAGGACGCACCGGTCGACGCCGAGCCGCAGCAGCGCCACCCGGAATATCGGCCCCTCTGCGAGGTCGAACGCCTGCTCTGCGTACGCCGACACCATGGCGTCGACCTCGCAGGCGAGGACGTCCCGGACGTCGACGCGCACGGGCAACCGGGGGTGCACCCGCTGAACGGGCCCCTCGTGGAACGTCGTACGCAGAACGCTCTGCCTGGCGGCGACCACCCCGAGCGCCTGCTCAAGGCGGACCGGGTCGACGATTCCCGCCAGGTCCACCTTGATCGCGCTGTTGTAGGCGGCGTTCGACAGCCACAGCCGTTCCTGCTCGAACGACAGGGGGCCGAACGGCAGGGGGCCGTCGGCCGTCACCGGCTTGCGCCGGGCCAGGCGTCGGGTGCGCTCGTACCGGAGGTCATCGGCCATCGGTCAGCTCTTCGATCACGTGGGCGAGGGCGGTGATGGTGGGAGTGTCGAAGATCTGCCGCAGTGGAAGGTGGATGTCGAAGGCCTGCCTGATGTGGGCGGTGGCCTGGGCGACGAGCAGGGAATGGCCGCCCAGGGCGAAGAAGTCGTCGCCGGCGCCGATGCCGTCGATGCCGAGGATCCGGCTGAACAGGCCGGCCAGCCACTGCTCGGTGCGGCCCTGGGGCGGGACGTGCCGGGTGGACAGGTGCGGGCGTTGGGTGCCGGGCAGGGGAAGAGCCGCGGTGTCGACCTTGCCGTTGGGGGTCAGCGGGAAGGAGGGCACGGTGACGATGACGGCCGGGACCATCTCGGCCGGCAACACCGAGCGCAGATGCTCGACAAGCTGGTCGGTCGGGACCGGCTGGGTGGTGGTGACATAGCTGACCAGCCGCGCCTCCACGACGGTGGTGTGGGCGCTGACGACCTGCGGATGCCGGGCCAGCGCGGTATTGATCTCCTGCGGTTCGACGCGGACACCGCGAACCTTCACCTGGTCGTCGATCCGCCCCAGATACTCCAGGACGCCGCCCGTGGTGTGGCGGGCCAGGTCGCCCGTGGCGTACAA
>NZ_JBEXMT010000020.1:0-187783 GCF_040610675.1 Nonomuraea sp. NPDC003804
CCTGCACATGCTCCAGGTGCTGTTAGCCACCTGGAGCGGCCGATGCCCCACCTGCCATCAACGACCACCATGACGAACTAACAAAGTACTACTAGAGTGGGCGCGTGCTTCCAGATCTACGTGAGCCCGTCATCAGGCAGCTCGCCGAGTCCGACCTGGCCCGCCACCACTGGCGGGCCGACGACGGCGACGGCGGCGTGTGGCTGTTCGAGAGCGTCGAGGGCGCCGGCGAGCACTGGGCGATCAGGCAGATCGAGATCCGCGCCGACCGCTCCGTCCACCGCTACTGGTGGCGCCACCTGCAGGACGAGCACGGTTTCCTCACCGACCAGCCGCTGGAGATCTGGGAGCTGGCCGAGATCAGCCAGGAGGCGTTCGCGTCGGTGTGGGAGCTGGCGGGCTGATCAGCTCTCGCCGGGCGGCACCGCGACGGAGATCTCGCCGCCCAGCTTGTGACCCAGCAGCAGGTCGAGGTCGTCGCCGCTCCAGAACCGTCCGGGGTCGTACCAGTTGGGCCTGCGGCCGACCGGCAGCAGGCCCATCTCCTCGTAGGTGACGGCGACGACCTCGGCGCAGTAGGCGCGCTCCAGCGTCCGCTCCCCCACCTCGCGCCGCAGCCGGGGGATCCTGCCGCGCAGCCATCGCCCCGCCAGGCGCGCGGTCGAGGGGAACGGCGTGCCGTCGAGCCTGGCGACCGTGCGCAGCGCCGCGTCCTCCATCTCGGCGGTGGCCTGCGGTTCGAGCTGGCGCAACCAGCCGCGCTGGCCGTACCGCCGGCCCCAGACGGTGACCGCCTCGCGCAGGTCGTGCAGCTGCACCCCGCGCTGGTGGGTGCCCGACCACAGGTCGAGCAGCGACTTGCCGAGCTCGGCGTGCCACATCATGGGTGGCATGTCCTCGATGACGATCGACATGCCCACGTGGTTGACCGGGCTGTTGGTCACTGTCTGGATCGCCCGGTCCGGCACCGAGCGTCCCCTGAACACCCAGAGGTCCCCGGTACGGGTGAGATCTACGGCCTCGTCGAGAGTCAGCACGCCACTACCCTAGGCACATGCGGACGAAATGGTGGAAGATTCTCGGCCTGGCAGGCGTGGCAGGAGTCGCCGCGACCGGCGTGGTCATGGCCCGCGCCGAACGGCGGCGCCGCGCCTACACGCCGGAGGAGATCAGGTCACGGCTCCGCGAGCGTGTCGAGGCCGAGGTCGAGCAGGGCTGACCTCAGCCGACCGGCCGCAGTTCGTGGACGAAGACCACGTCCGGATAGGCCGGGTTGTCGTTGTAGCCCTGGATGCCGCTCAGGTAGGCCCGCTGGTAGTTGACCACCCACGGCACCGCGGCCGCCGCCTGGACGTCGAGCAGCCTCCTGTCGAGCTTGGCGTAGGCCTCCTGCGCCGCCGCGCGGTTGGTGACGGTGAGCTCGGGCAGCGTGTCGATCAGCGCGTCGGCCTCGCGGTCCTTGAGGTAGGTCAGGTTGAACTGAACGCCTTCCGCGCTCCTGAAGACGTTGGTGAACCACGAGTAGGCGTCGGCGTAGTCGGGCCACCAGTACATGAGGAAGATGTCCTGACCACGCCGCTTGCCGCGGGCCCACTGCTCCTCCCACGGCAGCGCCTTGGCCACCAGCGTGATGTTGAGCGGTTCGAGGGTGGCGGCCAGGCGCCGGACGAAGACCCGCTGGTCCTCGTCGCCCTGGGCGTAGGTGAGGGTGAGGCGCAGCGGCAGGCGGCCGGGGCCGTAGCCCGCCCTGGCCAGCAGGTCCGCCGCGCCCTGGAGGTCCTGCCTGGGCGTACGGCCGGCCGAGTGGCCGAACAGCCCTTCGGGGATCACGCCCGTCGAGGGAGAGGCCGCGCCCCGCAACACGCGCAGCGTGCCCGAGTAGTCGATCGTCTTGCGCAGCGCCCTGCGGATCCGCACGTCCGCCAGCGGTCCGGCGGAGGTGTTGAAGAGCAGCATCGCGGTCTGGAACGACGGCATGGCGGCGGTCCGCACGCCCGCCGTCCTGCTCGCCCTGCGGTAGAGGGACGGGTTGAGCCGGTGCACGAAGCTGACCTCGCCGCGCATGAGGCGCCGCCAGGCCTCCTCGATGTCGGGCTCGACCACGTACTTGACCGTGGTGTAGTGGGGCCGGTCCCAGCCGCCCCAGTAGCCCTGGTAGGCCTTGAGCGTGAGCTCGTCGCTCTTGCCCTTCCGCCAGCCGGCGACGGTGTACGGGCCGGTGCCGGCGTCCTGGCCGGCGGCGAACCACGCCTTGAGGTCGGGCGCGGCCGCCGTGTCGTAGATGTAGGCGGCGTACCCGGAGGAGGCGACGAGGTCGAGCGGCACGGCGTACTTCAGCGTGAACGTCACCGTGAGCGGGTCGTCGGCCCTGATGGACTCGACCGCGCCCCAGATGTAGGAGGGCCCGCTCTTGGAGCGCATGGTGCGCTCGATCGACGCCTTGACCGCGGCGGCGTCCATGGGCCTGCCGGTGTGGAAGGTGACGCCGGAGCGCAGGGTGAAGGTCCAGGTCCGGCCGTCCGCGGAGGCGCGCCAGGAGGTGGCCAGGCGCGGGCTCGCCTTCTTGGTGACCGGGTTGTAGATCGTCAGCGACTCGTAGATGTTCTGCATCGCGATGATCTCGTTGGAGTAGGAGCTGGCCGGGTCCCAGTCGGTGACCACGCCGAGGTTCTCCACGTAGACGAACGTGGAGTCCTTCGCGGGTGGCCGCTGCTCCTGCCGTGCCTGCGGGGCGGTCGAGCAGCCCGCGAGGAGGAGCGCGAGCGCGGCCGCGATCAGCCGACGGCGCATCTGCCTCCCTCTACTCCCCGATCGTCCTGGGAAACCTACTGCAAGATCACGAAATGATGCTCAAAATCCCGAAAAATCGGGAAATTGCGAGGTGCAGTTGCTAGGCTCTCACCTGTCCCAAATCCGGGGTTCCGATGCTAGGGACCGACCGGAGTGAGGTGCCATGGGCCGAAGCCGCACGATCAGAGTGAAGATCGTCGGCCTGCTGCTAGTTCCGCTGGTGTCGATGATGACCCTGTGGGGTGTCATCGTCGCGGTGACCGCGGGCGAGAGCCTGGAGCTGCGCTCCTACAAGGAGCGCTGGACCAATCTACGCCAGCCCGCGAGCAAACTGATCGGCGAGTTGCAGCGCGAGCGCCTGTCCTCGGCCCGGCTGGTGGTCCACCGGCACGCTCCGGCCGACCAGAGCGCCGCCTACGAGCAGCGGGCCAGGACCGACGCGGCCAGGGAGCTCTTCCGCCAGCTGTCGGACCGCTCGCGCGGCTCGACCACCGAGGCGGTGCGCCGCCAGATCGACGCGGTCCTCACCCAGCTGGTGCACCTCGAGGCCATCAGGGGCGAGGTCGACGCCGGCCTGTCGCCCCGGCTGCCCACCATCGAGGCCTACAACGCGATCTCCGACGCGCTGTTCGGCCTGCAGCGCAGCGTCGCGCTGATCGACGACATCCCGATCTACGAGCAGTCGCGCCTGGTCATCAACCTCGGCTACGCCAAGGAGTTGCTGACCAGGGAGCAGGCCATCGCCGTCGGCAACCCGGGCGACGAGGAGCGCAAGCTCTTCACCCAGCTCGTCGGCAACCGCCGCTTCCTCATCGACCAGGCGCTCGCCGAGCTGGACGCGCCGCTGCGCGAGATCCAGGTCGGCATCATCACCACCCCCGCCTACCAGCGGCTGCGGATCATGGAGGAGCAGATCATCGCGGGCCGTGCGCCCGCCGACTGGCCCTCCACCTCCACGGCGCTGGCCAACGCCATCCAGAACGCGCAGAACGAGGCGGGCGTCATGCTCACCGAGCGCGCCGAGCCCGTGGCCGACGCGGTGCTCGTGCGCGCCCTCGTGCTGGCGGGCACCGGCCTGCTCGTCGTGGTCGTCTCCCTCATGATCTCCCTGCGGATGGGCAACCGGCTGTCCAAGGAGCTGGCCACGCTGCGCGAGGCCGCACTCGAGGTGGCCGAGACCCGCCTGCCGCAGGTCGTCCGCAAGCTGCGCCAGGGCGAGGAGGTCGAGGTGCCCGAGCTGTCCGTGCCGGGCAGGACGACCGAGATCGCCGATGTCGGCAAGGCCTTCGCCACCGTCCAGCAGACCGCCGTCGAGGCGGCCGTCGGCGAGGCGAAGCTGCGCGCGGGCGTCGGCCAGGTCTTCCGCAACCTGGCCCGGCGCAGCCAGACGCTGCTGCACCGCCAGCGCATCCAGCTGGACGGCATGCAGCGCACCGCCACCGACCCGCAGGCCCTGGACGACCTGTTCCGCCTCGACCACCTGACCACCCGCATGCGCCGCCACGCCGAGGGCCTGATCATCCTGTCGGGCGCCACTCCCGGACGTGGCTGGCGCAAGCCGGTGCCGCTGCACGACGTGGTGCGCGGCGCCGCGGCCGAGGTGGAGGACTACACCAGGGTGACCGTCTCGCCCATGCCCGCCCACTCGCTGGCCGGGCCCGTGGTCGGCGACGTCATCCACCTGATCGCCGAACTGATCGAGAACGCCACCGTCTTCTCCCCTCCGCACACCACGGTGACCGTGCGGGGCGAGCTCGCCGCGCACGGTTTCGTCGTGGAGGTGGAGGACAGGGGACTCGGACTCAGCGAAGAGGAGCTGGCCGAGCTCAACGAACGGCTGGCCAACCCGCCCGAGTTCGATCTCGCAGACAGCGACAGGCTCGGCCTGTTCGTCGTCGCCCGCCTGGCCGCCAGGCATGACATCCGCGTGACGTTGCGCGGTTCGCCATATGGAGGGACCACCGCCATCGTGCTGATCCCCGCAGAGCTCGTCGTCGCACCCGAGGAGCAGGAGCAGGAACCCGTGAGGAAGATGCGGGTGGTGACCAGTGAGTGAGGAGCGCTGGCTGGACGAGGACGCAGGTCCGATCGTTCCCGCCTACCTGCTGACCCGCGGTCGCACCGTGCCCGCCAGCGAGGCCATCGACCTCATCGCCGTGATCATCACGGCGGGCGGTCTCGCCATGCCCGTGGGCCTCGGCCCCGAACACCTGATCATCCTTCAGCAGTGCACCAAACCCACCCGTCTGGTGGACGTGGCCGCCGAGCTGAACCTGCCGATCGGCGTGGTGCGCGTGCTGGTCGGTGACCTGCACGCGCAGAAGCTGGTGGAGGTCGAGAAGCCGCCGCCCGCGCCCGACGCCAAGGTGATGCTCGAGGTGATCAACGGGCTGCGCGCCCTGTGATCACCGCGCGGCCAGCCCCGTGAGCACCAGCTCGGCCCGGTGGCAGGCGACCGTCCTGCCCGCCACCTCGCGCGGCTGCGGGGCGGTCTCGCACTCCGGTACGGCCAGCGGGCACCGCAGCCGGAACGGGCATCCGGTGTCCGCGGGCGCCGACTCGGTTCCGCCCCTGGCCACCGGCGGCCGGCCGCCCAGCTTGGGCACGGCGTCACGCAGCGCCAGCGTGTAGGGGTGGGCGGGCCGCCGCAGCAGGTCCTCCGTCGGCCCCGACTCGACGATCCGCCCGGCGAACAGCACGTGAGAGGTACGGCACAGCCGCCCCACGACGGCCAGGTTGTGGGTGATGAGCAGCCGCTCGGTCCCCAGGCCCGCCAGCAGGTCGAGGATCCTGGCCTGCACGGTCACGTCGAGCGCGCTCGTCGGCTCGTCGAGGACGAGCAGCCTGGGACGCACGGCCAGGGCCCTGGCGATGACCACCCGCTGGCGCTGCCCGCCGGAGAGCTGGTGCGGCTTGCGTCCGGCCAGCGCCGGGTCCAGGCCGACCTGCTCCATCAGCGCGGGCACCGCCGCCCTGTCACGGCTGCCCTCGGCGATCGAGCGGCCGACCGACATCCTGGGGTCGAGCGACTCGGCCTGGAACACCGGCTGGACGGCCTTCCTGAAGACCTTCCTGTCGACCTTGGACAGGTCCTGCCCGCCGTAGGTGACGCGGCCCTTGACGGGGCGGAGCAGGCCCAGGAAGGCGCGGGCGAGCGTGGTCTTGCCCGAGCCCGACTCGCCGATGAGGCCGACGCCGCCTTCGGTGATGTCGAGGGTGACGTCGTGGACGACGGGCGTCCTGCCGTAGGCGAGGGTGACGCCGTCGGCGCGCATGATCATGGGAGCGCCTCCAGCAGCTCGCGGGTGTAGGGGTGGCCGGGACTGGACAGCACCTGGTGTGCCGGGCCCGACTCCACGACCTCGCCGTCCTTCATGACCAGCACGCGGTCGGCGATGGTGGAGACCAGGGGGAGGTCGTGGGAGACGATCAGCAGGGCGAGCCCCCGCTCCTCGCGCAGCCTGCGCAGCACGCCGACCACCTCGGCCTGGACGGTGACGTCGAGGGCGCTGGTGGGCTCGTCGGCCAGGATCACCTCGGCGCCGAGCGCGATGGCCAGGGCGATGGCGAACCGCTGGGCCTGGCCGCCGGAGATCTCGTGCGGGTAGCGGCGCAGGATGGCCGGGTCGAGCATCACGGCCTCGCACGCCCGCGCCATCACCGCCTCGATCCCGCCCCGCCGCGGAGCGTCCACGCGCCCGGCGCCGCCCGCGGGTTCCCCGTCGGGGAGCACCCCGGCGTTCCCGTCGGGCAGGGCGGCGGACGGCCCGGAGGAGGGGGTGCCGGTGATGCCGTGGCGCTTGAGTGCCCTGCGCATGAGGACGCCGAGCCGCGTCGTCGGCGACAGCGCCGCCTGCGGCGACTGGATGACCAGCGCCGCCTTCGCCCCCCTGATCGCGCGCAGCGCGCGGGGCCTGGCCCGCAGCACGTCCACCCCGCACACGCTCACCTCCCCCGACACCGTGGCCCCCTCGGTGAGCCCCAGCGCGGCCAGCAGCGTCGTGGACTTGCCCGAGCCGCTCTCCCCGACGACGGCCACGCACTCCCCCGCCGCCACGTCGAGGACGGGCACGTGCGCCACCACCCTGGACCCGTAGGCGACCCGCAGGTCCCTGATGCTGATCACCGGACCGTCCTCCGCGGGTCGAGCGCGCCGCGCAACCCCTCGCCGAGCACGTTGAACGCGAACGCCGTCAGCAGGATCGCCAGCCCGGGGAAGGTGACCACCCACCAGTTCGTGGTGAAGAGCGTCTGCCCCTGGTACACCATCAACCCCCATTCGGCGGTCGGCTCCTGCGCGCCGAGCCCCAGGTAGGACAGGGCCGCCGCGGTCAGGATGACGCCGCCCGCGTCCAGCGAGAGCTGCACCAGGACGGGCGTGAGCGAGTTCGGCAGCACGTGCCGCAGCACGATCAGCGGGGCCGGCACGCCCAGGCAGCGGGCCGCGTCCACGTAGCTCCTGGTGGAGACGGAGGCGGCCACCGAGGCCGACAGGCGCGCGTACCAGGGCCACCAGGTCACCGCGATCGACAGGATCACCGTGGTCACGCTCGGCCGCAGCACCACGGCGAGCGCCAGGGCGAGCAGCAGGGCGGGGAAGGCGAGGAAGACGTCGGTGATCCGCATGATCACGTCGCGGGCCCAGCCGCCCGCGTAGCCCGCGACGAGGCCGAGCGTGACCCCGGCCGTCGCCGACACCGCCAGCACGGCGACGGCGATCGCCAGCGAGGTGCGCCCGCCGTACAGGACCTGGGTGAGGATGTCGCGGCCGACCTGGTCGGTGCCGAACCAGTGCGCGGCACCGGGCGGCAGCAGCGCGCGCAGCGGCTGCGTGTCGTTCTCCGGGTACGGCGCCAGCCACGGCGCGCAGATCGCCGACAGCACGATGAGCACGAGCAGCACCGCACCGAAGGCCGCGAAGCGGTCAGGGACGCGGGGCAGCCGCCGGCGCGGCTCGACGGTGGTCATCGCGCCCTCGCTCTCGGGTCGACGACGCCCTGGAGCAGGTCGACGACCAGGTTGGCCAGCACGTAGACCACGGCGACCAGCACGGTGACGCCCGCGATGCCCGGCGTGTCCGCCGAGGTGATCGCGTTGAACGCGTAGCGGCCGAGGCCGGGCCAGTTGAAGACCGCCTCGACCAGGAAGCCGTTGACCAGGGAGTAGGCGAAGACGAGCGCGATCAGCGACAGCACGGGGTTGAGCGCGGGCCGCAGCGCGAAGCGCGTCAGGATGGCGGTCTCGCCGAAGCCCATGGCCCGTTCGAGCCGCACGTGGTCCTGCCCCGACTCCTCGATGAGCGCGGCGCGGGTGAGCTGGGCGATCACGCCCGCGGGGTAGGCGGCCACGACGAGCGCGGGCAGCACGAGGTGCTCGGCCGTGCTGGTGAAGATCGGCCAGTTGCCCGTGATGAGCGCGTCCACGATCGTGATGTTGGTCCACAGGGTGAGCGGGCTGGTGGTGTCGAGCGTGGTGTCGTACTCGCCCGCCACGGGGAACCAGCCGAGATGGGTGGCGAAGACCAGCTGGAGGGTGAGCGCCAGCCAGAACACCGGGACCGAGACGGCCAGCATGGAGCCCAGCCGTACCGAGAGGTCCGGCAGTCTCCTCTTGTGGCGGGCGGCGAGCACGCCGACCGGCACCCCCACCAGGATCGCGACGACCAGGGCCGCGCCCACCAGTTCCAGCGTCGCGGGGAAGGCGTTGGCCAGGTCCTCCATGACCGGTCTGCGGGTGCGCAGGCTGACACCCCAGTCGCCGGTGACCAGGTCCCTGGCGTAGTTCCAGAGCTGGACGTGGAGCGGCCGCTCCAGCCCGAACTGCTCGCGCGCCGCGGCGAGCTGCTCGGGCGTCGCCTTCGGCCCCGCGTACGCCACGGCGGGATCGCCAGGCACCAGCCGCATGATGACGAACGTGAGCGTGACCACGCCGGCCACGACCAGGAGAGCCTGGCCGAGCCGGCGAGCCAGGTAACGCGTCACCCGGTGGGCTTCAGGTCGTAGAAGGAGACCACGTTCGGGTAGGCGGGGTTGTCGACGTAGCCCTCCACGCCCGCCGACAGCGCCCGCTGGTAGGTCTGCACGAACGGCACCGCCACCGCGGCCTTCTCCTCGATGATCTTCCGCTGCAGCTCCGCGTAGGACCGCTCGGCGGCCGTCCTGTCGGTCGCGGTCAGCTCGGGCAGCGCGTCGATCTCCTTGTCGATGGCCTCGTCCTTCAGGTACGACAGGTTGAAGGAGACGGGGTCGGCGCTGCGGAAGACGTTGACGAACCACGAGTACGGGTCGGCGTAGTCCGGGAACCAGTACATGACGAAGATGTCCTGGCCCTTCTTCTTGCCGAGGTCCCACTGCGGGTTCCACTGCATCGGCTTGGCCTGTAGGGAGACGTTGAGCTTCTTCAGCTCCGCCGTCAGCAGCGTGACCAGCAGCTGCTGGTCGGCGTCGCCCTGGGCGTAGGTCAGGCTGAGCTTCAGCTCGTTGAGGTCGGGCCCGTAGTCGGCGGCGGCCAGCAGCTCGGCGGCCTCGGCGAGGTCCTGCTTGGGCTCCAGGCCGGGCGTGAAGCCGAGCAGGCCCTGCGGCACCAGGCCCGAGCCCTTCTGCCCCGCGCCCTTCAGCGCGGCGACCAGGCCGTCGTAGTCGAGGACCTTCTGCAGCGCCTGCCGTACGCGGACGTCCTTGAGCGGGCCGCTCTCGGTGTTGAACAGCAGCATCAGGTTCTGGAAGGACGCCGTCTGCGACGCTTGCACGCCGGCGGTGCCGCCGGCCTGCGCGAACAGCTGCGGGTTCAGCCGCTGGACGAAGTTGACCTCACCCTTCTGCAGCAGCTGCCACGCCGTGTTCAGCTCGGGCGTGACGCGGAAGGCGACCTTCTTGTACTGCTCGGGCTTCCAGCCGCCCCAGTAGCCGTCGAAGGCCTTGAGCGTGAGCTCGGTCTCCTTGCCCTTCTCCCACGTGTCGACCGTGTACGGGCCGGTGCCCGCGTCGGCCTTGCCGTCCTTGACCTGCTCGACCACGCTGGTGTCGTAGATGTAGGAGGCGTAGCCCGAGGAGGCCACCAGGTCGAGCGGGCTGGCGTAGGACAGGGTGAACTTCAGCGTGTGCTCGTCGGGGGTCTCGATCTTCTTGACCGCGTCCCAGACGTAGGCGGCGCCGCCCTTCAGCTTCATCGTGCGCTCGATCGCCTTCTTGGCGGCCTCGGCGGTCACGGGGTTGCCGCTGTGGAACTTCACGTTCTCGCGGAGCTTGAACGTCCACTCCTTGCCGCCGGCCGCCGAGCTCCACTCGGTGGCCAGGCGCGGCTCCGGCTTCTGGGTCGCGACGTTGTAGCGGGTCAGCGACTCGTAGATGTTCTGCATCGCGATGTTCTCGTTGGAGTACGAGGTCGCGGGGTCCCAGTCGGTCACCACGTCGAGGTTGGGCGCGTAGACGAACGTCTTGTCGTTCTCCGTCGCCGCGTTCGCCGTCGGGGAGGCGGTGGATCCGGTGGCGGGCGCTGAGGGGGGCTGGCTGGCACCGCGCACCTGTCCGCCCGCGCACGCGGATGCGGTCATGGTCACGGCCCCGACGACCCCTGCGGCGAGCAGACGCTTGTGCCAGCGCATGGGGAGTTCCTTTCGTAAGCCACTCTGACGGGATCCGCGCCTTTCGCCCGGCTTTCGCCCCGCCGGGCAAGATCGTAGCGACTTACGCCTCTCCCTTCCCCGGCATCACCACAACAACAGGCCCACCCCCGCGATGGCGAGAGACGCGAAGCTCACCAGCCCCCTCAGCGTGTTCCACCGCCGCCAGCGGGTGGAGTAGGCGGCCCACAGCCGCTCCGGCTCCCCCCGGCCCGCCTCCAGCGCGTTGTTCATCGGCACGTTGACCGCCGCGGTGACCGCGAACGCGCCGAGGACGTACAGGCCGCCCGCGCCGAGGAAGGCGGTCCCCGCCGCCGGCACGTCCTGGACGAGGAGCAGCACGCCCGCCGCGACCGGGGCGACAGGCGCCGCCAGGTACATCAGCAGGAAGACCGGGTTCAGGATCTTCCTGTTCGCGCTGCGCATCGCCGCCACCGCCTGGTCGGGCCTGATCGCGTCGAGCCCGGGCATGACCGAGATCGTGAACCCGTAGAACAGGCCGGCCATCGCGCCCAGCAGAACCAGGCTGAGCACCGCGAGCACCTGGGTCACCGTCGTCATCGTCATGCCCTCAGCCTGGCCGCGACCCCCGGACGGCGGCCATCGTCGAGAAGCTCGCCCGCATCATCCAGCGTCTAGGCTTCGTCGCATGGACGCTCTCGCAGGACTCCTCGACGGGCCGCGAGCCCGTGGCGCCTTCCTGCTCCGCTCGATCATGACGCCCCCATGGTCGGTGCGCATCCTCGACCGGGCCCCGCTGACGCTCGTCTCGATGCTGCGCGGTGAGGCGTGGGTGATCCCCGACGGCGGCGCCCCCGTACGGCTGACGCCCGGCGACGTGGCGATCATGCGCGGCCCCGAGGCGTACAACGTGGCCGACGACCCCGCCACCGAGCCCACCATCCTCATCCACCCGGGCGAGCGCAGCACCACCGTCGACGGCGTGGAGCTGTGCGCGTCGATGGACCTGGGCGTGCGCACCTGGGGCGACAGCCTGGACGGCCCCGCCGTCATGCTCAGCGGCACCTACCAGCTGCGCGGCGAGATCAGCAGGCGGCTGCTGAACGCCCTGCCGTCCGCGCTGGTGGTTCCCTCACTCGACACGCCCCTGCTCGCCCTGCTCGGCGACGAGATCGCCAAAGACCAGCCGGGCCAGGAGGTCTTCCTCGACCGGCTGCTCGACCTGCTGCTCATCGCCACGCTGCGCGCCTGGTTCTCCCGGCCCGAAGCCGGGGCGCCCGCCTGGTACCAGGCGCACAGCGACCCCGTCGTCGGCCGCGCGCTACGCGTCCTGCACAACGAGCCCGCCAGTCCGTGGACGGTCTCCGCGCTGGCCGACCGCGTGGGAGTCTCCCGCGCCGCCCTGGCGCGCCGCTTCACCGAACTGGTGGGCGAGCCGCCGATGTCCTACCTGACCAGCTGGCGGCTCACCATGGCCGCCGACCTGCTGCGCGAACCCGAGGCGACCGTGGCCTCCGTGGCACACAAGGTGGGGTACGGCAGCGCGTTCGCGTTGAGCACGGCGTTCAAGCGGGAGCGCGGGCTCAGCCCCCAGGAACACCGCATGGCCCCCGCCTGACCCGATCCTGCCGCGCCGCCGGGCCGGCTCCTGGCCCTCCAGCGTGCGGTCGCGGATGTCGGCCAAGCCGGTCGAACCGCTCATCAACCTGCAGATCAGGCACCTGGGCGGGGCGCTCGCCGAGCCGGGCGGCGGGGCCGGTGCGAGCGGCGCGGTGGCTGAGCCGTACCTGCTCGGCCTGGTGGGTCTCGGCCTGCCGCACGCGGCCGATGCGACGCGTGCCAAGCAGGCCGAGGTCGTGGCCGACCTGGAGGCCTACATCAGCGGCCGCAAGCCGTACACCGTGCTGTCCCCCGGTGACACGGCGGCGAAGTCCTTCTCCGGCAGCACGCTCGCGCGGCTGCGAGAGATCAAGCGGGCCCGTGACCCGCACAACGTGTTCCGCGCGAACTACCCGGTGCTCGGATAGATCGGTGCAGGTTTCCAGCCTGCACACGCGAAAGGGGCCCTGCCACCATGATCGGTGAGGCCGGGCCCCTTATGCGCTGCAGCAGCTGGGTGTCGGCCCCTCAGGGATCAGGAGCAGACGCGCTTCAGGCTGGCGTACTTGCCCCAGCCGAGCGTGTATCCCTTCGGCCCTCTGTCCCAGAACTTGATGGAGGTGACGCGGTCGCCGGTGTAGATGGTGTACCAGCCCTCCTTGTCGATCTCGTTGATCCCCGCGTTGGTGCCCCAGGTTCCGTGACCCTCGTTGGTGATCCCCTCCACCCAGAAGTCGATGTAGCCCGTGGCCTGCCTGTCGGGCACGTAGAACTGGTAGGCGCAGTTCGCGGCGGTGAACGCCACCTTGTACTGGACCTCGATGCAGGCGTGGTCGCCGTTGGTGTAGGTCCACTCGATGGGCCGCTGCGTGTCCCAGCCGCTGAAGTACTGGTCGTTGCCGGGGCAGGCGGTGGTGTTGCGCTCCAGCGTGGTGACGTAGGGGGTGAACGTCTCCTCGGCGGGATCGGCGACGGCGGGCGAGCCGGTCAAGGCGAGCGCGGGCAGGACGAGGGCCGCTGCTGCGACGGCCCGGGCGGCGATGCGCTGAACAGATCTCACTGCGTGACTCCTGTCGGGTCGAGATGGTGTGCCGTGATGGCACAAGATCACTTTCGGAAAACCGGTGGCGTGTCCACGCCCGTGGACAGCGCATGCCGGCGACGAGCGGACACCTGCCAGGTCTGGACGGCGGCTGACCGAGCGAGGAGATGATCCGATCGCCGAGGATGGACGTGGACACCGGCGAGGCCCTGGGGAGGACCCGGTGGCCGCGTTCATCGCACAGTTACGGGCGCTGCATCAGTGGCAAGGGGGCGCTCGTCACTGTCCGGACCTTGCGCACTTTCTGACCTGCTTGCGGATGTCGTCGCCGGTGTTGACCCACGCGTCGGTCAGCACCGTTTGCGTGCCGTAACCGCTGGAGCTGTAACCGCCGCCCAGGGAGATCCAGGCGGTGGTCGAACCGTACGGGCCGGTGACCTTCGGGCCCTCCAGCCAGCACACCGGATGGACCGTGGCCCCGTACTCGTACCACCGCACGGGGCGCTTGTTGAATTCGATCCGGTACGCCTCTCCATCTGCGGTCCCGCCGATGAGGGTCGCCTCGAACGTGGCGAGCCCCGCCGTGTTGACCACCTTTCCGGTGAGTGCCTGCTCGGTCGCGGCCGCACCCGGCAGGGCCGTCATCCCTACCGCCAGGAGCCCGCCCGCCACCAGCCCGCCGATCTTCTTCATCGTCTGTTCCCTTCGTCGTCTTGAGCACTGCGAGATCACTTTCGGCAGGCCGGCACGGTGTCCACCACCTGTGGACAGCACCTGCGGACGACGACCGGACACCCGCCCGGCCTGGACAGCGGCTGACCAGCGAGGAAACGAGGCCGAAGGCGCGTGCCCGTTCGTGATGACCCGGTGTCCGAGCGTGGATGAGGACACCAGCTGGGGAGCAGACGCGCGGCGAGATGACGCCGGCGGATGGGCGGCTTCCGCCGGACATGAGACCGGCCCCCGCGTCGAGGTGATGCGAGGGCCGGTGTGATGATCAAAAGGTGTGTCGGGAGCTGCTGCGGGCAGCCCCGGGCACGCTCACAGCGGCTCGATGCGGCCGCCGGTCAGCCGGTTGCGGGCGTCGATGGTGTGGCCGTCGCAGACCAGCGCCTGGGTTCCTTCGGCGTCGTCTTCGAGGGAGATCAGCAGTTCCTTGACCGAGCGGGCGATGCGGTCGGACTTGTAGATGATCAGGGTGTCGCCGGGGTGGCATCCGTTCGACGGTGGCGGGCGGGCGAATATTACGCTCCGTTGCGATTCTCGACTCTGGGTGCCGGAGATATTACGATGCGTGATCGCCGCTGCGCCCCGCCTGTCCCCTGGGGCAAGGGCATGGCTGTGGGTGCTCATCGCCGCACTCGCCTGGACCATGCAGGTCCTCGGCACCAGCACCTACAACGAGGCGCTCACCGCCGACCGCGAGGTGGTCGCCACCGATCGGGGTACACCCGCCGAGGAGGTCTCCCGGAGGGCCGAACCGCTCCTCCGCCGCTCCGCCCATCACCCCGTGCCGAGCCGTCGCGCCCGGACCACCCTCCCGCCCGCCCCGCGCCCGTGCGCGCGAGCGGCCGAGCTCCAGACGCTCCTCTGCGTGTGGCGTACGTGACAGGGCCCTGTGCCCGCCGTACTTCCACCCTGATCGGAGCCCGACATGAAGGACTTGTACGTCGTTCTGGAGACATGGACCCATCACTGCCCGCAATGCCGTAAGGAGTGGCGCTACACCTACGAGGCGTGGCACGTCGACAACGGGTGCGGGAGATGCGCCGTCACGTGGCGCCACCGCGGCCAACTCGTGCCCGCGCCGTGGTCGGGGCCCGCGTGCCCCGACTGCTCGACACCGGCGAGAGCGACCGTGCCTCACTGAGCCGGCGTGCCGCCGTCGTTCTGCCCGAACGGCGGCGGCACCCCGCCCCCGACCCGCGCACGAGCACCTGACCGTCCCTTCCAACTGCCACCGCGACCCGCGCATGAGCACCTGACCGTCCCTCCGATCACCACCGTGACCCGCGCACGAGCTTCCCCCTTCCCCTCCGATCACCGCCGCGCGCGACCCCCAGATCTTCCCCCGACCACCACTGCGCGCATGACCGCCCGCCCTCTCCTCGAACCGCCGCGGCGCGTCCCACCGTCGGCGGCCGGGCGAGCGGAAAATGTCGGTGCGGGGGTCTAGGGTTTCGGGTTCAGGCTCGCCGTGACGGCGGGGACCGAAGTCCTGCTGGGCGCGCGCCCTCGGCGGACGGGACCATGCGGGGACGGAGGTGCCAGGCCGGCTTGCCGTACGGGAGAAACCTCTCCTGAGCGGGAAAGACGCAGCCGGCGAGCGCACCCGCCCCGCGGGTCCGGCACAATTGGGCGGCGGACCATCGAAAGGCGAATCAGTGCTCTCTATTCACCAGCGCATCGCGGAAGAGCTGGGCGTACGCGAGGGGCAGGTGCAAGCGGCGGTCGACTTGCTCGACGGCGGCGCCACCGTGCCGTTCATCGCGCGTTACCGCAAGGAGGTCACCGGCGCGCTCGACGACGCGCAGCTGCGCACGCTGGAGGAGCGGCTGCGCTACCTGCGTGAGCTCGAGGAGCGGCGCGCGGCGATCCTGGAGTCGATCGAGACGCAGGGCAAGCTCACCGACGAGCTGAGGGAGCAGATCCTCGCGGCCGACACCAAGGCCCGTCTCGAGGACATCTACCTCCCCTACAAGCCGAAGCGCCGCACCAAGGCCATGATCGCCCGAGAGCTCGGGCTGGAGCCGCTGGCCGACGCGCTGCTGGGCGACCCGACGCTCGACCCGCTCGCCACCGCCGAGCCGTACGTCGTGGAGGGGCTGGCCGACTCGGCCGCCGCCCTGGAGGGCGCCCGCGCCATCCTGATCGAGCGTTTCGCCGAGGACGCCGACCTGATCGGCACGCTGCGCGAGCGCATGTGGTCGCACGGCAGGGCGGTCTCGGCCGTGCGCGAGGGCAAGGAGGAAGCGGGGGCCAAGTTCTCCGACTACTTCGGCTTCAGCGAGCCGTTCACCAAGCTGCCCTCCCACCGGATCCTCGCGATGTTCCGCGGCGAGAAGGAGGAGATCCTCTCGGTGACGCTCGAGCCCGAGGAGGGGCCCGAGTACGAGATGCGCATCGCCGCCCGCTTCGGCGTCTCCGACCAGGGCAGGCCGGCCGACAAGTGGCTCGCCGACACGGTTCGCTGGGCGTGGCGCACGCGCATCCTCGTCCATCTCGGCCTCGACCTGCGCATGCGGTTGTGGCAGGCGGCCGAGGACGAGGCGGTGCGGGTGTTCGCCGCCAACCTGCGCGACCTGCTGCTGGCCGCGCCCGCCGGCACGCGCGCCACGATGGGTCTCGACCCTGGCCTGCGCACCGGCGTCAAGGTGGCCGTGGTCGACGCGACGGGCAAGGTCGTCGAAACCGCGACCATCTACCCGCACGAGCCCAAGCGCCAGTGGGACCAGTCGCTCGCCGTGCTCGGCGCGCTCGCCCAGAAGCACGGCGTCGAGCTGATCGCGATCGGCAACGGCACCGCCTCCCGCGAGACCGACAAGCTCGCCGGCGAACTGGTCAAGCACATGCCGGGGCTGACCAAGATCGTGGTGTCGGAGGCCGGCGCGTCGGTCTACTCCGCCTCCGCCTACGCCTCGCAGGAGCTTCCCGGCCTCGATGTCTCGCTGCGCGGCGCCGTCTCCATCGCCCGCCGCCTGCAGGACCCGCTGGCCGAGCTGGTCAAGATCGACCCGAAGTCCATCGGCGTCGGCCAGTACCAGCACGACCTGGCCGAGACCAAGCTGTCGCGCTCGCTCGACGCGGTGGTCGAAGACTGCGTCAACGCGGTCGGCGTCGACGTCAACACCGCCTCCGCGCCGCTGCTGACCCGCGTGTCCGGCATCGGGGCGACGCTGGCCGACAACATCGTCCAGCACCGCGACACCCACGGGCCGTTCAGGTCGCGCAGCGCGCTGAAGGAGGTGGCGCGCCTCGGGCCCAAGGCGTTCGAGCAGTGCGCGGGCTTCCTGCGCATCCCCGGCGGCGACGACCCGCTCGACGCCTCCAGCGTGCACCCCGAGGCCTACCCCGTGGTGCGGCGCATCCTGAGCGCGGTCGGCGCCGACCTCAAGTCGCTCATCGGCAACACCGCGACGCTGCGCTCCCTCAAGCCCGCCGAGTTCGTCGACGACACCTTCGGCCTGCCGACGGTCACCGACATCCTGGGCGAGCTGGAGAAGCCGGGTCGTGACCCGCGTCCGGCGTTCAAGACGGCGACCTTCAAGGAAGGCGTGGAGAAGCTCTCCGACCTCGCGTCCGGGATGATCCTCGAAGGGGTCGTCACGAACGTCGCGGCGTTCGGGGCGTTCGTCGACATCGGCGTGCACCAGGACGGGCTGGTCCACGTGTCGGCGATGTCGCGCACGTTCGTCAAGGATCCGCGCGACGTGGTGAAGCCCGGCGACATCGTCAAGGTGAAGGTGCTCGAGGTCGACATCCCGCGCAAGCGCATCTCGCTCACGCTCCGGTTGGAGGACGAGAGCGCGGCGGGCGCCCGGCAGGGGCGTGGACGCTCGGCCGAGGGCCGCGGCGCAGACGGCCAGCCGGGTGGCGGACGCTCCGGAGAAGGGCGCGGCGGCGGCCGTTCGGGTGGCCGCGGGGAAGGCCGCGCCGACGGCGGCCGCGGTGGCAACACGCGTGACGGCGGCCGGGGGAACGGCGGCGGCAACGGGCGTGACGGTGGCCGTGGCCGTGACGGCGGCAACGGGCGTGAGGGTGGCAACGGGCGTGAGGGTGGCCGCCAGGGCGGGCAGCGCCGTCCCGCGCCGACCGGCGCCCTCGCCGAGGCCCTGCGCAAGGCCGGCCTGGCGGGCGACGACTACTGATCGCTCACGGGGTGCGGGGTCCCGGTGGGCCCCGCACCCCGCACGGTTCAGCGCCGAGCGGACGGGCGCCTGCCGCACCCCTCCGACTGGGTACGGTCATGGGGTGGGTGCCATGGACGAGACCAGTGACCTCTACCGCGACGCCGTACGGCAGGCTCGCGACCTGCTCCGGTGGCGGTCGCCGTTGCGAGCCGAACTGTGGGCGAGCAGGCTGGCCGCCAGCTGGCGGGACGACGAGGAGGCGGCCGGATCGTTCCTGGCGCGCGTCGCCCGGGACGACACCCCCGAGGCGCGCCTCGTCCTGACCGCCCTCGCCTCGCTCTCCCAACTCCCGGACGCCGACGAGCCGCCCACCGCCCACGGCGCGGACACCGGCGAACCCACCGTCCGCGGAGAGGGCGCCGGCCAGCCCGCCGCCCACCGTGGGGACGCCGGTGTAACTCCCACCGCCCACGGCGCGGACATCAGCGAGCCCACCGTGCACCGTGGGGACGCCACTGTGACGCCCGGCGCCTACGCGTCGACGCGCGATGTCGCCGCGGCCGGGGTTCCGCGCTGGATGGAGCTCATGGGGCGGGCCCGACCCGAATCCGCATGGTACGGCACCGCCGACCCCTACGGCGAGCAGGCCCTGGCGGTCATCTCCTTCGTCTATCCCAACGAGAAGGAACCCCACCTGGCCGTCGTCGCCATCGACCAGGCCAACGGCGGCTTCGCGGTCGACGCGGTCATCGAGGAGCCGAAGTTCCTGGAGGACCTCGACGTCCGCCCCGCCGATCCGGTGCGGGTGGCGGGCCGGATCATCGACGCGTTCGACCTCACCGACGCGGTGCTGGGCGCCCCGGTCGCCGAGACGCTCCCGCAGGCCCGCGCGATCGTCCTGGCCCGCGCCCACGCCACCGAGAACCCCGTCCTCGGCGCGAAGAGCCCCGCGGGCAGCGCGGAGAGCCCAGCACGCGCCCCCGAGAGCTCCGCGCCCACCGCCGAGGTCCCTGCAGTCAGCGCGGAGAGCGCCTCGGAGGGTGTCGGGGGTGGGCGGCGGTCGCCGGATGACACCGTGGACCGCTTCGACGATCTCCCGGACGTGCCGGGCGCGGATGAGGCGTTCGCCACTCTTGTGGAGTTCTTGGGTGATCGTCCGTCGTGGTGGAGCCCGGCGCGCGTCACTCAGTTCCTGACCTCGTGGCTGCCGAGGGAAGCGATCATGAGCGAGGCCGCCGTCGCCGCGATGCCCCAGGTTCTACGGGCTTGGACACGTCACCTGGGAGATCATCCCGAGGTGGTCGAGCGGGTCGAGACCGACTCTCGCGACCTGCCGTTGCTCATGGCCGACGGGTTGCGCTTCAGTCTCGGCAAGCGGTTGAGGCTCGCCGAGAGGGAGCACCGGGGGACGGACCGCTGACCACTGCGGCTATGCTGCGCAGTGACCTTTTCTGCGGCCCATTGAGGGAGAGCAACAGCATGTACAAGGAGTTCGCGGCCGAGGCTGTCGTCTGGGTGGTCCCGATCGTGGTCCTCATCGGCCTCGCCCTCATGATCACCGCCTGATCTCCGGGCGTTCATGATCTCAGCCCGCGAGACGGCCCTTCCCGCAGGAGCCGTCCGTGGGCTTTCGCGCGTTCCCCCGCTGCCGAGCACGCGGGGGTTCCTGGCCGGTCAGCGGCAGGGGAAGTGGCGGACGGAGGTGCGCGCCGAGACGTACCAGCGCCCGACCGCGCCATGAGATCAGCACACCGCGGCCGCCGCTGTCGACACGTGATCAGGAAGCCCAGGCCGGCAACGGCCCGCCCTCGCGCAGCCTCCGCAACGCCTGCCGCTCCAACTGCCTGATCCGTTCCCTGGTGAGTCCGAGCCGGTCGGCGATCTCCTGGTAGGTGAGCACCTTGCCGCCCGCCAGGCCGTACCGGCGTCTGATGATGAACGCCTCGCGCACCGGCAGTTCCCGCACCTGCCCGCGGATCTCGGCCGCCAGCGCGCGCAGTTCCATCAGCTCGGCCACCTGCGGGGCGTCGTCGTCGGCGATCAGGTCGCCGAGGCTGGCCTCGCCGTTCTCGCCGACGGGCGTGTCGAGGCTGATCGTCTCCCGCGCGATCCTGCGCAGGCCCTTGATCTGCTCGACGGTACGGCCGGCCGCCGTGGCCAGTTCGGCCTCGCCGGGTTCCCTGCCCAGGTCGGCGGCCAGCCGCAGGGTGATGCGTGACAGGCGGGTGACCTCCTCGGCCATGTGGGCGGGCAGCCGCACGGTTCTGCTCTTGTCGTTGATGCCGCGCTCGATCGCCTGCCTGATCCACCACATGCCGTAGGTGGAGAACTTGTATCCGCGCTTGTAGTCGAACTTCTCCACCGCTCGGATCAACCCCAGGTTGCCTTCCTGGATGACGTCGAGCAGGGGGAGCCCGCGGTGGGCGTAGCGTCTGGCGGCGGCGACGACCAGGCGCAGGTTGGCCCTGATCAGCCGATCTCTGGCCTGTCCGCCGTCCCGCACGAGCGCCGGCAGTTCGGGCCGGTCGTCGCCGTGGGCCAGGAGGTGCGCGGCGTAGAGTCCCGCCTCCATCCGACGGGCGAGGTCGACCTCATCCTCGGCGGTGAGCAGCGGGATCCCGCCGATCTCCTTGAGGTAGTCGCCTAACAGGTCCGCCATGCCGCCCGACTACCCGGCGAACGGCGGAGAATGCCCGGATTCGGAGAGTTCGGCGATGGCGAGTTCGGCGGTGGGCCTGATGTCGAAGAACTTGTCGAGCGCGGTGATCGCGAACAGGTGCTTGCAGCGCCCGTTGAGCCCGGACAGGAGCAGCCGCCCGCCGGAGGCGGTGACTGCCTTGTGGAGGTAGACCAGCACGGACAACCCCGAGGAGTCGCAGACCTCGACGGCCTGCATGTCGATGACGATCATCGGAGGCTGGCTGAGATCGAGTGCCTTGGTGACCCGATCACGGACCTCCGCCGCCGATCCGAAGTCGAAGTCGCCTGTCAGCCTCGCGATGACACACGGACCTTGTAGTCCGAGGCTGATTGACAAGGCCTGCTCCGCAGTCACCCAGCTCCACCTACCCGTGTAGCACGCTTCGATCCCGCTACCATACCGAAGATCGCGGGCAACGCCTCGCCCACCCGGCGGGGGCGAGTGGGGCGAGCCGCGGAGAGCGGGTCAGGAGAAGTAGCGCGCGGGCGTGCCGACCAGCATCTGGTCGATCTGCTCCTGGGTCACGCCGCTCGAGCGCAGCGCGGGCAGCACGTCGTCGTGGATGTGGTCGTAGCGCCAGTTCGGCGCCACCAGCGGCACGCCTTCGTCCCAGTCGCCGGCGAAGTGGTCCATGAAGCAGGCGGCGTCGTGACTGAGCACCATGCGGTCGGCGTACCCCTGCTCGCACAGCGCGGCGATGGTGGCCACGCGCTGCTCGGTCGGGTTGTAGATGTCGAGCCCGAACCTGTCCATGCCCAGGATGGCCCCCGTGTCGGCGAGCCTGCGCAGGTAGTCGAGGTCGTTGCTGTCCCCCGCGTGCCCGACGACCACCTTGCGCAGGTCGACCCCCTCCTTGGCGAACAGGTCGAGCGCGAGCAGTCCCGACCGGGTGGCCGCGTCGGTGTGGACGGTGATGGGCGCGCCGGTGCGCACGTGTGCCTGGGCGGCGGCGCGGCACATGCGCTCGACCCCCTCGGTCAGGCCCCGCCTGTCGACCACGCACTTGACGAACGCGGCCTGGACCCCGGTGTCGGCGATGCCCTCGGTGAGGTCGCGGACCATGTCGTCGATCATCGGGTCCGGCATGTCCATGAGCAGCCCCGGCCCGCGGTGCTCGTAGGGGTGCGGCGGCAGGTCGTGGAAGTAGAGGCCGGTGGCGACGATGATGGTGAGCTCGGGCACCTGCGCGGCGATGCGCTGGATGCGCGGGATGTAGCGGCCGAGCCCCCACACGGTCGGGTCGGCGATCGTCCGGACGCCCTTGGCCGCCACCGCCTTCAGCTTGCCGATCGCGTCGGCCACCCTGAACTCCTCGTCCCACCAGCCGCCCACGCCGTAGTTGTCCTTGTGCTCGGTCGACAGGGCGAAGATGTGCTCGTGCATCAGGGTCTGGCCGAGCTCGGCGACGTCGACCTGGCCGCGGACGGTGGGAACGGTGGGCATGCGGAGCCTCCCATACCGACTGGTCTGTCCGCGCCAACGTACGTCAAAGGGTCCGGGGGAACAACGCCGGCATCATGCCAGCCCGGCCAGCTTGTACAGCACCAGCGAACCGGCCACGGCCACGTTGAGGCTGGTGCCCCTGCCGACCATGGGGATCTCGACCACGGCGTCCATGAGGTCGAGCGCCTCCTCGGGGACTCCGTCCGACTCGTGGCCGAGGACCACCACCGTGGGCCGCCGCGCGGCCGGCAGGTCGGCCAGGCGGATCGCCCGGTCCGCCAGTTCGACGGCGATCACGTCGTCTCCGTCGCTCTTCCTTTCCGTCAGCCAGCGCATCGGCCGTACCCAGTGGACGCAGGTACGGCTGCGCAGCGTGTTGCCTTTGGCGAGGGCGTCGGGCACCCACGGCAGCCGCGGTACGGCCATGCACGCGCCGACGGCGTCGCAGGTGCGCAGGAGGGTTCCGAGGTTGACACCGTGCAGGGGCCACAGCGGCGCGACGGTGAGATGGCCGAAACAGCGGGGACGCTTGTTCATGCGAAGGCGCTTCAGCGGTGCGCCCGGACCATCGACGGGGATTCCACCCCTATCGTGCCCTGCGGGCCCGGCAGCGCGCCAGGTGGCCCCGGCAGCGCACCAGATCGTCCCGGCAGCGCACCGGACGGTCCCGGCAGCGCGCCAGGAGGTGCCGCTCACGGGCGGCGGCGCAGCACCCACCACAGGCCGCCCGCCGCGAACACCGCCAGCCCGGCCGCCACCGACGCGGCCGGCAAGGTGACCGCCAGCACCACGCACAGCGCCAGCCCCACCACCGGTACCGCCCGCGGCGGCGCGCCCTCGTCGCGGGCCAGGGTGAGCGCCGCCGCGTTGGCCACCGCGTAGTAGACGAGCACCCCGAACGACGAGAACCCGATGGCTCCCCGCAGGTCGACCGCCAGCACCAGCACGATCACCGCCACGGCCACCGCGAGCTCCGCCCGGTACGGCACCTGCCGCACGGGGTGCACGGCGTCGAGGAATCCGGGCAGGTCACGCTCCCTCGCCATCGCGAAGGTGGTCCGCGACACCCCGAGGATCAGCGCGAGCAGCGCGCCGAGGGCCGCCACCGCCGCGCCGGCCCTGACCACCGGCGCGAGCCATCCGGCGCCCGCCCCGATCACCGTGTCGACCAGCGGGGCGTGGGACGTGCCGAGCCTGGCAGGACCGAGCACGCGCAACGTGGCCAGCGCGACGAGCGTGTAGACGACGAGGGTGATGCCGAGGGCGATCGGGACGGCCCTGGGAATGGTCCGCTCGGGATCGCGCACCTCCTCGCCCAGCGTGGCGATGCGGGCGTAGCCGGCGAAGGCGAAGAACAGCAGCCCGGCGGCCTGCAGCACCTCCCAGGGGGCCACGGGGGCCTGCGGGACGGCATGCCACGGGGTCGACGGCGCCTTGCCGCCGGTCAGGCCGGCGACCACCACGGCCGCCAGCACGGCCAGGACCAGCGCCACCATGATCCGTGCCGCCATGGCCGAGCGCTGGACGCCGAGGAGGTTGAGCGCCGTCAATGCCACCACCGCGCCGACCGCCAGCGGGACGGCCAGGCCGGGCGCGACGTACGCGCCGAAGGTCAGCGCCATCGCCGCGCACGACGCCGTCTTGCCGACCACGAAGCCCCACCCGGCCAGGTATCCCCAGAACGGGCCGAGCCGCCGCCTGCCGTACACGTAGGTGCCGCCGGACTCGGGGTGGCGGGCGGCGAGCCTGGCCGAGGAGGTCGCGTTGCAGTAGGCGACGACGGCGGCGAGCGCGAGCGCGAGCAGCAGCAGGGGGCCCGCGGCGGAGGCGGCGGGCGCGAAGGCGGCGAAGACCCCCGCGCCGATCATGGCGCTGAGCCCCACGACGACCGCGTCGCCGGTGCCCAGCCGCCGCGCCAGTCCTGACGTCATCCGCCGTCCCTTCCGCAGAGCCCGCGACAGCACCCGAGGTCCGGGCGGGAACCACTGTGCCTCATCGCCTCTCACCGCCCCGAAGGGGGGCAGGGTCAGGCCGTGGTCCCCGGCGGCTCTGCCGACGACACGCCGGACTTCGGCGACTCCTTCGACGGCACACCACTCTCCGGGGATTCCGCCGACGGCACGCCGATCTCCCGGGACTCCTCCGACGGCACGCCGCTCTCCGCGCCCTCCGGGGACGGAACGATCAACACGGGCCGTCCGGCGTGGTGCAGCACCCGGTCGGAGGTGCTGCCCAGCAGCAGCGACCGCACCCCGCCCAGCCCCCTGGTCCCGGTCACGATCAACATGGCGTCCAGTTCCTGCGCCACGTCCACGATCGTCGACCACACCGCCGGCGAGTCGGGCTCGCAGCGCGCGGTGGCCTCCAGCCCCGCCTGCCTGGCCAGTTGCGCCCCCTGCTCGGCCAGTTCCCTGGTGGCCTCCTGGATCGCCGCGTCCTCGGCCGTGGTGTCGATCGGCACCATCATCCCCGCCGAACCCCTCATCGAGGCGAGCGCCAGCCGTTCCCACACGCTGAGCACGACGACTCGCTGCCCCTTCAGCAGGCTGCCCGCGTAGGCGATGGCCGCCTTGGCGTCGTCCGAACCGTCGTAGGCCACCAGAATGGTCATGTCCGTCTCCTCCCCATGTGGATCTCCACTCCTCCTATCCCGCGCTCCCCCTTTCACGCGCACGGCGGGCGTTCGTTTCAGGCGTGGTCGGGGGGTAGGCGACCTCCATGACCGTGACACAGTTCCGCGACCTCCCCCTCGCCGACCGCGACCGGGAATGGGACGCCGACGAGGCCGACAAGCGCGTCCGCGCCTGGGCGAAGGCCGAGGACGAGCCGAACGCGCAGTACCGCCAGGCCTTCGTCTGGTACGACGGGGACAACGCCGACGAGTTCGGCGCCTACAAGCTGCCCGTCGCCGACGTCATCGGCGGTTCGCTGAAGGCCGTCCCCAGGGCGGTCATGGCGGCCGGCGCCGTCGTCCAGGGTGCCAGGGGCGGGGTGAAGATACCGAAGGGCGAGGTGGACCGGGTCAAGTCACACCTCGCCAAGTACTACGCCTCGATGGGGGAGACACCCCCGTGGGAGCGCTGACCACCTACGCGGCCAGCGACCGCGACGTCTGGACGGGAGCCGGCGCCGCCGGAGCGGCGTGCTGGACGGACACCAGCCGGTGAGCGCGGTGGCCGGTCGCGTGCGGCAGCCGTACCAGGTGGAGGCTCAGGAGCAGCAGCAGGCCGACCTCGGAGACCACCACGAGCCGCTGGGTGAGCCCGGCGGGGATCTCGGCGTTGCTCAGCGGGATCCCGAGCGTCCTGACCACGTAGGGGATGACGACCAGCACCAGCGCGGCCAGCGCGACGCCGCTGAGCGCCTTCATCGCCCGCGGGTAGCACACCTTGGCCCTGGCCAGCAGCAGGCCCGCCGCCGGCATCACGAGGAAGGCGACGAATCCCGCGTAGCGGTGGATCCCGCCGGACAGGGACAGCGGCAGTCCCGGCCGGTCGGTCGGGAAGACCCCGATGAGGAACATGCACACGCCCCATGCCGCCACCAGGGCCACGACCCTGCGGTCGGCGCCCGACCTGCGCAGCGCGGCGGCGACGAAGGCCGCCCCCACGGCGAACAGCGTCAGCGACGCGGGGAGCAGCCACCCGATCGGATGGAAGGCGTACTCGCTGATCAAGGTGTGCATCGGGTCGAGCCCGGCCTCGGTCTGCAGCGTGAGCATCGCGCCGGCGCCCGTGCCGAGCGCCGCGAATCCACCGATGAGCAATCCCTTCATGCCCTTTACGCTCGCGGAACACGGCTCCGCCGAGTATCGGAGATCGGCCCCACGCGGCCCCTGAACCGACCCTTACGACCGAGGGAGGATCATTTCCCGCATCACCCCGATGACCTGGTGCGAGGCGACCCTGGGTAGGGTCCGCCCCCTCAGGGTGGGTACAGCCCGCCACCGGCGGTTTGACTTCGAGCGCACTCCAAGGGCGACCCTGGAGTCATGACGGCGTCGACTCCCGGATCGCCGAGCTGACCCAGGGCCTCAAGGTCCTGGACTACAAGATCAACCTCTACCAGGAGATGACATGACCTCCAGGATCGGGCTCGGCTGCATGGGCATGTCCGAGTTCTACGGCACGGCCGACGACGACGAGTCGATCGCCGTCATCCACCGCGCCCTCGACCTTGACGTGAACTTTCTCGACACCGCCGACATGTACGGCACGGGGCACAACGAGGAGCTCGTCGGCCGAGCCATCAAAGGCCGCCGCGACGAGGTGTTCCTCGGCACCAAGTTCGGCGTCAGGCGCGAGGGCGGCACACGCAGCATCGACAACACCCCCGCCTACATCCGCCAGGCCTGCGACGCGTCGCTGCGGCGTCTCGGAGTCGACCACATCGACCTCTACTACATGCACCGCCGTCACCCGGACGTCCCGATCGAGGAGTCGGTCGGCGCCATGGCGGAGCTGGTCGAGCAGGGCAAGGTGCGCCGTCTGGGCCTGTCGGAGGTGACGGCCGACACCCTGCGCAGGGCGCACGCCACGCACCCGATCCACGCCCTGCAGAGCGAGTACTCCCTGTTCACCAGGGGCATCGAGGCGGAGATCCTGCCCACCGCGCGCGAGCTGGGCGTCAAGCTGGTGGCCTACTCCCCCATCAGCCGCGGCCTGCTGAGCGGCGCGCTGCCGCCCGCCGACCAGCTCGCCGCCGACGACTTCCGCAGGGTCAACCCCAGGACCTCGGGCGAGGCCGCCGCGCACAACGCGCGGCTGGTCGAGCGCGTCGCCGCGGTCGCCGCCGAGGTGGGCTGCACGCCCGCGCAGCTCTCGCTCGCCTGGCTGCTGGCCCAGGGCGAGGACGTCATCCCCATCCCCGGCACCAAGCGGCTGAGGTATCTGGAGGAGAACGCCGCGGCGGCGGCCGTCACGCTCACCGCCGGCCAGATCGACGCGCTGTCCGGTCTGGCGGAGGCCGTCGAGGGCGCCCGTTATGCCGATATGTCATCGGTAGAGAACTAATGTCCGTCTAGCGGGTGATGTCGGCCCCTTGAGCAGCGCCTTACAGTCGGGACCCATGAGGCTCGACTGGGCGATCGCCGCCATTGTGGCCGTGTTCTCGCTGGCCGAGGAGATCGGCGGCCGTACCGGCGAGCCCGACCGCACCCACCCGGCGCTGTGGATCGGGCTCGCCCTCGCGAGCGCGGTCCTGGTGGCCGTACGGCGCCGCATCCCGTTCACCTCGCTGGCCGTCTACAGCGTGGCCGGCGGCCTGGCCATCCCGCTGTCACAGGAGATGCTCGGCGCCTGGCAGTTCTACGTGGAGCTGGTGCTGCTCTTCACCGTGATGGCGGAGGTCCCGCGCGCGAACTGGCGCGCGCCCGCGGCGCTCGCGCTGGCGCTCGGCTTCCTCAGCCTCATGGTCTTCGCCGACACCGCGCCCGTCGGTCCAGGCGATGTGGCCATCGCCCTGGTGATGACCGGCGTGGCGGCGGGAGCGGGCGTGGCGGTCCAGCGTTACCGGGAGGTCGCCGCCCAGGCACAGGAGCGCGGGGCCCTGCTGGCCAGGGAGGCGGTCAACGAGGAGCGCAACAGGATCGCCCGCGAGCTGCACGACATCGTCGCCCACAGCGTCAGCGTCATGGTGATGCAGTCGGGTGCGGTACGCCGCCGCCTGCTCGAGGAGCAGGCGCGCGAGCGGGAGGCGCTGACGGCCGTCGAGGAGGCCGGTCGCGAGGCCGTCCACGAACTGCGACGCATGCTGGACGTGCTGCGGTCGGGCCCCGAGAGCGCGGTCAACGTCCCGCAGCCCAGCCTCGCCCGGCTGGAGGAGCTGGTGGAGCAGGTTCGCGTGGCGGGCCTCGACGTGAAGCTCGACGTGCGCGGCGCGCAGGTGCCGCTGTCGGCGGGGCTCGAGCTGTCGGCCTACCGGATCATCCAGGAGGCGCTGACCAACACGCTCAAGCACGCCGGACCGACCAGGGTGCTGGTCGCGGTCGCGCACCGGCGCGGGGAGCTGGCCATCGAGGTCACCGACGAGGGGCCGGCGCCGGGTCACGAGCCGCCCGAGCGGCGCGGGCCCGGCCAGGGGCTCATCGGCATGCGGGAGCGGGTGGCGCTGTTCGACGGGCGGCTGGAGGCTCGTCCGGTGCCCGGCGGCGGGTTCACCGTCCGGGCCACGCTGCCCGCCTGATCAGGCTCGTCGCCGCCACCAGCCCGGCCGTGACGGCCGCGATCAGCGGCACGGCGACGGGGGTGGCCGCGGCCAGGAGCACCAGGACCGCGGCCAGGAGGAACGCGGCGCTGTCGGCGCGGCCGTAGCGGTGCGGGCGGATGTGCAGCGCCCACACCGCGATCAGGAAGATCGCGACGGGGACGGCCATCGCCAGGCCGGCCTGCGTGCGGGTCAGCGCGCTCTCGCCGGTGACGTAGGCGACCATCACCTCGATGCCCCCGCCGACGGCCCCCACCGAGGCGAAGATCACATAGTGGCCGTAGCCCCAGCGGAGCGCCGCCTTGCTGGAGGTGAGGATCTCGTGGGTCTCGGGCTCGAAGTAGATCCACCACAGCGAGAAGACGATCACCAGCGCGGCGGCGGCCACCACGATCAGCGACGGCTTGGCGCCCTCGTGGGACAGCGCGTTCTGCACCGAGACGGTGGCACCCAGGACGTTCTCACCCATCATGATGATGGTGAACAGGCCGTAGCGCTCGGCGATGTGGTGCGGGTGCCAGGAGGTGCGGGTCCCCCGCTCGCCCCACACCGGTACGGCCAGCTCGATCACCACACCGAGCGCGAACACCGGCAGCACCAGCGTCGCGGGCGTCACGAACAGGACGGCCCAGTAGACCATCGCCAGGCTGATGCCGAGCGCGTAGCGCCGCGCCGCCCGCCGGTGCGGACGGTCGCCGGCGGCCGCGCGCAGCCACTGGCAGGCCATGGCCGCCCGCATGATCAGATAGCCGAACCAGACGATCCGGTAGTCGTGCCGCTCGAAGGCCGCCGGTACACCGGCCGCCAGCACCAGCACGCCCGACATCTGCACCAGCGTCATGACGCGGTAGACCCAGTCGTCGGTGTCGTAGGCGGAGGCGAACCAGGTGAAGTTCATCCACGCCCACCAGATGGCGAAGAACGCCGTCACGTAGCCGGTGAGCGCCTCGCCCAGGTGCCCGGCCGACAGCGCGTGCGCCAGCTCGCTGACCGCGAAGGAGACCGCGACGACGAAGAACAGGTCGAAGAACAGCTCCAGCGGGGTGGCGACGCGGTGCGGCTCGTCGGTCGCGCGTCCTCGCATGGAGCGCAGCAGGATCATGCCGCCGCCCTACCAGGTCACCCCGGCCGGTCGAAATAGGCGCGTACCACGGTCGCGCCCTCGCGCGTGTGGATGCGGACCAGGTCGCTGAGCAGGTTGACGATCAGCAGGCCGCGCGAGCCGGGGGTGCGGGGATCCACGGGCCGCCGGCCGGCGAGCGGGTCGGTGATGTGCCCCGCGTCGCTGACCTCGCAGACCATGCGGCCCTCTTCGTGCCACAGCCGCAGCACGCCCGCGCCGCCCCCGTGGTCGAGACTGTTGGCGCCCAGCTCGGAGACCGTCAGCTGGACGTCGTCGAGGCGGGTGCCGGTCAGGCCGGCCGCCGTCGCCCACTCGTTGGCCAGGTGCCGTACCTGGCCCAGGTTGGTGCTGTCGAAGCTGAGCGCGACGGCGGCGGGCGGCTCGTAGAGCGGCACGTTGTAGCCCTCGATCACGCGCATGGGAGCGTAGGCGGTGCTCGCCCGCTCCCCCTCGGCGTCCTGGAGCAGGGGGTGGGTGAGCGCGGCGTCGTCGAGGATCTCGGGCTCGAGCCGCTTGGCGTCGTAGGGGCAGACGATGGTGGCGCGGCGCCCCTGGAAGGCCAGGTTGATCAGCGCCTCGTGCTGGGCGCAGGCGGGGTACTCGGTGCCGGTGCGGCCCGCCCAGATGGGCTCGCCGACGATCCGTACGTGCCGGTCCGGATAGTGGTCGGCGAACTCGCGCAGCACTCCGGGAATGATCCGGCCCGGATTGCGCCCCACGACGGTCATGTCCAGCATGCGCACCCGCTGCGCCTCGTCGCCCAGCTCGTCCCTGATCAGCTCGAGGTTGGGGCCCGGTACGGAGACCGCGACCGGCTCACCGGCCGCCAGCCCAGCGCGGATGAACGGTACGGTGCCCGAGAGGTACTCCCGGTCGTCCTCGTAGAAGAACGCCGGGTGCACGAACGCCATACCTGTGACGTTACCGCGAGAGGGTGAGTTACACCTGATCATCGGGTAATACAGTGGTACGTCCCACTGGAAGGATTCCACTAGGTGAAGAAGCTCCAGCTGGTCCCCCGGCCGCGGCCCCCACGCCGCCCCCTCCCCCTCGACCTGCGCACTCCCTCCGGCAGGCCCCTCCCCTTCTGACCCCCCGTCTCTGACCCCCCGTGCGATCCGATGACCGATCGACGGATGCGCGCGCCCGACGCCGATCGCGAGCGGGTCGCGCGTGGCGGTCGCGGTCAGCGCGGCCGGCACGAGGGCGAGGGGGAATGACCGCCATGTCACGGCGTCCAGCCATGGTGGTAAGTCGGTGTGACGGGTGATGTAAGCGCGATGTAAGTGAATATCAAGTCTGCCCCCATAATGTCCCTTCTGCTGGTCATCCAACGAAGGGCACAGAATGCGTTTCCTCAAGCGGGCCATCACCGTTTCCGCGGCCACGCTGACCCTCGCGGGGCTCACCGCCTGCGGCGCCGTGGGCACCGCCGTGGACTGCACCACGGCGTCGAACGAGGCCACCAAGATCATGAACGAGTGGTCCGGCAGCCTCGCCAAGGCCGTCACCGACCCGGCCGCCATGGAGAAGGCGTCCACCGAGGCCGCCGACAAGACCAAGGCGCTCGCGGCCAAGTACGACGGCGAACTCGCGTCGGCCCTCAACGACCTGGCCTCCAGCTTCGACAGCATCAAGGGGCTCCAGGACGCCTCGAAGCTCACCGAGTTCACCACCAAGATCAACGGCTTCAGCACCAAGATCCAGAGCGCCTGCTCCTGATGAAACTCCCGGCCGCCGCACCGCCTGCGGGGGGCAGTGCGGCGCGGCGGCCGCGGTCCGGTGCCCTGCTTGTCTACCCTTGTCCGCTGTGCTGTCCCTTGTGCGCCTGACGACCTCTCCCCGCCTGTGGCTGTCCCTGCTCTGCGCTGCCGCGGCCGCCGCCTACTCCCTGCTCGGACTGGTCAGGCTCGCCACCTTCCACGCCACCACGTTCGACCTGGTCATCGTGGACCAGGCGGTGCGCGGCTACTCCCGTCTCGGCCCGCCGTACATCCCCGCGGTGGGCAGCTTCCACGGCCGCGGCCTCGACTACCTGCAGCTCGCCGACCACTTCTCGCCGATCTACGCGCTGCTGGCGCCGCTGTACTGGATCCATGACGGCCCGGCCACGCTGATCGTCGCCCAGGCCGTCCTGTTCGCCGCCGCCATCCCCTTCCTGTGGATGTTCACCCGCAGGGTCCTCGGGACGGTTCCCGCCTACCTCGTCGCCTTCGCCTACGCCGTGTCGTGGCCGATCGCCCAGGCCGCCGCGTTCGACGCGCACGAGGTGATGTTCGTCCCGCTGCTGACCGCGATCATGATCGAGCGCTACCACGCGGGCCGGCCGCTGCCCGCGTTCCTGGCGCTGCTCGCCCTCCTGCTGGTCAAGGAGGACATGGGCCTGGTGGCCATCGGCGCCGGCCTGTGCCTGGTGGTGCTCGGCGACCGGCTGCGCGGCCTGCTGTGCGTCACGGTCGGCCTGGCCTGGACCGTGCTGGTGCGCGGCGTGCTGATCCGGCTGGTCGGCGGCGACACCGGCGACTTCTGGGCCTACGGGCACCTGGGGCCCGACGTGCCGAGCGCCCTGCTGCACATGCTGGGCGACCCGCTCGGCACGCTGGCTCTGCCGTTCAGCGAGGAGGCCAAGGTCGACACGCTCCTCCTGCTGGCCTGGCCGACGCTCATGCTGTGCCTGCTGTCGCCGATCTCGCTCATGGCGCTGCCGCACATCCTCGAACGCATGCTGTCCGACAGGTCGCCGTGGTGGCAGGCCGACTTCCAGTACAGCGCCTTCACCGTGATCATCCTCTTCTGCGCCGGCGTCGACGGGCTCTCCCGGCTGCTGCGCTGGATCAAGGGCCCGGACGCGCTGAAACTCGCGTGGTCGGTCGGCGTCGCCGCCGTCGCTCTCACCCTGGTCCCCCGCTTCGCCCTGGACCAGCTCGCCCGTCCGGCCTTCTACCGCGCCGACCCCGAACACGTGCGGGCCGCCGCCGAGGCCGTCTCCCGGGTGCCCTCGGGCGTGGTCGTCGAGGCCGCCAACTCGCTCGGCCCCGCCCTGACCTCGCGGGCCACCGTCCTGCTGTGGGACCACCAGCCCCGCTGGGCGCCGTGGGTGGTGGCCGACGTGGCCCGCTGGGAGTATCCCCACGGCTCCCCCGCCGCCCAGGCCGAGCGCGTCGCGCTGCTGCTGTCGTCGGGCTACGAGAAGGTCTTCGAGCGCAACGGCTTCGTCGTACTGCGCAAGACGGACGGCACTCAGCCGATGGCCGACGAGTAGCAGCGCTCGAAACCCTCCAGGATCAGCGGCCACGATCCGGCCGTGGGCGGCGTGGAGCGGTTGTGCTCGGCGATGGACTCGCGCAGCGAGGTGTCGGTCGACAGGCGGACCACGGCCGACACCAGGTCGTCGAAGGAGCGGCCGAGCAGCCCTTCCTTGCCGTGCTTGACGAAGTCGGCCACGCCGCTCTGGCTGCGCGCCACCACGGGCAGGCCCGCCGCCCGCGCCTCCAGGGCGGCGATCCCGAACGACTCGCGGGGCGCGGGGGCGATGAACAGGTCGGCCGAGGCGAGCACCTTGGCGATCTGCGCGCGGGTGTGGCGACCGGGCAGCGAGACCCAGGTGTTCATGCCGTTCGCGGCGAGGAAACGCTCCATGGAGCCGCGCGCCGGGCCCTCGCCGATGACCGTGGCCCGCATCGGGACGTGGGCGGGCACCCTGGCGCGCGCCTCCCGCAGCAGCCTCAGCAGGCGGACGGGCTGCTTGCGGGGCGCGAACCTGCCGACCGCCACGATGTGCACCTCGCCGTCCTGCGGCGGGCCGGCGCCCACGGGGCGCCAGCCCGAGACGTCGAGCCCGTTGGAGACGACGTGGACCGGCGTGCCCCACCCCGCGACCGCGCGGATCGGGGCGGCTGCGGCGTTGCTGACGGTGGTGGCGACCAGCCCCCACCGGTGCCACTCGAAGACGAACCTGAGCGCGGTGTAGAGGGCGCGCGTGGCCGGGTCCCACATGCTGTGCACCGTCACCACGACGGGCAGCCCCGCCCTGACGGCCGCGCGCACCCCCATCCACGCGAACGGCGAGACGGCGCCGGCGTGCACGTGCACCACGTCCGGCCGGCTCGCCGTCATGAGCCTGGTGAGCTTGCCCACACCTCGAGGGTGCACGGGCAGGTCGAACGGCATCCTCGCGACGATCCTGTGGACGCCGGGAAGCGCCTCCCCCCTGGTCGCGGTGGCCACCTCGACGGTGTCGCCGGCCTCGCGCTGCATCCTGACGAGGTCCGCGACCTGCACCTCGATGCCCCCGAGCCGTGGAAGGTAACAGTCGCTGACGTGAAGGATCCGCACCCGTCCCACACTAATCTGACCTTGTGCCACCACGTACCGCTGTGTTCTTCCACGCACACCCCGACGACGAGGCCCTCCTGACGGCGGGCACGATGGCGATGCTCGCGGCCGAGGGCCACCGGGTGGTGCTGGTCGTGGCCACCGCCGGAGAGCGCGGCCTGGCCGACACCGAGAAGGGCGAGGCGCTCGGCGAGAGGCGGATCAAGGAGCTGTACGAGTCCGCCGCGGTGCTCGGCTGCGCCCGCGTGGTGTGCCTCGGCTACGGCGACTCGGGGCTGAGCCCCACGGGCGGCATCGCCGAGGAACGCCCTGACAACGCCTTCATCGACGCCGACTCCGAGGCGGCCGCCGAGGCACTGGCCGCCGTGCTGGAGGAGGAGAAGGCCGACCTGCTGTCGATCTACGACCCGGCCGGCGGCTACGGCCATCCCGACCACGTGCAGGTGCACCGGGTGGGCAGGCGGGCCGCGCAGATCGCGGGCACGCCCATCGTGCTGGAGGCCACCGTCAACAGGGACCCGCTCCTTCGGGCGCTGCGGCTGGCCGGCAAGGTCTACACCTTCCCTCCCGAGTTCGACCTCAGGACCTTCGAGAGCGCCTACACCGCGGGCGACCAGATCACCCACCGGGTCAACGTCAGGAAGTTCGCCCGGCAGAAGAGGGCCAGCATGACCGCCCACGCCTCGCAGGCCAGCGGCGGCGACGGCGACAGGACGCTGGCCGTCCTGCTGAAGATCCCCGGGCCGCTCTACCGGCTGGTCTTCGGCACCGAGTGGTTCGTCCGCCGCGACCTGCCTCCGGGCACCCGGCTCAAGCACCCCTTCGACGAGGCACCGTGAGAGACGAAGCATCGTGAGAATCGCCCGTTTCCTCCTTCAGGACGACGCTCAGCACCCGCGCGCCGGGGCAGGGTGGTGTCGATGAAGAACTCATGGCTCCGGATCACCCTGTCGGTCGTCTCGCTGGGACTGGCGGCGACGCTCGTCGTCTACCTGCCGCAGATCGTCCAGACGCTCACCGGCAAGAAGGTCTCGTGGGCGGAGATCGGCGCGATCTTCGCGGCGATGCACCCCGGCGTGATCGCGCTGATGGCCGCGGTGTGGCTGGCGAGCCTGTTCGCCTACACCTTCGTGCTGACGAACTCGCTGCCCGGCCTGAACAACCTGCAGGGCCTCACGCTCAACGCCGCGGGCAGCGCGGTCAGCAACCTGCTGCCCTTCGGCGGGGCCGCGGGGGTGGCGCTGACCTTCGCCATGGCCAGGAGCTGGGGGTTCGGCAACCGGGCCATCGTGGTGATGACGCTGGTCAGCGGCATCTGGAACACCATGTTCAGGTTCCTGCTGCCCGCCGTCGGCATCATCGCGCTGCTGATCGCGGGCGAGGCGCCCAACCCGACCGTGGCCAACGCCGGGTGGATCGGCGCCCTGTCGATCCTCTCCCTCGTCGCGGTCGTGGCGGCCGCGCTGTACTGGGATCGCGCCGCCGCGCTGCTCGGCCGCGCCCTCGACGCGCTGGTACGGCCGACCCACCTCAAGTTCTCGGCGTCCGCCGCGCTGGAGCGGCTCCGCAGGGACACCGCGGGCGTCGTCAGGACCCGGTGGGCGCGCCTGTCGGCCGGCATGACCGCCTTCCTGGTGCTGCAGTGGCTGATCATGATCTGCTGTATGCAGGCCACCGGCGCGTATCCTGGTCTTGCACAATCGATCGCAGTCTTCGCGTTGTCCCGGGTTCTCACCGCGGTCCTGGTCACACCCAGTGGCGCGGGGCTCATGGAGGGGGGTGTCGTGTTGCTGCTGACGACCGCCTTCGGCGTGGACGTCGCCGCCGCCACGGCCACCGCGCTGCTGTTCGGTTTCTGGACGTACACTGTCGAAATCCCTTTCGGCGGGCTGGCTCTCGGCGCATGGGCACTGCTGGGCAGGAACCGCAGGACTCGTCAGGAGAGCCGACACACGAACATGGAAACGCAGCCGTGACCATCGCGAACATGACAAAGACCTTGTGCGTGATTCGGAAGCACACATAGCGTGGCGGCTGACATGGTGGCGTTCCGGGTTCTGGGGCCAGTCGAGGCGTACGAAAGCACCAGCGACGACGAACTCGACCTCGGCGGGTTGCGGCAGCGGGCCGTACTCGCCCGCCTTCTCGTGGCCAGAGGGCAGGTCGTGCCTGTTGACACCCTGCTCTACGACCTGTGGGACGACGACGCGGCCAAGGGCGCGCAGTCGGGCCTGCAGGTCTACATCTCCCGCCTGCGCAGGGTGCTCGAGCCGGGCAGGCCGCGCGGCGGGCCCAACAGGCTGCTGGTGACCGTCGCCTCGGGCTACGCGCTGCGGGTGGCGCCCGAGCAGGTCGACGCGCTGCGCTTCGAGCAACTGGTCAGGGCGGCGGGCGAGTACCTCGACACCGACGACCCGCAGTCGGCCAGGGCCAGCCTCGGCAAGGCGCTCGGGCTGTGGCGCGGCACGCCGTACTCCGACTTCGCCGACCAGCCGTGGGCGGAGGCCGAGGTCAACAGGCTGACCGAGCTGCGGCTGGTGGCGCGCGAACGCTACGCCGACACGGGCCTGCGCCTGGGCATGCACGCCGAGACGGTGCCCGACCTGGAGGCGATGACCGGCGAGAACCCGCTGCGCGAGGAGGGCTGGCGGCTGCTCGCCCTCGGCCTCTACCGGTGCGGCCGGCAGGGTGACGCGCTGGCGGCGCTGCGCAGGGCGCGTGGCATCCTCGCCGACGAGCTGGGCATCGACCCGGGTCCCGCGCTGCGCAAGCTGGAGTCCGACATCCTGGCCCAGGCGCCCGACCTCGAACTGGCCGCCGTGCCGCGGCCCGCCAGGCAACCGGCGCCGGTCGCCGACACGTGGCCGCCGCGGGCGACCACGGCGGTCGAGCCGCCCCCGCTGGAGCCCGAGCCGTTCATCGGCCGTGACGCCGAGCTGTCCAGGCTGACCGGCGCGGCCGCCAGGACCGGGCGCTTCGAGGTGGCGATCGTCGCCGGCGACGCGGGCGCGGGCAAGACGACGCTGCTGCGCCAGCTGGAGAGCAAGCTCAAGGGCGACGGCTGGACCACCGCGTCGGGCGCCTGCCCCGACTCCAGCGCGACCCCGCCCGGCTGGGCGTGGGTGGAGATCCTGCGCAGCCTGGTCGAGGAGAACGGCGCCGGCGAGTACGGCCAGCTCCTCGCGCCGCTGCTCGACGACAGCGAGAGCGACCCCGACGAGGACGAGGCGTCGGGCGGGTTCCGGCTGCACCGCGCGGTCGGCGGCTACATCGCGGGCGTGGCTCGCCGCTCGCCCGTGCTGCTCACGGTGGAGGACCTCCACTGGGCCGACGACCAGACGCTCGCGCTGCTCAGGGCGCTGCCGAGCCTGCTGGCCACCAGCAGGGTGCTGCTGGTGGTGACCTGCCGCGACAGCGAGCTCGACGACCGGCAGTCCGACGTGCTGGCCGCGCTGGCCCGGCTGGGGCCGGTCAGGGTGAGCCTGTCGGGTCTCGACCCGAAGGCGGTGGCCGAGCTGGTGCGGGCCACCTGCATTCGCGAGGTCGACGAGGACGCCGTCGAGTCGATCGTCGAGCGCACCAGGGGCAACCCGTTCTTCGTGCGTGAGACCGTGCGGCTGCTCGACGCCGAGGCGGTCGGCGAGCGCGCGACCGCCGCCGAGGTGGCCTCCCAGGTTCCCTCGGGCGTGCGCGACGTGCTGCGGCGGCGCATCTCGCGGCTGCCGGAGCGGGCTCAGCAGATCCTGCTGCAGGCCGCGGTGATCGGCCGCGACGTGGACGTCGACGTGCTCGTGGAGGTGTCGGGCGACGAGGACGCGGTCGTCGACGCCGTCGAGGCGGCGCTGCTGGCCGGCCTGGTCACCGAGCCGGGCCCCGGGATGCTGCGCTTCGACCACGACCTGGTGCGCGACACCGTCTACTCCGACGCCTCCCGGCTGCGCCGCACCAGGTTGCACGCCGCCGTCGCCAACGTCATCGAGCAGCGCAGGCCCGCCGAGGTGGCGGCGCTGGCGCACCACTTCTTCGTCGCCGACGTCGCCGACAAGGCCGTCCACTACGCGGGGCTGGCCGCCGAGCAGGCGGAGCGGCGCTACGCCCACCGCGAGGCCGCGACGCTGTGGGAGCAGGCCATCGCCGCCTTCGACCGCACCGGCAGTCGCGACGCGGCCGAGCGGCTCAAGCTGATGCTCGCCCAGATCAAGGCGCTGGCGCTGTGCGGCGACATGACGGCGGCCAGGCTGAAGCGGCGTGAGGCGATGGACCTGGCGCTGCCGCTGAACAACCCGGTGCTGACGGCCAAGGTGGCCGCGGCGCTGGCCGTACCGCACAAGGGCATGGCCCGCGACTTCACCCGGACGGCGTGGGAGATCGTCGACGTCACCGAGCGGGCGCTGATCGAGCTGCCGGAGGGCGAGCAGACGCTGCGCGCCAGCCTGCTGACCACCCTCGCGCTGGAGCTCGAGGGATCGTCGGCGCCCGAGCGCGGCCGGCAGGCGTCGCTGGAGGCCCTGGAGCTGGCCAGGCAGAGCGGCGACCCGACGCTGCTGGCCGCGGCGCTGAGCGGCCGGCTGCGCCAGTCCTACGACATCCCCGCGGTCGACACCCGCGAGAGCATCGGCCGCGAGCTGCTGGAGGTCGCCCAGCGCTCGGGGCAGATGGCGGTGCAGGCGCTGGCCCACCTGGTGCTGCTGGAGTGCGCCGCGGCGCGCGGCGAGTTCTCGGTCTCCGACGAGCACGCGCGGGCCGCCGAACGGCTGGCCAAGCAGTACGACCTGTCCGCTCCGGCCGCGGTCGTGGCCTGGTACGAAGGGCAGCGGCTGATGATCGCCGGCGACTACGCCGGCGCCGAGCGGGCCTACCGCGAGGCGGCCAGGATGACGGCGCGGGCCGGCATGCTGGAGGGCCGCCAGGACCTGCCGCTGATCACCACGTTCTGCCTGCACCTGGTCGACGGCAGGGCCGCGGAGACGGTCGACCTCCTCGGCGAGGCCCACCAGCGCGGCGCCAAGTGGACCCTCGACGCCTACGCGCTGGCCCTGGCTTCGGCGGGCCATCTCAAGGACGCCAAGGCGGTGGCCGCGACCAGGCCGCCGGTGCGGCCCGACTTCCTGTACGAGCTGGCCATGACCTGGCGGGCGCTGGCGGGCATGCTGCTCGACGACCGCGAGCGGATGGTCGACTGCTACGACAAGCTGAAGCCGTTCGCCGACCGCATCGCGGGCGCCGGCACGGGCGTGGTGGCCCTGTGGCCGGTGGCGCTGACCCTCGGCGACCTGGCGGTCAGGCTCGACCATCCCGCCGCGGCCCGCGACCACTACCACAAGGCTCTGGAGGTGGCCAGGAGGGTCGGGGTGCAGCGGTGGGTGGAGGCGGCGCAGCGGGCCGTCAGCAACTCACCAGGATCCGGTCCGACCTGATCGGCCGTTCCGTGCCGGCGACGCGCAGCTCGACGCGGTACCAGCCCGGGTTGTCCTGGACGCTGAGCTGCCACTTGACGGTCCTGCGCGCGCCGGCGAAGCCGGCGTGCTCGGCCTGGTAGGTCCTCCACGACCTGGTGGCCGCGCTCCACCTGGTCAGCCGCCAGTGGTACATGAGGGTGCGGCCCGCCTCGGGGTTGATCACCACGGAGCGGGCCAGGAAGTCCCTGTCGCAGGCGGCGCCCCTGCCGCTGAGCGGGCTGACGGTGATGGTGCCGGCCTCGGGATCGGCCTGCTCGACGATCGGCAGGACGGTGGCCGAGAGGGCCACGGTGGTCGTGGGTCGCGGCGTGGAGTTCGCGATGCCGTAGGCCGACGCGCCGGCGTAGGCGGCGGTGAAGGCGAGCGCGCCCACCAGGAGCCTGGCCGCCGTGGAGGATCCGGTTCCCAGGACCGCCTTGCTTCGCGTCCCCATGATCGCACCTCTTCTCGTTCAACCCTTTTGTACGGGAGAAGGGTTGGGATCGACTTGATGGCGGCTTGCAGGTGTCTGGGCGCTTCCCCTCGGCAGGTCCAGGGCGCGATCCCGGGTAGCGTGGGAGGCGGGTGGCGCGGGTCGGCCAGATGACCTAAGGTTAGGCTGGCCTAAGAAATCTTTCGGGTGGTGGTGTCTGGTTATGCGGCAGATTGCGATCGCCATCCCCGACCCGACCCGCGCCTCGCTGTTCGGCCTGCCGTACTGGCTGATCGTGGTGGTCGGGGCGGTCGCGCTGTTCGGCGCGTTCCAGGCCTACTACTGGATCGGATTCAAGCTCGGCGACAAGCTGTACGAGTCGAGGTTCGGCGCGAAGCTTCCCCGTGAGCGCATCCGCGCCGTCGAGAGGGTCGTCGAGAAGTGGGGGGCGCTCGCCGTCTACGCATGCTTCTGGGTCCCCGTCCTGCGCCACACCCTGCCCTGGGTGGCGGGGGTGTTGCGCATCTCCTATCCCTGGTACGTCGTGGCCAGCGCGCTGGGCTGCCTGACCTGGGTGCCGGTGACCTCGTTCGCGCTCTACTCGGTGATCTGGGGCTGGCTGGAGCTGGCCACGCACTCCCCCCTTGCCGCCGCCGTCGCCGCGGTGATCGTGGTGAGCGCCGTCACGGCCTTCGTCATGTGGCGCAGGCGCCGCAGGAGCGAGAAGGCCCTCGCCGCCTGACGAGGGCCGGGCGCTCAGACCGTGGCGAGCGTCGTGTCGTCCACCGTCGCGTCGGGGGCGTTCTTGCGGACCGACTCGATGCCGTTGATGCAGGCCGCCTTGGTGGTGTAGCCCTCGCTGACCGCGATGGTCTGGCCGTTGCCCGCGACCAGCTTGAAGCGGAACTCCCCGCGCCCGTCCTTGGTGATGACGAACTTGCCTGCCATGGCGATCTCCCCCGATATGACGGTTCTAGGGGTCAATTACCCGCGTCTCCGACCGCGTTTTCCCGCCATAGGGTCAAGTTCCGCATATCAACCGGTGATCACCTGTCACGATGTCTGTCATGCGTATAGGGGGTATTCGACTACTGACCGCCGCCGCGGCGCTCACCCTGCTCGTGGGGTTCTCCCCGCCGACTCAGGCGGCGACACGTGCGGCCGGCGCGCCGCAGGTGAAGGCGCGGATCGGCTACGTCGTGGACTCGGCGGGGACCGTCCACGTCGCCAAGCGGGAGACCCGCAGGGTGCCCGTCGCCAGCCTGGTCAAGGTCATGACCGCCTACGTCGTCCTGCGCGAGGGCGACCTGGGCGACGTGGTCACCATCACCAAGGCCGACGTACGGCACGCCGCCGACAACGGCGCCACCAGCGCGAGGCTGCGCACCGGCGAGAAGGTGACGGTCAGGGACCTGCTCTACGGGTTGATGCTGCCCTCGGGGGCCGACGCCGCCAACGCGCTCGCCCGCACCTACGGCCCCGGCACGGCCGCCTTCGTCGCCAAGATGAACGCCGCCGCCCGCGGCCTGGGCCTGGCCGACACCCTCTACACCAACGCCGACGGCCTGCCGGCGCCCAGGAACGGCGGCTACTCCACCGCCGTCGACCAGGCCAGGCTCGCGAAGGTCGCGCTGGAGAACGCGACGTTCAGGACCGTCGTGTCCCAGAAGACCTACAAGCTCGCCAAGACCGCCGTCCACCGCGCCCACACCTGGACGAACACCAACAAGCTGCTGGGTGAGAGCGAGGGTGTGATCGGCGTGAAGACCGGCTACACCGCCAAGGCCGGCTTCTGCCTGCTGTTCGCCGCCGAACGCCAGGGCCGGCGCGTCATCGGCGTGCTCCTGGGCGACCAGGACTCCCGACGCTTCGCCACGGCGGCCTCGCTGCTCGACTACGCGAGCGAGCAGATCGCCACCACCAGCCCCTGACGGATGACGGCGCGGCGGCGGCACCGAGCGGGTCGCCGCCGCGCCGGGAACTCCACGGGCGATCGTCATGCCGAGCGACCGCCGCGACGGCACCCGGCGCCATAGTCTGGAGACAGCTCAAGCGCACGCCATCGGGATCCTGGAGACGCGGCCGGAGGAAGACGTGCCATTGGGAGCGCGGAAGCAGTCGTCGAGGAGCTCGGGATGGAGCGCTCCCCGCAGGCAGTGGCCGGACCGGGTGGCCGCTGTCGTGATCTCGCCCTTCAGCGTCATCTGGATCTCACGGGGCCCGTCACGGCGGGTGCGGCTGGGGCGCTTCCTCGTCGTCCTCTACATCACCAACGTGATGTGGAAGGTCTGGGAGATCTACCAGAGCAACCCGGCGGGGTTCATGCCGTACGTGCGGGGAGAGAAGGACGTGCTGCCGCTCCTCTATCTCCCGCCGCCGCTGGTCACGAAGTCAAACTTATCGCCCTGGATCGACCGGCCGCTGCTGGCGATCATGCTCGTGGTCCTCTTCTGGGCGGTCGGTCCGCACAACGTGCTGAAGGTGGCCCTCTACCTGCTGATCGTGCTCGGCATCGCGATGGCCGCGCCGATCAGCCGCGTGTCGGTCAACGCCGCCGTCGAGTCGGCGATGGCGTGGTGGCTCCAGACCGCGTGGCCGTGGCTCGCGCAGGCCGCCGCGAGTTCCTGGACGGCGCTCGCCCTCGGCCTGCTGCTGGCGGCCGCCTGCCTGGTGGGCTTCACCGCCACCTGCCTCGCGGTCGTCCACCTGACCAGGGAGCTGATCGCGGACGAGATGCACCCGCGGGACGTGGCGCGGTGCTTCGGCGTCGTCGTCGCGGGCGCGATCGCCGCCGGTGTCATCGTCGAGCTGGCCGCCTGGTCGGTGCACCTCATGCGGCACGTCTACGCCTTTCCCGACTGGCTGCCCTTCCTCTGGACCGTCTTCCTGGCGGGCCTGGCCGCCACCACCGCCGTGACCGCGGACATGGTCGCCGGCCAGGGGCCCGGCGACGGCGACCGTTCCGCCGGCGCCGCGACCCCCGCCCGGCGGCGCCGCGCATGAGCCCGTGGCGGGGTGTCCGCCTTCCTGATCTCTTTCGACCGCGCTAGCCGGAAACGCCGGCCCGGCCGTTCTCGAGGTGACCCATCAGCCGGCGGTGAAAGGACGGGTCCTCGGCGACGGTCAGCCGCAGGTCGTACCAACCTGACGTGGTGTCCCAGGAGATGACCGCCCTGTCTCCCGGGGCGACCGCCGCGTCCCGCCGACCGGCGTCGTAGGCGAACGCTTCGAGGGTGAACGTCAGCGGGGCAGGTCCCGGGTTGTGGATCGTCATCGTGAGCCGGTGCCCGTCACCGCGGGAGGACACCGCCACGTCGGCGGCCGGGCCCGCGCCCGACCCGGCGAACTCGCGCCGGAACCCGTTCGGGCCGGTGAGAAGCAGCCGGTAGGCGCCGCTCTCGACGGGGACGGTGAGGGACAGCGTGCCGAGCACGTCGCAGTGGCGCGGGAACCGGAACTCCCCGGCGTACGGGTAGAGGGCGAAATGGCTGCCCCGCTCCCCGGCGTCGGTCATGGTGACGATCAGCTCGTCCCCCGCCAGGACGGCGGACGCCTCCGGCCGGTAGGGCAGTGGCCGGGCAGGCCGGGTGCCGGGCTCCTGCGTGGCGAGCCGTCCCACGGTGGGCGGCGTGGCAGGCCAGCGCACCCGGAACGGTGGCACGACGACTCCCGCACCCGCCTGCGGCGCTTCCCCGGCCACGCCGGCTTCCGGCAGGACGGCCTGCGGCGCCCCCGCGCCGGTGCCCGCGTCCGGTGTGGGGGGCGCGGGCGCGGGCGTGTCGAAGTCGAAGGCCGAGGTGAGGTCGCCGGCGACGCGGCGTCGCCACGAGGTGATGTTGGGCTCCGCGACGCCGAGCCAGCGTTCCACGAAACGGATCGTGGACGTGTGGTCGAACACCTCCGAGCAGACGTGCCCGCCGATCGTCCACGGTGACACGACCGTCATCGGCACCCGGTAGCCGAGCCCGATCGGAAGCCCGTCGACGAACTCGTCCTCGGTGCCCTCCGGGGGCAACGGTGGCGGCACGTGGTCGAAGAAGCCGTCGTTCTCGTCGAAGGTGAGGAAGAGCGCGGTCCGCTCCCACACCGAGGGATGCGAGGCGAGCGCGTCCAGGATGTCGTAGACGAGGTTGGCGCTGTGGGCCGGGCTGGACGGGTCCGGGTGCTCGGAGTACGCCTCCGGCGCGACGATGTAGGAGACCTGCGGGAGCCGTCCCTCGGCCACGTCCGCGCGGAAGGAGGCGGCGAGCCGCCCCGGCTCGACCCTGGACAGCCCCCGCTCGTAGGCGTCGAGGTCGGCAGGGGACAGCTCCGCGACCCCCTTCCGCAACGCCCCGAGCATCTCCTCCCGATCAGTCGCGGGGAGCCGGAGCAGGCAGGTGTAGAAGGAGTGCAGGCTCCGATGGGGTGTGTGCGCCAAGGCCCTGCGCGCGACCTCCTTGAAGGAGACGAAGTAGTCCAGCGAGTTGCACTGGTAGTTGTCCCACTCCTGGTAGACCCGCCAGGTACGGCCCGCCGCCGTCAGCCTCTCCGGGTAGGACGTGTGCGTGTAGCCGGGATGGGTGTCCTCCTCGCAGGCGTCGTTGCCGGTGGTGCGCCGCCCTGACGGCTCGATCCCCGCGGTGCCTGACCAGTGGTAGAGCCGGTTGGGGTTCGTCGGCCCGAACATCGAGCAGTGGTAGGCGTCGCACAGGGTGAAGGCGTCGGCCAACTCGAACTGGAACGGCAGATCGCCGCGGTCGAAGTGGACCATCGCGCCGGGCCCCTTGCCCGCGATCCAGCCGTCCTGCCAGCCGCCGCCGCGCGTCCGCTGCCCCGTGTCCCACTCGTGGTCGACGCCCTGCACGTACTGGAGGTCGCCCTCGGTCAGGTCCCGGCCGCCGGTCCCGGCGCGCACCGGGAAGGGCAGCACGCCGGACTGGTCGAACACCGGCCGGCCGTCCGGCAGCGTGATGGCGTTACGGTCACCGAACCCGCGCACTCCACGCAGTGTGCCGAAATAGTGGTCGAAGGAGCGGTTCTCCTGCATGAAGAACACGACGTGCTGGAGGGAGCCGAGCCCGCCGGGCGGCACCGGCCGGACCAGCGCCGCCCGCAGGGAGGGGGGAAGAGCGGACAAGGGACAGCGGCCTTTCAGAGTTTGCGGCAGTACAGGGCGTCCGGCGTGCCGTAGCGTCCGGCGCTGTAGGAGAATGCGATCCCGGCGGCGTACTCGTCGGAGGCGCACTGCGCCTTGCGGTAGCCGTAAGCGTAGTCGCCGCCCTCACCGGAGGCGGGACGGCTGTCGCCCCGGTCGTCCCACAGCGTCCGTCCTGCCCCGGCGAGCGGGACCCGCCCGGGAGCGCAGAGGACAGCCGAGACCCGGTCGCCGCGCAGGCTGTAACCGTTCATGAACTGGCCCGCGGGGCACTGGTACTTGGTGAACCCCGACGCCCAGTCGGTCGTGACGTTCTCACTGGTCACCACGGTCGCCGGGCCGGAGGCCCACAGGTCCGCCGCTCCGGCGTCGGTGCACAGGCCGCCCTGGCCCTTCTGGCTGACGCCGATCAGGCGCTGGTCGTCAGGGCATGACAGCTTGCGCGCGCCCGAGTCCCAGTCTCCCTGGGCCCGCATCCGCGCCGACTGGTTCGCGTCGTCGTGGATGGCCCGCAGCATCGACCAGGTGCGGACAGGGGCGACCGGCCCGGTGTGTCCTGCGGCGGCGATCAGGCGACGCCAGTGCGCGCCCCGCCAGTCGCCGGTGTCGAGCACGCTGCGCAGCCCGCCGTCGGCCGAGTAGCGGACGAGGCCCCAGGTGTTGCCCTGGTCGTTCTCCTGGAAGCCGACCATCGGCCAGTACGCGAACTCCACGTCGGCGTCGATGAGGAAGTCGACCATGGCGGCGAACCAGGCCTTGTCCTTGTCGGTGGCGGACTTGCCGACGCCGAACTCGCTGATCCACACGGGGGCGGTGAAATGCCGGTCCGGCGTGGTCGCCACGTAGGTGGCGGTGTCGCGCATGACGGCGAACAGGTCGGAGCGGCTCAGGTCGCGATAGCGGGGGTCGTGGGTCTCTCCGAGGCCTTCGGCGCCGGTGTGCTGTGGGCCGGTGTAGCCGTAGAAGTGCGCGGCGTAGACCAGTTTGTGCGAGCGGACGAGGGTCTGCGAGAGCGTGCCGACCGGCTTGAGGAGCGGTCTGTCGTGCCAGACCCCGTCGAGCGGGATCCCCGACCAGTTGATCCCTTCGATCATGATGAGCAGATCCGGGTTGGCCTCGGCGAGGATGCGATCACCGGCCCGCTGGGCGGCGGCGGCCCAGTCGTGGTCGTCGCCCGAGCCCCAGTTGGGATTGTCCCAGGTGTCCCGGCGCACCTCGTTGCGCAGGTCGGCGCCGACGACCCGGTTGTTGGCACGGTACCGCCTGGCCATGAACACCCAGTCGTCCAGCCACTTCTGGGTGCTCTGGCTGCTGTTCCACCGCTCGTTGCCGTCGACGCCGCAGCACCAGCGGGTGGTGGTCGTGTGGTTGTTGAGGATGACGGCGAGCCCGTCGGCGGTGAGCGCCTCGACGACCTTGTCGTAGACCTGGAGCGGGGTGAGGCCGCGCAGGTCCGGGTTGGCCGCCACGCCGGCGTCGGTGACGGGTCGCGCGTCGTTGATCATCGCGTTGGAGAACGGCAGGCGGACGCTGTTGACGCCGAGCGCCCGGAAGTCCGCGATCAGCCTGCTCATCGGGACGCGGTCCAGGCCGAGCGGGACCCGGTGGGAGGTCTCCGAGGCGTAGTTGTTGGCGGGGTCCTCGTCGTCGCCGCTGCCGGTCCAGGTGCCGCTGGCGCCGTGCCAGTTGCCGGACCGCAGCTTGAACCGCTTGCCCGTGGCGTCCACGATGTAGCGGCCCCGGGTGCTGAGCGGTCCCTCCCAGGACGCCGTGAGGGGAACCGGCTCGGCGGCGGACGCGGAGGAGGGGATCACGGCCAGGCCGCTGACAGCGGTGGCGAGGACGGCTAACAGTGCTCTGATTCTCATGAGGCACCTCGGAGGGGAGAGTGACGCGCGAGGACCGCGACGTCGCGGGGGGTGGAGGGAGGCTCGCTCAGTCCTTCATGCCGGTGGCGGCGATGCCCTGGACGATGTGACGTTGCGCGATCAGGAAGACCACGATCAGCGGGAGGATCGTGACGACGGCCCCGGCGAACAGCGCCGGCAGGTTGATCGTCTGCGAGGTGAGGAAGGTGGACAGCGCGATCTGGGCGGTCCACGACTCGGGGTCCTGGCCGATGACGAGCGGCCAGAGGAAGGCGTTCCAGCCTCCAGGAACGACAGCGCGCCCAGCGAGGCGAGCATGGCGCCCGAGTTGGGCAGCGCGACCCGCCAGTACACGCCCAGATGGCCCAGGCCGTCCAGGCGGCCCGCCTCCTCGATCTCCTGGGGGAACTTCAGGTAGAAGTTGCGGAAGGCGCGGCGGGAGGTGGTGAAGGTGTTCATCGGGGGGTTGGTTCCTTTCTGCAGGGCTGCAGGGGCGGAGGCGCCCTGTCGGCCACGGGGTGGGCCTTCTCTTGGCGGCCGCGGGGTGGGCCCTTCTCCGGGGACCGCGGTGTGGGCCTTTTCTGGGGTACGGCTTCTGGGGTACGGCGCTAGCCGGCGGGGGTGACGAGGGATTGGACGGCGACGGCCGCCGCGCCGCGTGCCCACTCCTCGAACGGCAGCGGGCGGATGATCAGGCCGCACCGCCCCGCGCTGCCGTAGGCCTGGGCCGCGAACGCCTCGCGGATCGACTCCTCGAGCAGGTCGTAGGCGTCGAGCCCTTCGCCGGAGACCACGAGACGTTCGGGGCCGAAGAGGTTGGCCACCACGGCCAGCCCGAGCCCGATGGCCTGGCCGACGGTGCCGAAGACCTTGCGGAGCACCTGGTCGCCGGAGCGGGCCCGCTCGACCGCCTGGCTGATCGTGAGGTCCTCGACGCCGGTGGCCCGGCGGGCTTCGGTGATCAGGGCCTGGGTGGAGGCCAGCGCCTCCAGGCAACCCATCGCGCCGCAGTGGCACTGCGGCCCCTCGATCCCGATCGGCACGTGACCGATCTCGCCGGACACGCCGAACGCGCCGGAGATGAGACCGCCGTTGGCGACGAACGCGCTGCCGATTCCGGTGCCGACGGTGACCAGGGCGAAGGAGGAGGCGCCGATGCCCTCACCGAACCACTGCTCGGCGACCGCGAGGGCCTTGACGTCGTTCTCCAGGGTCGTGGTGAGCCCGGTGGCCTCCTCGAGGAGGGCGGCGAGCGGAACGTCCCGCCAGCCGAGGAACGGTGAGTAGCGGACGGTGCCGGTGTCGCGGTCGGCGTCGCCGGGGATGGCGACGCCTAGCCTGCGGGCCCGCTGCCGGAAGTCGGGGTGCTGGTCCAGCAGCTCCGTGACGAGCGCGGCGATGGCCGCGACGACGTCGGCGGGTTCCATGGGGGCGCCGGGGGCGTCGGTCCGCACGTCGAAGCCGGGGACGGGGTGGTGACGGGCGGCCACGACCCGGGCGCCGAGGTCGGTGACCACGCCGATGAGATCGTCACCGGTGATCTTGATGCCGACGAAGTACTCGCGTTCCGGCACGATCGCCAGAGGGCTGGCGGGCCTGCCCGCCCCGGGGGCGGTCCGCTCGACGGGCGCCAGTTCCTTCAGGTATCCCGCGTCGATCAGCGGCCGCGCGGTCTTGGTCACCGCGGCCGGTGACAGGCCGGCCAGCCGGGCGAGGTCCACCCTGCTCACCGGGCCGAGGGTGAGGACCATGGTGAAGATCGCGGCGGCGGTGGGGCCAGTGATGGGCGTCCCGGGGTCCTGGCTTCTCGGCATGCCGGTCACCGTAGAGTCAACTAATTAATGTCGTCAAGAATTTAATTCCGAGCGTTCACGCCCTACACTTTCCGCATCGTCGCCGATCTTGCGAGGAACGCCCCGTCATGCCCGAGTTCGCCGCCCGGGTTACGGTTGTTGCCCACCTGGACGGATGGAGGTGCCGCGCATGAGGCCGTGGCAGGCGATCGCGGCGGCGGCCACCACGTTCAGCGAGTCCACCCCCGCCTCCATCGCGGCCGGGCTCATCGGGATGCACACCTGCTCGTCGGCCTCCCGCAGCCAGCGCGAGGACAGCCCGTCCCCCTCCGACCCGAGCAGCAGCGCCACCCGATCACCCATCTCCACAGCATCTATAGGCGTGACGCTCTGATCAGGGGTCAACGCCAGCGTCTGGAAGCCCGCCGCGCGGATCTCCTCCAACCCCTCGTACCAGTTGTCCATCCGCGCGTAGGGGATCGCGAAGACCGCTCCCATCGACACCTTGACCGATCTTCTATAGAGAGGGTCAGCACAACGGGGCGAGAGGATGATCGCGTCTACCCCCAGAGCGGCGGCGCACCGGAAGATGGCCCCGACGTTTCCGTGGTCGACCAGATCCTCCAGGACCACGATCCGCGACGCGCCCGTGAGCGTCTCGGCCACCGGCGCCACGGGCAGCCGCTCCATCGAGGCCAGCGCTCCCCTGTGCACCTGGAAACCGGCCACGCCCTGCATGACCCCCTCGGAGACCACGTAGACGGTCGCGCCGCCGAGCACGTCGGCCAGCGACTCGAGCCAGCGTTCGGTGGTGAGGACGGCGCGCACGGGATAGCCCGCGCCGATCGCCCTCCTGATCACCTTCTCCCCTTCGGCGACGAACAGGCCCTGCTCGGCCTCCAGGCTCTTGCGCAGTTCCACGTCGCGCAGGCCGGTGAAGTCGGACAGGCGGGGGTCGTGGGCGTCGGATACGTACTCAGGCACCGTCGAATACTGCCATGAGCCGCCTGAGCTGCCAGATCCCGGCATAGACGATGAGCACCAGGCACGACCCGACGAGCGTTCCCGCGCCGAGTCTGGTGACCAGGGAGGCCAGCCCGCCGTCCGGCGGGTTCAGCAGGGGCCAGCAGACCGCGCCCGCCACGGACCCGGCCACGCCCGCCCACAGCACCGCCCGCCGTACCCGCTCGGGCAGGACCAGCCCCTCGGGCGGGGGGACGTCGGCCATCCGCGACAGGCCGCGCCACGCCCACCAGGTCACGAAGGCCAGGCCGGCGACCGAGGAGATGTACTGCAGCAGCCGGAAGACGGTGACCACGCCCAGCACCTCGTGGTCGAGCCACGTCCACCCCCAGATCGCCGAGCTGTAGGAGTGGGTGAAGGAGTCCCAGAACACATGGGTCGCCGCCCCGGCCGCCGCGCCCGCCACGAGGGGCAGGGTCCGCGGGGCGGGGCGCAGCGAGGCGGCCCTGCCCACGAGGTCCGGAGGCAGCAGCGCGACGAGCGGCAGCCGGAACAGGCCCGCGAAGGCGGCCACCAGCACGCACACCACGAGCGGGTCGACCGTGACGACCCAGGCCGGGGAGTGCCAGAGCGAGTAGTCGGGAAGGAAGGGCAGGAAGATCGGCAGGTCGGGCACCATCGCGCCGAGCGCGAGCGCCCACGGATCGAGCCACCGCACCCTGAACAGCGGGACGACGGCGGCGACATGGCTCGGTGTGAACGGCACGGACACTCCCCTGTGATGTTTGACCGAGCTTTGCACAGAAACTCCACCATAACGGAGGGTAGTGAGTAGTGTACGGAGCGCTGTCATTGACCGCGTGATAGGGAGATCATGGTGCCTGACTGTCTGGTTTCCGCACCGGCCCCGTCAGCCGCCTGGCTCCGCGACGCGGCGCGGGCCCGCGTCCTGTCGGTCGTCACGCTGGTGTGGCTCGGCCTGGAGAGCACGCTCGGCCTGGCGGCCGGGCTGTCCGCGCACTCCGTCGCGCTGATCGGATGGGGGCTGTCCTCCCTCGTCGAGGCGCTGGCCAGCCTGATCGTGGTGTGGCGTTTCACCGGCTCGCGGACGCTGTCGCCCCATGCGGAGGAGCGGGCCAGGCGCGCGGTGGCGGTGAGCTTCTGGCTGCTGGCGCCGTACCTGGTCGCGCACGTGCTGTACGACCTCGACGCGGGCCACCGCGCGGCGCCGACGGTGCTCGGCGTCGTGGTCACGTCGGTGAGCCTGGTGAGCATGCCCGTGCTGGGGCTGGCCAAGCGACGGCTGGGCGCCCGGCTGCGTTCGCCGGCCACCCGCGGGGAGGGCGCCCAGAACCTCATCTGCGCGGCGATGGCCGCCGGTGTCCTGGCGGGTCTGTGGCTCAACACCTTCGGCGTCTGGTGGGCCGATCCCGCGGTGGCGACGGCTCTCGCGGTGGTCGCGGTGCGCGAGGGAACGCGCGCGTGGCGTGGTCACGACTGCTGCCACTGACCGGCACGCTGGGTAATCGATGCACCACATCACTGGTTTTGCCACACCAAGCGCACCGAGTATCGTTCGGTCAGCGCCGCGGAGTTTCTCCCGGTATGGTGACCCGAACTTATCGACACCAAAGAGGGCAACGTGGGGCGACACCGTACAGACGAGCTCGATGACGGCTACACCTCCCCGCGCCGGCGCCCCAGCAGAGGGCGCGGCAGAGTACTGGTCCCCCTGGCGGGTGCCGTGGCGCTCGCCGTCCTGCTGGGTGTCGCCGCCTTCGTCCTGTTCACCAGGGAGCGCGGCTGTTCGGGCGATCCGCTCGCGCTGCGCGTCGTGGCCACCCCTGACATCGCGCCCGCCCTGAACAAGATCGCCGGTTCGTTCAACGAGACGGGCAAGGCCGTGGACGGCAAGTGCGTCGGCGTGACCGTCGTCAAGGAGTCGGCCGCCAAGTCGGCCAACAGCTTCGCCAACGGCAAGTTCGACGCCGACATGTGGATCGCCGACTCCAGCCTGCTGGTCGACATGCTGCGCGAGGCCGAGTCGGGCGTCACGCTGCCCGCGCCCACCGGATCGGTCGCCAGTTCCCCCATCGTGCTGGTCGCCGCCAAGAGCGCCGCCGCCAACCTGACCAAGAGCCTGAAGCCGAGCTGGCAGAGCCTCATCAGCGTGACGAACGTGGCCAACGCCGACGGCGTCGCCAAGAAGATCCGTGTCCTGGCGCTCGATCCGGCCAAGAACTCGGCCGGGCTGGGCGCGCTCGTGGCCGCCGCGGGCGCGGCGAAGAAGGCGGGGCTGGGCGACGAGCAGCTCGTCGGCGCGCTGAAGAAGCTGTCGGAGCAGATCGCCGCCGACCCGAGCGCGCTGCTGGCCAGCCTGACCGTCAAGTCGGGCAGCCGGGTGCCGATCGGCGTCGCCTCCGAGCAGAGCATCTGGGCGCACAACAACAAGAAGTCCGCCTCACCCGTCGTCCCGCTCTATCCCGAGGACGGCACGCTGAGCCTCGACTACCCCGTCGTCGTCACCGCGAAGGACGCCGCCACGCAGAAGGCCGCCGCCGCCTTCACCCAGCAGCTCGCCACGGACCCCGCCAAGAAGACCCTGCGCGACCACGGCTTCCGCACGCCCGACGGCAAGGGCGGCGGCGCGCTGGCCGCCGACAAGGGCTTCGAGCAGGCCGCCCCCCAGGCGCTGCCCTCGCCCGACACCAGGAACGTGGCGAGCATGCGGCAGACCTGGTCGCGCCTCAACCTGGGCACCAGGATGCTGGCGCTGCTCGACGTCTCCGGCACCATGGCGCTGCCCATCCCGGGCGCGGGCATGACCCGCATGCAGGCGATCACCAAGATCGCCGGCGAGGGTCTCGCGCTGTTCCCCGCCGACAGCGAGATCGGCGTCTGGAGCTTCTCGACGCTGCTCGACGGCCAGAAGGACTACAAGGAGCTGGTGTCGGTCGGACCGCTGAGCGAGATGGTCGACGGCGTGCCCCGCAAGCAGATCCTCGGCCAGCAGCTGGCCACGGTGCAGGCCAAGGCCACCGGCGACACCGGCCTCAACGACACGCTGATGGCCGCCTACCAGGAGATGAAGGACACCTACGAGCGCGACAAGATCAACACGATCCTGGTCCTGACCGACGGCGCCGGCAACGACGACCCGACGGGCAAGGTCACCAACGCGCAGATGGTGGAGTTCCTGGAGAAGGAGTACGACCCCAAGCGCCCGGTCAACCTGCTGATCATCGCCTTCGGGCCGGACGCGCCCAAGGGCAGGAAGCAGATGGACGCGCTGGCCGCGGCCAGCGGCGGCGAGGCCTACATCGCGGAGAACATCCTCGATGTCCGCAAGTTCTTCGTGCAGGGCATGAAGCGGCGCCTGTGCGCGCCCGACTGCCGCTGACACAGGCACCGATACCCGGTCGTTATGCCAGGGCAACCCCTCTCCAGAAGGGGACGTCCTACCCGCGTGGGGCTGTGAGAAGGAGCTCGCCCGCGGGGAGGAAGATCCGTGCCCGGATGGCCTACTGTCGACCGCGCCGACGATCACCGGCTGGTGATGGCGCTGCGCCGGGCCGACCCCGACGCTCCCGCCCACCTCTACGACGCCTACGCCGAGCGGCTCCACGACTACGCCTGCTCGCTGACCGGCGACCGCGCCGCCGCCGCCGACGCCGTGCACGACGCGCTGGTGACCGCGCAGGGCCGTACCGACCAGCTGAAGGAGAGCGGCAGGCTGCGGGCATGGCTGTACGCCCTGACCCGCTTCCAGAGCGTGGCCAAGACCCCCCGGACGCCTGGCACCCCGCCCCCCGTGCTCGACGACCCGGAGGACCCCGAGCTGGCCGAACTGGTGCACGAGGCGCTCGGCGAGCTGAGCAGGGGCGAGCGTGAGGTCCTCGAGCTCTCGTTGCGGCACGGGCTGACCCCATCGGAGGTGGGGGCGGTGCTCGGGCTGACCTCCAGGCAGGCCGCGACCAGGCTGGGCAGGGCGCGCGACCATCTGGAGAACGCGGCCGCGGCGGTCGTGCTGGCCAGGACGGGACGCGCCCACTGCCCCGACCTGTCGGCGATGGTCGACTCGTGGGAGGGGCCGCTCACGCCGATCCTGCGCCGCCGCCTGTCGGGGCACATCGGCGGCTGCGAGGTCTGCACCGAGGGCAGGCACCGGCACGTCTCGGCGGGCAGGCTCCTCGACATGGTGCCCGTCGCCTTCCCGCCGATCTCGCTGCGCCGCAGGGTGATCGAGACCTGCACCAGCCCGGAGCGCGACCAGACCCGCACGTTGATCACCGAGCGCGGCGACAGCTTCGACAGGACGGGTTTCCCCGTGATGGCCGAGCGCCGCTCCCGCCGCAGGCCGCGCCGCCTGGCGCCGGTCCTGACCGTCGGGGCGTGCGTGCTGGCCGCCACCGGGGCGATGATCGTGATGAACGGCCAGGCCGAGCCCGCCGCGCTGCGCATCGCGCCCACCACCGCTCTTTCCGCCGATCCCTCTGCCGATCCCTCCGCCGACGAGCCCGCGCCCGCCGACCCCTCGGCTGAGCCGCCGGCCGAACCCGAAGCGCTGGGCGACGGCGAGGAGACGGTCGAGCCGACGCCCTCGGCGGGCCGTACGGAGGAGCGGGCGCCCCGGTCGCGGACGGCGGCCAGGCCGGTGCGGACCCCCGCCGCCCTGCCGTCGACCCGGCGCCCGGCTCCGTCGATCACCCGCACCAGGCCGCCCGCGCCCGCGGCCAGGCTGTCGGTCACCTGCCCGGGAACGGTCGCGGGAGCGGGCACGGTACGGCTGGCCGCACGCGACGCCACCGTCACCTGGACCGCGGGCGCGTCGGACGGGCTCGACGTCTTCCCCTCCGGCGGGTCGATCAAGGCGGGCCGGTCGGTGTCGATCTGGGTGACGGTCAACGATCCCGGCTCCGGCGGCGCGGGCACCGTCACGATCAGGTCCAACGGCGGCGGTGGTTCCTGCGCCGTCTCCTGGAGCGGGCAGGACGGCCATGTCCCCGAGCCGACCGACGATCCGACCTCTTCTGTACCGTCCGAAACACCGGACCCAGGTGTGGCGCACAGCACGGCGACGCATGAGGCGCAAGGTGATTAAGAGCTCAATTTGGCGACAATGACCAACAAACCCGACTTCACGCGATGATGATCTCCCGCGATAGGGCAAGCTAGTGGGCCTGGGGGCCACGCAGTGTGGGACGCTCTTGACAGTGTGTTGAACAACACATTGGAATCTTGGCATGTCCGGTAAACCTGGAGCTGCCGCCAGACGTCGGCATTGACGAGCCCGATACATGGTTGATCCCATGAACTATGTGATCAGTCACGTCTACGCCAGCTAGCAACCGGGAGTGGGGAGATGATCAGCAAGTGGAGGGCGCTCACGTGGGTGCTCGCGGCCGCGTGCATCGCGGGGGCGGTGATCGCGCTCGCCGATATCCAGACGCCATTGCGTCCACTTCTGATCTCTTTGTTCCTCTTGGTCGTTCCTGGTGCTGCGGTAGTCGGACTGTTGCGTGATCGTGACCCTCTTGCCGCACTATCAGTAGGAGCCGCGGCGAGTCTCGTCCTTAACGTTCTCCTTGCCCAAGCCATGCTTCTGTTCGACGCATGGTCCCCACGGGCCGGCGTTGCGACAGTCGCCGTGCTCGCTGGGTTCATGTACGTACTGCGCGTGTTGTATCGGGGGAAGAACATGCAAAGCGATCTGGGGGCGAGGTCACGGTGAGAATCTCGATCGTTCGCCCCGGCGAACTCGGCGACCCCGAGCGGGTTCGATGGCGGGAGCTGCAGAAGGCGGACCCCTCGCTGGACAACCCCTTCCTGTCGATCGAGTTCGCGCTCGCCATGGATCGCCTGCGTGACTACGTGAGAGTGGCCGTCATCCACGACGGCGACTCGATCGCCGGTTTCTTCCCCTACGAACGGCACAGCTTCGGCATCGGCAAGCCGCTCGGCGGCTTCCTCACCACGTGTCATGGCCTGATCTCGGCCCCCGGGCTGAAGATGGACACGAAGGCCCTCCTGCGGGCCGCCAAGCTGAGCGTCTTCGACTTCGACCACATGGTCGCCGGTCAGCCGACGTTCGCGCCGTACGAGACCGATGTCCGGCCCGCTCCGATCATGGACTTCTCCGACGGCTTCGACGCCTGGATCGAGCAGGTCAAGAGCAACTCGCCGAAGAACCTGAAGACCGTGCGCTACAAGGAGCGCAAGCTCGGCAGGGAGCAGGGCGAGCTGCGCTTCGAGTACGGCACGGCCGATCCCGAGGTGCTGCGCGTGCTTCTGAACTGGAAGTCCGACCAGTACCGCAGGACCGGCAGGGTCGACAGGTTCGCCCAGCCGTGGATCGTGGAGCTCATCGACCTGATGCACGCCGAGCGTTCCGCCGACTTCTCCGGTGTCCTCACCATGCTCTACGCCGGTGACACTCCGGTGGCAGGCCATTTCGGACTGCGCACGGCGACCACCCTGGTCGGCTGGTTCCCCGCCTACGACACCGAGTTCGCCCGCTACTCCCCCGGCATCGTGCACCACCTGCAGATGGCCGAGCACGCGGCGCGAGCCGGACTGCTCGCCGTGGACATGGGCAAGGGCGGCAAGGAGTACAAGGACTGGCTGAAGAGCGGAGTCCTCTACGTCTCCGAGGGACGGGTGTCCCGCCCGTCCGCAGCCGCCGCCGTCCACTGGATCGGCAGGACTCCCGTGAACAAGGCGCGAACAATCGTGCTGGACCGACCGTCTCTCTATAAGGTGGCCGATCGCGTACTGAAGGGATTCGGGCGGGTGCGCACGACTCTGCAGTCCGATTCGTCATCGGAACGAGTGGCCAAGGAACCTACGGGAGCGCGCTGAGCGCCCCCGTCCCTCGGCAGCACAGCACCACCAGCACGAGCACCAGCACCATTTGCACCACCAGCACCACTGGCACCACCAGCAGCACCATTGGCACCCTCACTCCACTTGGACCCTTCATGCACCGTTCGTCACTTCTGCCATTCCTGACGATCCGTGTGATCGCGGATGGCCCCGGGTCCGTACGGCAGCGACAGGTCCCGGAAGGAACTAGCGCACCATGAGTCCCGACATCATCAAGACCAACGGCCACAAGGTCCAGGGCGCGGCCCTGCGATCGATGCCGCCGATCGAGCGGTTCACACCGCTCACGCCTCACCTGGCCATCTCCCCGACCGTCAGCGTGGTGGTGCCCGCGATGAACGAGGCGGAGAACCTGCCGCACGTCTTCGCCACCATCCCGCAGTGGATCGACGAGATCGTGCTCGTCGACGGCAACTCCGTCGACGACACCGTGGCCGTGGCCCGCAGGCTCAGGCCGAACGTCAAGATCGTCACCCAGACCGGCAAGGGCAAGGGCGACGCCCTGGCGGCCGGGTTCGCCGCGTGCACCAGCGACATCATCGTGATGATCGACGCCGACGGCTCCACCGACGGCCACGAGATCATCTCGTTCGTGGGCGCGCTCGTCACCGGGGCCGACTTCGTCAAGGGCTCGCGCTACATCTCCGGCGGCGGCAGCGACGACCTGACCTTCAGCCGCTACTTCGGCAACAAGGTGCTGACCACGCTGGTCAACGTCTTCTACCGGACCAAGTACACCGACCTGTGCTACGGCTACAACGCCTTCTGGACCCGTCACCTGCCGGTGCTCGACCTCGACTGCGACGGCTTCGAGGTGGAGACGCTGATGAACGTGCGCGCCGCCAAGGCGGGCCTGCGCGTGCACGAGGTGCCCAGTCATGAGCGCTGCCGGATTCACGGTGAGAGCAACCTGCACGCCGTCCGCGACGGCATCAGGGTGCTGAAGACCATCCTGCGCGAGCGGCGCCGCCGTCCCGCGCGGCCCGTGCCCGAGCCCGCCACTCGCCCGGCGGCTGATCGGGGCGTCGCGTAAAGGTCCGTCATGAAAAGTTCGGTCGTCATCTGCGTCTACACCGAGGACCGCTGGGAGGACATCAGGGAAGCGGTGGAGTCCGTCGAACGCCAGCGGCGTCCCGCGCATGAGCTGATCCTGGTCGTCGACTACAACCCGGATCTGCTGCTCAAGCTGAAGCGGGCCTATCCACGCGCCATCGTGGTGGAGAACGCCCACGACAAGGGGTTGTCGGGCGGCAAGAACACCGGGGCCGACGTGGCGACCGGCGACATCGTCGCCTATCTCGACGACGACGCCGTGGCCGACGCGGGGTGGTTGGAGGCTTTGGAGGAGGGCTTCCAGGACCCCGCAGTGGTCGGCGTGGGAGGCAGGACCGACCCGCTCTGGCAGACCGGCAGGCGCCCCGGCTGGTTCCCCCACGAGTTCGACTGGACCGTGGGGTGCAGCTACCGGGGCATGCCCGCCGTACGGTCGCCCATCCGCAACGTCATGGGCGGCAACGCCGCGTTCAGGCGTCAGGCCGTCGGCGAGGTCGGCGGCTTCCACAGCGGCATCGGCCGCAGCGTGCAGGGCCGCAAGAGCCGCCCGCTGGGCTGCGAGGAGACCGAGTTCTGCATCAGGCTCGCCCAGCGCAGACCCGGTTCCGTCATGCTGTACGAGCCCGCCGCGGTGATCGGCCACAAGGTGCCGGCCCAGCGGGCCACCTTCGCCTACTTCCGTTCCCGCTGCTACGCCGAGGGCCTGTCCAAGGCCCTGGTCACGCAGAGCGTCGGCACGCAGGACGGACTGAAGAGCGAGCGCGCGCACGCGCTGAAGGCGCTGCCGCTGGGCGCGCTGCGCGGCCTGGGCGACGCGGTGCGCGGCGACGCGTCGGGGCTCGGCAGGGCCTTCGCGATCGTGATCGGGCTGGCCTGGACGACCTGGGGTTACGTGGTCGGCTCGGCCCGGCTGAAGGCGGTGCGCACATGATCAGGGTGCCGATCCTGATGTACCACTCGGTCACCGAGCGGCCCAACCAGGACACCAGGCCGCACGCGGTGCGCACCTCCGACTTCGCCGAGCAGGTCGACTACCTGTCGACGCGGGGCTTCACCCCGCTGACGGTGGCCGACCTGGTCGCCGCCGTCCACAAGAACAACGGCCGGTCGCTGCCCGACAAGCCGGTCGTGCTCACCTTCGACGACGGCTACGCCGACTTCCACACCAACGCGCTGCCGATCCTCGAGCAGTACGACTTCCCCGCCACGGTCTTCCTGACCAGCGGCTGGGTCGCCGACGCGGGCAAGGACGCCGCGGGCCGCCCGCTCGACGACATGCTCACCTGGGGCCAGGCGCGCGAGATCGCGCAGTCCGGCATCGAGATCGGCGGCCACAGCCACAGCCACCCCCAGCTCGACCAGCTGCCCGACGCCGAGCTGCGGCAGGAGCTGCGCAGGAACAAGGGGCTGCTCGAGGACAGGATCGGCGCGCCGGTCGCCACGATGGCCTACCCCTACGGCTACTCCAGCGCCAGGGTGCGCCGCGAGGTGCGCAGGGCGGGCTACTGGGCGGCCTGCGCGGTCAACAACGCGCTGGCCGCCGACCGCCACGACCTGCTGGCCATCCCGCGGCTCACCGTGGGCAGGCAGACGTCGATGAGCATGTTCAGGCGCGCCGTCGAGGGCTCCGCGGTGCCGTTGATCTACCTGCGGGAAAGGGTGCTCACCAAGGGCTACGCCGTGGTGCGGCGGACCAGATACGGGCTGCAGCGGGTACGCGGGAATGTCTGAGCGAACGGTCCTGCACAAGCTCCTGCAGGACCTGCGCAACCCGCTGTTCCGCAACGGCTACGCGCTCATGGCCAACACGGCGATCACCGCCACCCTCGGCATGGGCTACTGGCTGCTGGCCACCCGCTTCTACACCCCCGAGGAGTTCGGCAGGGGCCAGGCGCTCATCACCGCGATGCGGCTGTTCGCCTCGCTGACCGCGCTCGGCTTCGTGGGCGCGCTGGCCAGGTACATCCCCGTCGCGGGCCGCGGCACCGGCGCCGTCATCCTGCGCGGGTACGGCATGGCGGCCGCCACGGGCGGCGCCGCCGCCGTCGGCTTCCTGCTGACGCTGCCGGTGTGGGGCGACATCTACGCGGTGCTCGGCACTCCCGCCATGAGCCTGTTCTTCCTCGGCTCGGTGCTGGTGTGGTCGGTGTTCACCCTGCAGGACGTGGCGCTCACCGGGCTGCGCCAGGCCACCTGGGTGCCGGTGAACAACCTGGTCTTCGGCGTGGTCAAGATGGCCCTGCTGGCGGTTCTCGCGAGCCGGCTGCCCGACGGCGGCATCTTCGTCTCCTGGATGATCCCGACGGCGATCGCGCTCGTCCCGATCAACTTCCTGATCTTCGGCATCCAGGTGCCGCGGCACATCCGCGCGACGGCCGAGCAGAACGCCGATCCGCCGCGGCTGCGCGAGATGGGCAGGTTCCTGGCCGGCGACTTCCCCGGCACGCTGTCGATGCTGGCGATCGTCTACCTGGTGCCCGTGCTGGTCGCGGCCAGGCTGGGCGAGGCCGCCTTCGGGCGCTTCTCCATGGCGCACACGCTGGGCTGCATGATCGAGCTGCTGGCGATGAACATGGCGGTCTCGCTGACGGTGGAGGGCTCGTTCGACCGTTCGAGCCTGGCGGCCAACGCGAGGAGGTCGCTGAAGCGCGCCCTGATGATCATCGGACCGATCATCGGCGTGGCGCTGGTCGCCGCCCCGCTCATCCTGACCATCTTCGGCTCGGAGTTCGCCGTCGAGGGCACCACGCTGCTGCGGCTGATGGCGCTGGCGGTCCTGCCGAGGGTGCTCATCGAGGTCTACCTGAGCTCGTTGCGCGCGCTCGGGCAGGCGCGGAAGCTGGCGGTGGTGCAGATCGGGCTGGCGGTGCTCGTGCTCGCCTCGATCATGGCGCTCTTCCCGGTCGCAGGCGTGAACGCCGTGGGATACGGTCTTCTCTTCAGCGAGATTTTGGTAGCGTTGTTGATCTTCAGAAGTCTCCGTAAAATTCTCAGACATGGCGATACCGGGCAACCACGCGTCACGCAAGCGTCGCCCGAGGTCGCATGATGGTCAACGTGAGGCAACCGGCGGGCGAGGCGATGGCAAGGGACACGACCGGCACGTCCGCGGCTTCTGACGCCGCGGAGGTGGAGGAGAGCGACGTGTCGGAGGAGCCCGGCTTCGACCCCGACGCCACCGGCGTGATCCCCCGGATCACGATCCCCCTGGACGAGCCCGCCACTCCCGAGACCGGTGCCCGTGAGCCCGGCGCCCAGGACGAGGACGCCGCCCCGCCACCCGGCGACCCGGAGACCGACGATCCGGAGACCGCCGAGGACGAGGCCACCCAGGAGAGCGCCCTCCCGCGGCTGGCGCAGGCCTCCGACGACGAGACCACCGGGGAGAGCGCCCTCCCGCAGGCGGCGCAGGACAACGACGAGGGCGACGTCACCCTGGAGACCGCCCCGCCCGGGCGGGACGAGGGCGACGGCGACGAGACCAACCCGGTCATCCGGCCGCCCGAGCCGGAGCCGGAGCTCGACGACGTCACCGAGGTCACCCAGGTCGTACGCCTGCCCTCGCCTGCGTCCCGGACCGGCGCGCAGCCCGAGGAGTCCGCTGACGAGCAGGAGGACGGCACCGAGGCCACGACCGTCGCCAAGCGCGTCCCCGTCGCCGAGTTCGCGCACGTCGGCCGTGCCCCCGGAGCCCCCGAAGCCCCCGGAGTCCCTGAAGCCCCTGAAGCCCCCGGAGTCCCCGAAGCTCCAGAAGCGCCCAGGACGCCTGCCGTACCGCAGCGGAAGCCCGCCGCCCCGGGGTGGGGCGCGCGGCTGGCGGCGCTGGCGCAGAGCGCGCCCCGCTGGCTGCCGGTCGTGCTGGTCATCGAGGGCCTGCTCATGTACGTCCTGGCGCTGCGGGTCTCGCCGGGGCCGCTGCGGGGCGTCGACCCCGCCGACATCAGCGGGCTCGGGCTGATCTCCGCGATGCCGTTGAGCGCGTTCTTCGCGATCATCCTCATGATCGTCTCGTTCTTCATGACGGTCACGCAGAGCACCGACCGCAAGTTCCTGCTGCTGTTCCAGATCGCCGCGATCACGTTCGCCCTGCACGGAGCGGGGGCGATCGTGGCCGAGGCGCCACGCTTCCCCACCGCGTACGTGCACGCCGGCTTCGTCGACTTCATCTCCAGAACCGGCGAGACGGCCATCTCCCTCGACGCCCGGATGGCCTGGCCCGGCTTCTTCGCGCTCTTCGCGTTCGTCGGCAAGGCGGCGGGCATCACCGACTTCACGACGATCCTCAACTGGACGCCGCTGCTGTCGAACCTGCTCTACCTGCTGCCCTTCGTGCTGATCCTGCGCCAGGTGGTGGCGACCACGCGGGCAAGGTGGTTCGCGGCGCTGCTGTTCATCCTCGTGCAGTGGATCGGCCAGGACTACTTCTCACCCCAGGGCTTCACCTTCGCCCTCTATCTGGCCTTCGTGGCGATCCTGCTGCGCTGGTTCGGCAAGGTGGAGACGCGCGCCAGGCCGCTGCCGGCCAAGGGCCGCATCCGCAGGCTGCTGGCCAAGCTCGACACGATGCTGCCCGGCGAGCTGGCCTACACCGGCACCTTCAGGGCCGACAAGCTGCTGATGCTGCTCATGCTGATCGCGCTGTTCTTCGCCGCGACGGCCTCGCACCAGATCACCCCGTTCATGATGCTGGGCGTGCTGACCGCCTTCCTGCTGGTCAAGCGGACCTCGCTGACGTGGGCGCTGCCGTTCTTCTTCGGCCTGGTGGTGCTGGCGTGGATCAGCTACCAGACGGTCGGGTTCTGGCAGGGCAACATGGACGCCATCTTCGGCGGCATCGGCCGGCTGCTGGAAAACCTCCAGCGCGGCACCGGTGACCGGATCGCGGGTAGCGACCCCATCCACGCGCTGGTCCTCAAGACGCGTCTCGGCATCTGCGCGGTCGTGCTGCTGCTGGCGGCGGCGGGCCTGTTCAGGCGGCTGCGCCGGGGCGTGTTCGACAGGGCGGCGCTCGTCCTGCTGTGCGTGCCGGTGCTGGCCATGGGCCTGCAGAGCTACGGCGGCGAGATGGGCCTGCGGGTCTACATGTTCATGCTGCCCGGCGCCTGCCTGCTGGCCGCCTACGCCTTCTTCCCCAACCTGCCCGCCGACAGCGAGGACGCCTCCGACGAGACGGTGCCCTTCCGCAAGCGCAACGTCAGGTTCCACCCGCGGACCACCAGGATCGTCTCGATCGTGCTGGCCGCGTGCGTGGCGGTCACCCTGTCGATGGCCTTCCTCATCGCCCGCTACGGCAACGAGAAGTTCGAGCGGGTGACCGCGGGCGAGGTCGCCGCGATGCGCTACGTCTACGAGCACGACCAGCCGAGCGCCAGGGTGCTCTACCTGACGCCCAAGCTCGGCCCCGAGGTCACGCCGATCCTGCCGTGGGGCGAGAAGGACTTCGAGAAGGTCGACTTCACCCAGCAGGCGCTGGTCCACAAGGACCCGACCGACATCAAGGGCGTGGTCGACAAGCTCAAGAGCAGCGAGCGCAACACCTTCCTGGCCGTCACCCGGGGGCAGGCCGCCTACCTGCAGCTGAACGAGGGCTACCCGGACGACTGGTACCAGCGGTTCGTGGCCGCGCTCGACGGCTCCAAGGAGATCAAGAAGGTCTACTCCAACGAGAGCGCCGCGCTCTACACGTGGAAGAAGTTCGTCAAGGGCACCGAGATCCCGTTGCCCCGTTACTCCAGCGGCGGTCCCGGCGATCCGGGCTCTCCCTGGAGCGTCGTCGGCGTGCTGGCCCTGGCCGTCACCTGGCTGGCCCTGTTCTCCTACGAGGTGATCCGCCTGCACGGCAGGGACAAGGCGCCGCGAGCCCGCCGCAGGCTGCTGTGGGTGGCGGTGCCGGCGTTCGTGATCGCGCTCGCCGTGATCGTGGAGCGATTCCTCTACATCGGTCTAAATATGTTCCACTAAATTCCGAAAAGTCACAGCAAACCCTCAGGTTGCGAGATGATGTCCCCTTGATGTGGACATCATCTCGCGCGTCCGGAGACCGGATCGCCGCCGTCGACGCGCTGCGTGGCTTCGCGCTGCTCGGCATCCTTGCCGTCAACATCGCCTTCCTCGGCTCCGGCTACCGGATGGCGGGCCTGCCGGAACCAGGGTTCGACGGCCCCCTCGACTGGGGGGTGCGCTGGTTCGTCACCATGTTCCTGGAGAACAAGTTCTACCTGCTGTTCTCCTTCCTGTTCGGCTACAGCCTCACCCTGCAACTCGACTCGGCCGCCAGGCGCGGCGCGGCGTTCTCGCCGATGTTCCTGCGCCGGCTGGCCGGGCTGTTCCTGCTGGGCCTCGCGCACGGCGTGCTGCTGTTCCCCGGCGACATCCTGGCCACCTACGCCGTGGTCGGGCTCGCGCTGCTCGCGTTACGGACGCTCCCGGCACGGACCGCGCTGATCGCGGCAGTCACGCTGACGTCGTTGCTCGCCGTCGCCTTCGTCCTCGCCGCCGTGGCGGCCGGCCTCGGCTTCCACGTGCCGGGCACGGGTTCGGGCGGGGCGGCCGAGGCGCTCAGGACCGACATGCTGCTGCGCGGAGGACCCGGGATGATCATCGCGGAGCACCTGCACGAGCTGTCGATGATCGCCGTGCTGCGCGTGCTGTTCCAGGGGCCCGCCGTCCTGGCCGCGTGCCTGGTCGGGCTCGCCCTCGGCAAGCAGGGCGCGTTGCGCGCGCCGAACCCGGCGACGCTGCGCACGCTCCAGCGCTACGGCTTCACGGTGGGGATCGCCGGCCAGGCCATCCACGCCTACTCGACCTGGGGCGGCTCGAGCGGGGTGCTGCGCCTGCTCGGCCAGGCGGTCGACCTCGTCACCGCGCCCCTGCTGGCCGCCGCCTACGCGGCCACGCTGCTGCGCCTGTTGCCGCACCTGCCGCGCCTGGGCCGGCTGCTGGCCGCTCCCGGCCGGATGGCGCTGACCAACTACCTCGGGCAGTCGGCCATCTGCTCGCTGATCTTCACCGGGTACGGCCTGGCGCTCGTCGACCGGGTCAGCCCGCCCGCCGAGATGCTCGTCGCGCTCGCCGTCTTCGCCTTCCAGGCGGCCGCCAGCCACTGGTGGCTGCACCGCCATCGCTACGGCCCCGTGGAGTGGCTCCTGCGCGCGCTCACCTACTGGAAGATTCCCGCGAAAAAAGTGCAACCGACCTGAGGGGGCCGGTGTTTCAGGGGATGTATCGACATTCACTGAAAGGTTCACTCATGGATCTGCAGCTCTCCGGCCGCGTGGCCGTCGTCACGGGGGCCTCCAAGGGCATCGGCCTTGCCACCGTCGCCACTCTCCTGCAGGAGGGGGCGAAGGTCGTGGCCGTCTCCCGCAAGAGCAACCCCGAGCTCGACGCGCTGGCCGGACCCAACCTGACGCACGCCGCCATCGACCTGATGGACCCCGACGGGCCCGCCGCCGCGGTGCAGCGTGCCGTCGAGGTCTACGGCGGGCTCGACATCCTGGTGAACAACGCCGGCGGCCCGCCGCCCGGCGTGAAGCTCCCCCGTTTCAGCTTCCTGGCACCGACGGACGCCGACTGGCGGGAGATGTTCGAGTTCAACCTGTTCGCGGTCGTGCGGGCCGTACGGGCGGCGATCCCGCACCTGCTGGAGCGCGGCGGCGGCGCGATCGTGAACGTCACCACCGGCGCGGTGCGGCAGCCCGGCGCGATGAACGTCGACTACCAGGCGGCCAAGGCGGGCCTGCTGAACGTGTCGAAGGCGCTGTCGGAGGAGTACGCGCCGCAGGGCATCAGGGTCAACACCGTGGCCCCCGGCCCGGTCAGGACCGCGTGGTGGACGGAGGAGGGCGGCGCCGCCGACATCCTCGCCGGAGTCACGGGCGCCGACCGTGACAGCGTGATGGACACGGTGGCGCCGCAGATGATGAACCTGGCGACGGGCCGGCTCGTCGAGCCGCAGGAGGTCGCCGACGTGATCGCCCTGCTGGCCTCGCCCCGCTCGGCCAGCACGACGGGCGCGGAGTTCGTCGTCGACGGCGGGTTCCTCAAGGCCGTCTAGCCGGTGCTGCCGCGCTGGCTCCACTTGATCTCGTAGGGCCCGAAGGTGAACTGCTGCCCGTCCACCGTCGCCGTCAGCTGCGCATCGGTGGTGTTGACCATCACCATCTGCTGCGGCTGGGCGAGCACGCGCACCTTCGGGTCGCTCGAGGTCACCTGCTCGAGCCGCACGTCCGCGGGGAACCACTTGACGAACCCGCTCAGCAGGCCCGCCATCGGCATCTCCTCGCCGGTGCCGGGCACCCACAGGCAGGCGTGGCACGCGCCGGCGTCCTTCTTGTGCGGGTTCCAGTAGAGCGCGGTGGTCACGCCGCTCTTGGCGAACTCCATCATCGCGGTGGCCTGCACCGCGGCGGTCCGCTCCTCGGTCCAGCCGGTGTTCTCCGGCTCCATGTAGTACTCGGCCCACCAGACGGGCAGGTCGGGGGCCTGCTGCCGCAACCACGCGGTGATCGCGGTGAACTTGGCCGTCGCGCTGAACTCGTCGGGGGTGGGCGGCTGGTCCCTGGTCATGGTGGCGCCGTCGATGACGACGAAGTCGGCGCCCTTCTTGTTCTTGATCCAGTACTCGATGGCGCCGAGCACCCGCCGGTCGACGGTGCCCCACGGGCCGGTGACGGGCGACTCGCCCGCCGTCGGCGCGTGATGGTCGATCGGCACGTACGGCCCGCCGACCTTGATCTCCGGGTTGACCTGCTTCAGCGCGTCGTAGACCTTGTTGTAGAGGTCGGTGTAGGACTCGGCGTCCCAGGTGTTGGTGGCCTGGTTCCAGAAGCCCTTGAACTCGTTCCAGACCATGAAGTGCTTGACGGTCGGGTAGCGCTTGGCGACGGTCGCGGCCAGCTTGGCGTAGTCGTCGAAGTGCTCGCGCCGGGGGGCGGTGGTGGCGTTCTTCGTCCAGTCGGTACGGCCCGGCGTGCCGCCCCTCATCCAGTCGGGGGCGCAGCACAGCGTGATGATCGGGATGCCCCGCGTCTCGGAGATCAGCTTCATCCGCCGGTCGAGGTCACGGAAGTCGTACCGGCCGGGGCTCGGTTCCGGGTTGCCCGCTCCCCAGCCCATGACGTGCTGGTTCTGCAGCATCGGCTCGCGGCCGAGCACGTTGGCCGCGCCGTTCTTGCCCTCGTCGGTGTCCTGGTCGGCGCTGTACTGGGTGTGGGTGACGCCCCAGCGCGGCCAGCCCTCCGTGACGGGCGGCGCCGCCAGCGTGGGCGCCGCCTGCGACGGCGGGATGGTGGCCGGTTCGCCCGAGGCGCCCCTGGTCCTGGTTCCCGCGTAGATCATGATGCCGGCGACCAGGATCACCGCGACGACTCCGGCGGCCAGGGCGATCGGCCACGGGGAGCGCCGTTGCGCGTGACGGCCGTTCGTCGGTATCACCGGGGTCCTCCTGAAGCGTTCCAACATGACAGAGCCGGGTCGATGTGCCCGGCTTTCCACCAAAGGTAACCGGCTCGGTTACAGAACGCTTGAATGTTGCTCTACCGATTAGCTGGGAATCGGCGGCCGCTGCCCTCCGGCGGGCCCCGGCACGCCAGCATATCGGTAGGGCACCGGCGGCCTGCCTGGCTGGACGATCAGCAGGGTACCGGGGTCGTTGGTGTAGAAGGCCGCTTCCACGGCGCCCGCGACGTCCTCCGCCGTGAGCAGCGGGAAGCCCGCGCCGACGAACATGTCGCGCTGCCCGGCGACGAGCGGGGTGTCGGTGAAGCCGGGACACACCGCGCTGATCCTGATCCCCGTCCTGGCCAGCGGTTCGGCCAGCGCCCTGACCAGGCCGACGACGGCGTGCTTGGTCATCGTGTAGACGGGGTCGCCGTCGTAGCCGACCAGGCCGGCCAGCGAGGCGGTGACGACGATCGCGCCGCCGCCCGAGCCCGCCAGCACGGGCACGGCGGCGTTGACGCCGAAGACGACACCGTCGACGTTGACGCCCATGGCGCGGCGGTAGCGCTCCAGGTCGAAGGCGGCCAGGTCGACGCCGCCGGCGATGCCTGCGTTGAGGTGGACGAGGTCGAGCCTGCCGTACCTCTCGACGGCCAGGTCCACCGCGCGCCGCGAGGTCTCGGGGTCGCTGACGTCGCCGGCCAGCCACGCCCCGCCGACCTCCTTGGCGACGCGTTCGACGCCCGCCTCGTCGAGGTCGACGAGGAGGCATCGCGCCCCTCCCGCCGCCATCCTGCGCGCCACCGCGGCGCCGATGCCGCTGGCGGCTCCGGTGATGAGGACAACGCTGCTCATCGGATCTCCTTCGCTGTCGCTGGTGCGCCCTGCCCCGGCCGGATCACGAGATGCCGTGGTCGAGCGTGCGGTGGTCGAGCGTGCGGTGGGCGCGGGCGAGCAGGAGGGGCACGGCGTCGCCGATGCGGTCGAACCCCTCCCCCACGGTCTTACCCTGCCGGAACCTGGCGTGGATACCCTGCACGATGACCGCGAGCTTGAAGTTGCCGAACGCCACGTAGAAGTCCAGGTCGGCGAGGTCCCTGCCGGACACCTTGGCGTAGTGGGCGGCGAACTCGGCGGCGCTGAGGAAGCCGGGGGCGAGCGTGACGTCGCCCGCCACCGGGATCGAGGCGCGCTCGTCGTCACCGTGGTCGTGCCAGTAGGTGAGCGTGAGACCCAGGTCGGCCAGTGGGTCGCCGAGCGTCGACATCTCCCAGTCGACGACCGCGCGGATCTCCGGTGGGGCGAGCCGTACCAGCGTGTTGTCGAGGCGGTAGTCGCCGTGCACGAGCGTGGCGGCCGAGGTGGCGGGCATGCGCTCGCGCAGGCGGGCCACGAGGCGGTCGTAGACGGGGTCCTCGCGGTCCGCGGAACGGGCCCACTGCTGGCACCAGCGATCGAGCTGCCTGGCCAGGTAGCCGTCGGGGCGGCCGAAGTCGCCGAGGCCCACGGCCGTGTAGTCGACCGCGTGGATCTCGGCCAGCACCTCGGCCAGCCGCTGCGACAGCCGCCTGGTCTCCTCCACCCCCGGGGCGCCCAGCTCGTCCCTGTCGCGGACGGCCGCGCCGTCGACGTGGCCCATGAGGTAGAACGGCGCCCCGATCACGTCCTCGTCGGAGCAGAAGGCGAGCGGCGGGGGGACCGGTACCGGCGTGCCGTCCAGGGCGGAGATGACCCGCCACTCGCGGCGCATGTCGTGCGCGGTCGGCAGGACGTGGCCGAGCGGAGGGCGGCGCAGCACCACCCGCTGTTCGGTCGCCTCGACCAGATAGGTCAGGTTGGACCTGCCGCCGGAGATCAGCGACACCGAGACGGGCGCGCCCGCCGCCGGCACGTGCTCGCCCATCCACGCGGCCAGACGCGGCCAGTCAATGCCAGGTACCGTCATGGAACCACATTAGAACCTGGTTCTGTTCACGCCACCAACATGAGAACTCCCTAAATTTGCCAGCAGTGGCGGCCCACCACTCCCCCTCATCCCTTAACGTTTGCTGTGAACCGCCATGCATGGTCTGCTCAGGAAGTACCCCCGACACCCGACCATGCCGCACGGCGGGCGGGGACCGCACACCCCAGTAGGAGCCCATGCGCATCACTCTTGTTCACCCCCGTGACCTGGGGCGCCCGGAAGTGGACCGATGGAGGGCCTTGCAGGAGGCCGACCCGTCCTTCGACAATCCCTTCCTCTCGCCGGAGTTCACGATCGCGGTAGGCGAGTCGCGCGACCAGACACGCGTCGCCGTCCTCGAGGACGGCACCGACGTGGTCGGATTCTTCCCCTTCGAGCGGCATCCGCTCGGCATCGGCAGGCCGGTGGCCGCCGGCCTGACCGACGCCCAGGGCATGGTCATGCACACCAAGGCGGAGATCGACGCGCAGAAGCTGATCAAGAGCTGCGGGCTGGGCGTCTTCGAGTTCGACCATCTGGTGGCCGGGCAGCCGATGCTGGCCGAACGACACGAGCTGCACCCCTCGCCGGTCATCGACCTGAGCGACGGCTGGGCGCCGTACACCGACTACCTCATGGCCAACTCCGGCAAGACGTACAAGAGCACGCTGGCCAAGTCGCGCAAGCTCCAGCGCGACGTCGGGCCGCTGCGCCACGACTACGCCGTCACCGATCCGGCGCCCCTCCACACGCTGCTGGCCTGGAAGACCGACCAGTACCGCCGCACGGGCCGCACCGACAGGTTCGCCACCCGCTGGATCGTCGAGCTGGTCGAGCGGCTGCTCGCCACGCAGACCGAGGCGTTCGCCGGCGTGCTCGACATGGTCTACGTCGACGGCGTCCCGATGGCGGGCCACTTCGGCCTGCGCACCAGGCACACGCTCGTGGGCTGGTTCCCCGCCTACGACACCGCCTACGCCAAGTCGTCGCCCGGCCTGATCCACCACCTGGCCATGGCCGAGGCCGCGGCGGCCGCCGGGATCAGGCTCATCGACATGGGCCGGGGCCCCAAGGAGTACAAGGAGAAGCTCAAGACCGGCGACCTCCACGTCGCAGAGGGCAGGGTCGCGCGCGCCAGCGCGGGGGCCGGCGTCCACTGGATGATCAGGGTTCCGGTGCGCAAGGCGCGCGGCGCGGTCATGGCCAACCCGCTCCTGCTGAAGACCGCCGACCGCGCGCTGAAGACCTACGGCCGCCTGCGCACGGCCCTGCAGGCGTGAGCGCCGTCCGGGCGCTCGAGGAGCGCACCGGCCGGCACTGTCTCGCGCTGCCGTCCAACCGGCTGGGCCTCTACCTCGCGCTGCGCCACTTCTGCGCGCCGGGGCAGCGGCTGCTGATGTCGCCGATCTCCGCCGACGAGATCCTCTTCCTCGTCCTCGCGGCGGGCCTGGTGCCGGTGATCGCGCCGCTGTCGCGCCGTACCGGCAACATCGACCCGGCCCGCGCGGACCTGTCCGACGTCGACGCCGTGCTCACCACCAACCTGTACGGCCTGCCCGACGATCTGCCCGCCTTCGACGGCAAGCTCCTCATCGAGGACGTCGCCCACGCGATGGAGACCACGGTCGGCGGCCGGCCGCTCGGGACGTTCGGCGCGGCGGGGGTCTACAGCCTCTCCAAGCACGCGGGCGCGGGCTCGGGCGGAGTGCTGGCCGTCGCGGACGCCGCCGACGCCAAGGCGCTGGCGCAGGCGCGCGACCTGCTGCTGCAGCCCGGGTCCTGGCGTGCCGAACTGCTGAGCGTGGCCAGCTCGATGGCCCGCCAGGCGGCCCTCACCTTCGACCTGGTCCGTCCCGCGCTGAGGCTGATGCGGGCCCTCGGCATGGAGGAGGAGCGCGAGGGCTACCGCATCGCGCTGCGCGCCCCCGAGCTGCGGGCGGCCATGGCGGGCGGCCCCGCGCTGCCGCCCTTCGACCCGTGGGTGCGCGCCGACCTCCACTCCTACCGCACCAGGCGCGGCGGGCCGGCCCGGTGGTACCAGGGCCGCAAGGTGGCCAAGGTGGCGCGCGTGCGGCCGCGGCGGCTGGCCGGGGTGCGGCGGCTGGCCGAGCTGCCGAGCGTGGCCGAGGGTGTCCTCGACCACCTGGACCAGCCCCTGTTCAGGGTGCCGCTGCTGGTGGAGGAGCGGGATCGGGCCATCGCCGCGCTCGAACGCCGCGGCGTGGCCACCGGCTACCTCTACGCGCCGCCCTACGACGACTACGCCCCCGGGTTCACGACCCCCTCGCCCGCTCCCGCCGACGCCCGCTGGTGGGCCGAGCACGTGCTGCCCGTCGATCCGGTCTACGCCGACCGCGCCCTGCCCGTGCTGAGGGAGCTCACTCCAGCCCGCGGATGAGGTCGGCCAGGATCTGGCAGCCGCGCCGCACGTCGGCGAGCGAGGCGGAGCCGTACCCGATGACCAGGCCGTGCACCCGTGGCGGCCCGTGGTGGTGGCGGGCGGTGGTGTCGAGCAGGACGCCCGCCGCGGCCGCCGCCGTCACGAGACCGGCCACCGCCGAGGGTCGCAGCTCGGCCAGGACGTGCAGGCCCGCCGTGTCGCCGTGCAGGCGGCAGACCGGGCCGAGGAGCTCCACCACGGCCGCGCGGCGGCGGGCGTACTCCAGGCGCATCCTGCGCAGGTGCCGGTCGAGGTCGCCGCGCTCCAGCAGGGTGGCGACGGCCTGCTGGACCGGGCCGCTGGTGCGATCGGACAGGTCGTCCCTGATGGCGGCGATCCGCCGCAGCAGCTCCGGTTCGCCGACCAGCCAGCCCACCCCCACGTCGGGGGCCAGCGACTTCGACAGCGTGCCGAGCAGCACCACGCGGGCCGGGTCGAGGCCGTACAGGGCGGGCAGCGGGGCCACGTCGTAGCGGAACTCCGCGTCGTAGTCGTCCTCCACGACCGTCGCCCCGGTGCGCCGCGCCCAGGCCAGCAGCCGTTCCCTGCGCGGGATCGGCAGGCGCCCGCCCATCGGGTACTGGTGGGCGGGAGTGGTGTAGAGGACGCGCAGATCGCCGGGCAGGTCGTCGACGATCACGCCGTCCTCGTCCACGGGGCACGGCACGATCGCCGCACCCCTGGCGGCGAAGACGGCGCGGGCCACCCGGTAGCCGGGCTCCTCGACGCCCGCCCGCGCCCCGTGGCCGAGCAGGGCCATGGCGACCAGGTCGAGGCCGTTGCCGGTGCCCCTGGTGACCAGGACGTTCTCCGGGCCCACCGCGATCGCCCGCGTCCTGCGCAGGTGCTCGGCCAGCAGCTCCCGCAGGAACGGCAGGCCGTAGGGGTCGGGGTCGGCGCCCGGTGGCAGGTCGGCGGCCCTGCGCCAGGCCCGCTTCCACGCCGCCGGGTCGTAGTCCTTGACCCACGGCCCGCCGGGGGTGAGGTCGATCAGCGGGGCGGCCCGCCGTACCGGGGGGACCACGGCGGGGGCGGGCGCGGGTGCGGGGCGGGGCGTCTCCTGCGACAGGTCGGCCACGTAGGTGCCCGAGCCGTGGCGGCCGTCGAGCCAGCCCTCGGCGTAGAGCTGCTGGTAGGCCTCCGTGACCACGGTACGGCTGACGCCGAGCTGCGCGGCCAGCCCCCGCGAGGACGGCAGGCGGATCCCCGCGGTGAGGGCGCCCGCGCGCATGGCGTCGCGCAGCCAGTCGCCGAGCTGCACGGACAGCGGCACCGCCGAATCCCTGGTCAGGACAACGGGCAGGTCGACGAGGGTGCGCACCGAAGTGGTCTCCAAGAAGCGGTTATTAGTGGACATTAACGACAGGTCCACTATCTCAATAGCGTGACGGCATGCTCTCCACCACACCCCGCACGACGCTCGGACGCGAGAAGCACCGCGGCAGCACCGACAGGAACGACCTCTACGAGGTGCTCGACTCCGGCCTCATCTGCCATCTGGGCGTGGTGATGAACGGTCACCCCATGGTCGTGCCCACCGGCTACGGCCGCATCGGCGACACCCTCTACCTGCACGGCTCCACCGGCGCCCGCTCGCTGCGGGCGGGGTCGGGCGAGCAGGTCTGCGTCACCGTCACCCACCTCGACGGCCTGGTGCTGGCCCGCTCGGTCTTCAACCACTCCGTCAACTACCGATCGGCGATCATCTACGGCGCGGCCAGGCTGGTCACCGACGAGGAGGAGCGCATGGCCGGCCTGCGGGCGCTGACCGAGCAGCTCGCCCCCGGCCAGTGGGACTACGCCAGGCAGCCGACCCGCAAGGAGCTGGCTGCCACGGCGGTGCTCGCGCTGTCGCTGGAGGAGGCGTCGGTCAAGGTGCGCGGCGGCGCGCCCGTCGACGAGGACGAGGACTACGCGCTGCCGGTCTGGGCCGGGGTGCTCCCGCTGGTCACCTCGTGGGGGGCGCCCGTGCCTGACCCGGTGCTGCCCGAGGGGATCGACACACCGGGCCATATCAAGGAGCGTTGACCGCCAACCAGAACGGCGGATCGTACGTCTCATCAGGTGGGCCAGACTCCTGATGGGAGAGCGCCATGGTTTGGAGCGCCCCCGGCTACACCGAGATACGGCAACTCGGGGCGGGCGGAAGCGGCAGGGTCGTGCTCGCCGTGCACGACGACACGGGCGTCAGCGTCGCCGTCAAGTACCTTTCGGAGCGGGTGCGCCACGAGCCCGGGGCGCTGGCCGCCTTCAGGGCCGAGGCCGAGGTGCTGACCACGCTGGTGGATCCGCACATCGCCAGGATGTGGGAGTACATCCAGGAGCCCGACGGCGCCGCCATCGTCATGGAGCTGGTCAACGGCGTGTCGCTGCGGGCGCTGCTGCGCGAGCACGGCACGACCGGGCCCGAGGCGGCGCTGGTGGTGCTCAAGGGTTCCCTTCTCGGCCTGGAGCGGGCGCACGCGGCCCACCTGGTCCACCGTGACTACAAGCCGGAGAACGTCATCGTCAGGGACGACGGCGTCAGCAAACTCGTCGACTTCGGCATCGCCGTACGGCACGGCACCGCCACGCGGGCGACGGGCACCCCGCCGTACATGGCCCCCGAGCTGTGGTCGGGCCGGCCCGCCTCCCCCGCGACCGACGTCTACGCGGCCACCGTGGTGTTCTACGAGTGCCTGACCGGGCACCGGCCGTACCGCTCGACGGAGTCGCACGTCCTCGGCTACCAGCACCTGCACGCGCCCATCCCCCTGCGCGACGCGCCCGAGGGCGTGCGGGAGCTGATGGCGCGCGGCCTGGCCAAGGACCCCGCCGACCGCCCGGCGAGCGCGGCCGCGTTCGTGGGCGAGGTGGAGCGGGCGGCGCTGGCCGCCTACGGCGAGGAATGGGAGGAGGACGGCAGGCGCCGGCTGGCCGCCCTGGTGGGGCTGCTGGCGCTGCTGCTGCCGCAGCCGGCGACCCCGCCGCCCGCCACGAGCTCGTCCTTCTTCCGGACCGTCTTCAGGAACACCGGACGTACGGCCCGGCGGCACGGCAAGCGGCTGCTGATCGGCACCACGGCGGTCGCGGTGGCCGCGGGCGTGACCGGCTACGTGCTGGCCGGCAGGGACCGGCCGCCCGCCGCGACGATCGACGTGGTGGCTTCGGAGCCCTCGGCCGCGGCCGTGCCGCCGAGCCCGGCGACGCTGCCGACCGGCACGCCGGAGGCCGGCGGCGAGCCGACCGGCGAGCCGGACGTCGGCGCCGGATCGAACACCGGCCAGGAGACGCAGGCCCCGCCCTCTCCCACCGGTTCACCGGCGGGGCCGCCCTCCGCCTCACCGTCGCCGAAGCCGCCCACAACGACTCCCACGCCGCGGCCGTCCACCCCGACCCCGACACCGACGCCGACCCGCACCCCGACACCCACGCCCTCCCCCACTCCCACACCCACTCCCACACCGACGCCCGGCACCCCGACGCCGCGGCCGGTGACGAACGTGTCGGCGCTGAACGTCGGCGCCCTGTCGGTCGACGCGGCCGGGCGGGCCGCCGCCACCGTCTCCCTGCGCACCACGGGCACCGGGCCCGTCACGATCACCACCCGCCTGGCCGTCGACGGCCAGGTCGTGCGCACCGCACGCAACCGGGTCAGCGGCGCGACCACCTACACCCGCCCCGTCGGCCACGACCTCGGCGAGCGGCGCTGCGGCAGGATCGTCACGCTCACGGTCACCACCTCACCCGCCGCGCCAGGCGGCGCGAAGACCGTCAGCGCGCCGCTGCCCGCGTGCCCGACGACCGTCACCGGGCTGCGGGTCTCCCTCGCCGTGGCGCAGGCGCCCGGACGGGCCGCGCGCGCCAGGATCGCCGTCGAGACCAGCGGCACGGGCGAGGTGCCCGTCACCGCCACGATGGCGCTCAACGGCGACCAGGTCGCCGCCAAGACGCTCTCGCTGTCGGGGGACACCTCCTACACCGGCGCGTTCGACCACACCTTCGGCGAGCGGCCCTGCGGCGGGACGGTCACGGTGGCCGTACGGGCGGGCGACAGGCAGGACAGCGCCAGCGCCGACGTGCCGTGCCCCGCCGCGGTGCGGCAGGTCTCGATCGCCAGGGCCGCGCTGAACGCGCGCGGCCGTGCCACCGTGATCGTCACCGTCGCCGCCGCGAACACCCAGCCGGTACGGCTGAGCGTCGCCTTCGGCGTCGCCGGCCAGGTCCGGCACACCGAGTCGGTCGAGCTGTCCGGCCAGACCGCCTACACCGCGACGGTCGGCTTCACCGTCCCCGACCTGCCCTGCGGATCGTCCTGGACGGTGACGGCGGGCACCAGCCCGGCCGCCGCGAACGGCACCGCCTCCGCCGGCGGCAAGACGCCCACGTGCGAACCGCCGGCCGAGACGCCCACTCCACAGCCGGGCGAGAGTGATGATCACTCCTCATGAGAATCGTGGCCCCTGGACTGCCGATACGGCGCTGAGCTGCGAAAAGAAATGGCCGGAAGTCCGATAGCCACGTTTCTCCTGAGTAAGCTACGATCCGTTCTGATGTGGGTGGGGGCCCAGAGGATTCAGAGGTGATCTGATGGACCGGTGGGGGGTCCCCGGCTACACCGAGGTGCGCGAGCTCGGCTCCGGCGCCTCGGGACGGGTGATGCTGGCCAGGCGTGACCACGACGGTGTCGAGGTCGCGATCAAGTACCTGTCCGACCGGCTGCGTGACGACGTCGGGTTCGTGGCCAGGTTCCGGCACGAGGCTCGGATGCTCGGCAGCATGCGCAGCCCGTACAACGTCCGCCTGCTCGGCTACGTCGAGGACGGCCAGGGCGCGGCGATCATCATGGAGCTCGTCGACGGCGTCTCGCTGCGGGCGCTGCTCGACTCCGAGGGGCCGACGGGGCCTGAGGCGGCCCTGGCCGTGCTCAAGGGGGCGCTGAAGGGTCTGGCCGCGGCGCACGCGATCGGCGTCGTGCACCGCGACTTCAAGCCCGAGAACGTGATGGTGCAGGGCGACGGCAGCAGCAAGCTGGTCGACTTCGGCATCGCCGTCCGGCAGGGCGAGGGCGCCAACTCCGCGGGGACCCCCGCCTACATGGCCCCCGAGCAGTGGTCGGGCGGGCCCGCCACCGCCGCGAGCGACGTCTACGCGGCCACGATCGTCTTCTTCGAGTGCCTGACCGGCATGCGGCCCTTCCGCGCCGCCACGGTCGCCGCGCTGGCCCGGCAGCACCACGCCACCCCGCCACCGGTCGACGAGGTGCCCGAGGCGCTCCAGCCACTGGTGGAGCGCGGGCTGTCCAAGCACCCGGTCGAGCGCCCGGCCTCGGCCGACGACTTCCTCGACGAGCTGGAGGTCGTGGCCGCCCGCGCCTACGGCCCCGACTGGGAGGAGCGGGGCAGGCGCCGCCTGGCCAGGCTCGCGGGCCTGCTGCTGGTGCTCTTCCCCGGCACCCGCGAGGAGACGCTGGAGACCAGCACGACGCTGGCCGAGAGCGAGTTCGCCGAGCCGCGCGGAATCGTCTCGAGGCTGGGCGTGAAGACGCTGGTGTGCGTCGGCCTCGTCGTCGTGATCGGCACGGTCACCACCATGCTGCTCACCTCGGGCGACGACGACCCGGCGCTGAGGGCGCAGACCTCGCCCGCGACGCCGGCGATGTCGCTGATCGAGGCGCCGTCGCCGACGGAGTCCGCCACGGAGGAGCCCACGGCCGAGGAACCGTCCGCCGAGGAGACGGTCGCGCCGGCCACCACCTCGACGCCGACGCCGACGCCCTCGCCGACCGTCGCCGCACCCAAGAAGACCACCGCGACGCCGAAGCCGCCGAAGCCGTCGAAGCAGCCGGTGCGCCGGTCCACCCCGCCGCCCCCGCCGCCCACCGCGAGCAAGAAGCCGACGCCCACTCCTGAGCCGGACGTGACACTGCGCGGCAGGTCCGACAACGACCCCGCGCCGTCGCGGACGCCCTCGCAGACGGCGACCACGTCCGCGCCGCCGCCTCCGCAGAACACCCCGTCGGAGACGCCCAGGGAGACGACCTCCTCCGAGCCGTCCCCGTCCAACTCCGACGACGGCGGGGAGACGCCCAGGGTCACCGAGACCCCGTCGGCGACGGCGGTCCCGGGGCTGCTGGCGATCGGCCTGATGACGTCCGGCGCGGTACCGGTCACACTTGCGGTGAAGCGCCGTGTCGCTGGACGGCACAGGAAGCAGAGGTAGCGGGGGCGAGGCACCGGGGGAACTGATGAGCATGATCGCCGGCTTCCTGCTCACGGACCGGAAACGGATCACCGAGCTCGGTACGTGGATCGAGGCGACGGGCCCCGGCGGCAGCCGCGGCGGGGCCCTGCGGTTCGACTCCCGGCTCGTGTCCGTGCCCGGCGCCCGCGAGCGCCTGGTCGAGGCCGTGCTGGCCGACCGCGGGCTGGCCGCAGGCGGGATGACGGGGCTCGTCCCGGTCGCCGACCTGGTCACCGCCGGACCCGAGGTGTGGCTGCTGACCGGCCACGGGATCTCACCCGTCCTGTCGGACCTGCTGACCACGCCCGCGATGGACGCGGCCGGCGCCGCCGCCGTCCTCGTCGAGACGGCGCAGACCCTCGCCGCGCTCCACGCGGCGGGACTGGCCCACGGCTCGCTCCATCCCGGCACCGTGGTGATCGCGGAGGACGGGGCGGCGCTGCTGTCCGAGCGCGGGCTCGCCGACGCCGTCCGGGGCCTGCCGCCCGCCCCCGACCGGGACGTCGCGGCCTGGGCCGCGCTGGCCCGCGGCCTGGCCGCCACGTGGGCAGCGGGCTCCCCCGGCGCGGCGGACCTGCTGGAGAGGGTCGCGGCCACCGCCACCACGCACGGGCTGGCCGCGGCCAGAGACACCCTGCTTGCCGGACGGGACGCCCTGCCCGGCGGGCTGATCAGCCGCGACGTGCTCGCCGAGACCGCACGCCGCTGGGCGACCCCGGCGACACCGGGCACGTCCCCGGTCAGGGACGAAGGCGAGATCGCCACCATGCTGCGGGTCCCCGGGCCGACTCACGGGCCGGCCCGTTTCGGCCCCGGTGTCACCTCCTCCGGCACCCACGGCCAGACCACCGCGGAGAAGATCTGGCGGGACGGCAACCGCCCCGGCCCTCCCACGTACGGCGAGCGGGCGCGCAAGGCCGCCCGGGCACGCCGCCGCAGGACCGTGGTGTCGGCGGCGGTGCTCGCGCTGGTCATCGCGGGCGCCGTGCTGGCGTGGTTCTCCGTGCGCTCCCCCGCCGACCTGGTCGTGCAGTCCGCGACGGTGAGCGCGCCCAAGACGCTGGGCTGCCGCAAGACCGCCACCATCACAGGAAACCTGGTCACCAACGGCTCGGGCGGCAGCGTCAGGTTCCAGTGGCTGCGCAGCGACAGGAAGGAGCCGATCGAGCAGACCGAGACCGTCCCGTCGGGCAAGACGACCCACACGGTGTTGCTGAAGTGGACGGTCAAGGGAGAGGCGACGGCCAAGCTGACGGCCCGGCTGCGGGTCCTGTCTCCAGTGCCCCAGGGACAGAAGATCGAGGATAAGGCGACATTCACCTACAAGTGCTGATCTACCCACTGCCAAGCGGTTGTCATTAGTCTGGCGGCCATGACCACGCAGACCCCCGCAGGCTGGTATCCCGACCCCTACGGCTCGCCGCAGCTGCGGTGGTGGGACGGCACCCAGTGGACCGACGCCACACACCCGACCGAGCCCGGCGCGCGTCCTCAGGCGCACGGCGGCGGCCCTACCCAGACGGCCGGGCCGGGTCCCATCGTGGGAAGCACGCCGTACCACGGGGCGGACGGGCCGGGTGCCGGGCAGCCCGACAGCGGCCCCGGACCGGCGTACCAGGCGCCCTCCGGAGGGCCCGAGGCGGGGCGGGGAGCGTGGGATTCGCCCGGTGGCGGTCCTGCTGCCGGCGGGGACCAGGGCTCCGGTCCGTGGGCGCCGCCTCAGGGGCCGGGCGCGGGCCCCGCGGCGCAGCCGTACCAGGGGCCGGGAGCGGGCCCTGACGCGCGGCCTGAGCACGGGCAGGGCTTCGGCCCGCAGTTCCAGCCGCCAGGACCGGGCGCGCAGTTCCAGCCGCCGGGATCCGGCCCTCAGTACCAGGTACCGGGATCCGGCCCGCAGCACCAGGCGCCCGGCCCCGGTCCGGGCCCGCAGTACCAGCCGCCGGGATCGGGCCCGCAGTTCCAGGCGCCGGCACCGGGTGCGCAGTTCCAGGCGCCCGGATCAGGTCCGGGCCCGCAGTACCAGGGGCCGGGACCGGGTGGGCAGTACCAGGGGCCGGGACCGGGTGGGCAGTACCAGGGGCCGGGGCAGCAGTACGGGCAGCAGCCCTACGGCGGCGCCACGATGCGGCTGCCCGCGCCCGACTTCGGGCCGCCGCCGAAGTCGGGCGGCGCGATGCCGTGGATCCTCGGCGGCATCGGCGCGGTGCTGGTGATCGCGCTGATCGCGACGGCGGCGATCTTCATCGCCAACCGGGGCGGCCAGACGACGACCATGCCGAGCCCCAGCCCCACGAGCGAGGCGCCGACCGCCGAGACACCCACCGAGTCCCCCACTGAGTCCCCTACTGAGTCGCCTACCGAGTCACCCACGGACTCGCCCACCCAGGGGGCCGGCGCCGACCTGCCCACCCCGGCCGACGGGCGCATCACCGACCCCACGACCGGGCTGTCCTACCCGGCGCCGGGCGAGCCGTGGAGCGTGCCCTCGTCCGCCGAGATCAACCCCAACCCGAACGCCCAGCAGTGGTCGGCCGGGATGAGCGCCGTCTCGCAGGAGAAGTACGACGGCGAGAGCGACTGGACGGGCAGCCTCTACTCCGGCGAGCTCGACGAGAGCTACCCCTACCAGGGTGAGGCCGACCTGCGCTCGGCCATGGGCACGGTCTTCATCGACTTCGCCCGCTTCTACCCGATCAAGCACGAGCGGAAGATCCTCCAGGACAAGGCGATCACCGTCGACGGCCACGCGGGCCGCGTTCTGGAGTTCGAGATGGACTTCAGCGCCGAGTCGGCCAAGAAGAGCTACCAGTGGAAGAAGGAGCGCGCGGCCATCGTCCTCGTCGACAGGGGCGAGGGCAAGCGGCCCGCGCTGCTCTACGTCTCGGTGCCGGACAATCTGGATACCGGTCTCGTCACTCAGACGCTGAACTCTCTCAAGCTCTCCTGACCTGGGCACTACGCTGGAGTCAATGAGCAAGCGGGCGGGTAGCTCCGAGCCGCTGGGCGAGGAGATTGATCGTATGAGTGAGTTGCTGGTCTGGATCGACTGTGAGATGACGGGGCTCGACCTCGGGCGCGATGCGCTCATCGAGGTGGCCTGTGTCGTCACCGACAGCGAGCTCCGGCAGCTGGACGAAGGCGTCGACGTGGTCATCAAGCCGCCGTCCGAAGCGTTGGAGCAGATGTCGGAAGTGGTCCGCGAGATGCACACCGCCTCGGGCCTGCTGCCGGAGCTGGCCGAGGGGGTCACGCTCGCGGAGGCCGAGTCGCTCGTGCTCGACTACATCCGCGGCCACATCCCCGAGCCGAAGAAGGCGCCGTTGTGCGGCAACTCCATCGGCACGGACCGCACGTTCATCTCCCGTGACATGCCGGCCGTGGACGCCTACCTGCACTACCGCATGATCGACGTGTCCTCGATCAAGGAGCTGGTCCGCCGCTGGTACCCGCGTGTCTACTTCGCGGCGCCCGAGAAGCAGGGCGGGCACCGGGCGCTGGCCGACATCACCGAGAGCGTCAGGGAGCTCCGCTACTACCGCGCGGCGGTGTTCGTGGGCCAGCCCGGACCCGACTCGGCGACCGCGAGAACCCTCGCGGACAGTGTGTCACTCGGCTGAGTGGCGCAAAGGGTCCCGAAGACCGCTACACTTTTCCATGTGCTGCTGCGGCAGTGCGCATGGTGGGTGTAGCTCAGTTGGCAGAGCGCCAGGTTGTGGTCCTGGATGTCGGGGGTTCAAGTCCCCTCACTCACCCCACATCAGAAAGGCCGGTCCCGTACGGGATCGGCCTTCTGCTTTTCTCCGATGACTTTGGCCCCAAATCAGGACAATGCGAGTTATGCTCGCTGTCAACCGCTGACGCCGGGAGCACGGGGGCCAATCGGCGATCTGACCGACTTCGCTGTTCCGGAGGCCGGATGAGAGTCGACCACGTCGCACGCTTGAGCAAGCGTGAGGCTGAGGTGATGGACCTGATCGCGACCGGTCAGTCCAACGGGGAGATCGCGCAACGACTGTTTCTCAGTGAGAAGACGGTCAAGAACCACGTCAACAGGATCTACGCCAAGCTCGGCGCCGACTGCCGGGTCACCGCCATAGGTTTATGGCTCAACAGGGACACGTAGAGGCTCCGCCTGTTGCGGGACCGGCGTTTCCCGCTGCCGGGAAGCGCCGGTGATCACGCGGTTCGCCGTACGGTGACGAACCTCACAGCTAGCCGCTGGGGCGGATGTCGCCGTGCCGTTCCCCACCACATTCCGCAAGGCGTGCCGCCCGTTTTCGGGCTCGCGATGTCGTGCAGGGGCTCGCCGAAGGGCGGGGGTGCGGGGGTTACTCCGCGGCGATCCGCGCCAGGATCTCGTCCTGGTAGGCGAACGCCGCGAAATGCCCGCCGGGCACGAATCGCGCGGTCCCGCCGGGCAGCCGGTCGGCCAGCCGGCGCGCCAGCGCCACCGGCACCTTCGGGTCCTCCAGCCCGTGCCACAGGTGCACGGGCCCCCGCACACCGGCCGGGTCGAACCCCCACGGCCGCAGGTAGTCCAGCAGGTCGCCGGCCATGGCCGCCCCACCCTGCCCGCAGCTCTCCTTGACGTCCGCGACGAAGGCCGCCTTCGCGGCGTCTCCCCCGTCAGCGAGCAGCCGCCGGAAGACGCGCAGGTCCGCCGGGATCAGCGACCGCTCGACCCGCCCGACGAGCCGGTCGGCGTCGCCGCGGGCGCCTGCCGACATCGTCGTGGCCGCCAGCGAGCACAGCCGGCGCAGCAGCCGCGGAGCCCGCCGTGCCAGCCGCCAGTAGAAGGCGTCGGCCCGGCTGTCGGGGGCCCAGCGGCCCACGCCGTCCACGGGGGCCATCCCGCCCAGGATCGTCGTGCTGGTGACGAGGTCGGGCCGCTTGGCCGCCAGCGCCAGGACGGGCCCCGCCCCCATCGACACGCCGATCGTCGCGACCCGGTCGAGCCTCAGGTGGCCGGCGAGCGCCGCGGCGTCGTCGGCCCACCCGGGGAAGCCCGCTCCCGGAGCGGCCGTGGACCTGCCGTACCCGGGCCGGTCCACGGAGACGACCCGCAGGCCGTGGCGGCGCAGCACGGCGTCGGACAGCGCCCACCCGGCCACCCACCTGGACGAGCCGTATCCGTGGACGAGCAGGCACGGCCGCCCCGCCGGGTCGCCGAAGACGGCGTAGCCGATCCGCCTGCCGTCCGCGAGGGTGAGGCTCTCCGCCGCGGTCGTGCCCATCGCCGCCCTCAGTTCCTCGGTCATGAAGCCGCCGCCTCGCCGGTGGCGGGCCAGGTCCCCACCACGTCGATCGCCCATGCGGCCCAGGAGATCATCGCCTCCAGCCGCCGCACGCCCGCCTCGAGGCCGAGCAGCGACGCCCGGTCGGCGGGCCGGCTGAGGTCGAGCCCCTTCATCAGGGCCCGCATGCCCCGCAGCCGCGCCCGGTGATACTCCATCTCCTCCCGGAGGAAGGCCTGGGCCTCCTCCGGGTCGACCAGCCACAGCGCGAAGGACCTGAGCACCGTCTCGTTGCGCTGGCTGTGGTCGGCCGACGTGGTCGTCAGCCACTCCCGCAGCAGCCGCTCACCCTCCTCGGTGATCTCGTACGGCCGGCGACCGCGCGCCCCTTCACCTTGCTCCCTGATGAGCCCCTCGGACGCCAGCCGCTTGAGCTCGGGATAGACCTGGGTGGGTTTGGCGTGCCAGACGAACTTCAGGACGCCGTCGAACTCCTGCCCGATGTCGTAACCGCTGCGCGGCGCCCCCGCGATCAGGGTGAGCAGCGCCATGCGAAGCGACATGCCGAATCTCCCTCCTTCACCAGACGAAGATGACAGTAGCACACTAAAAAATTTTAGTGTCACGAGCCAGGTGAAAGGAGGACACGACGGACGGTCGGCCGGAGGAAGGTGTCAGAGCGGGCGGGAGAGCGCGTGGCCGATGGCGGCCAGGCCGTGCTCGAGATCCTCGTCGGGGATGTTGAGCGCGGGCCTGAGCCGTACCGACCGCTCGCCGCACGGCAGCACCACGACGCCCTCCTCCTCGCGCAACCGGATGATCAGCGCGCTCCTGCGCGCGCCGTCGGGCAGGTCGAAGGCGCACATGAAGCCGCGCCCGCGCACGTTCGACACCAGCGCCGGATGCTCGGCCTGGAGCTTGCCCAGCCCTTCGACCAGCCGGGCGCCGGCCTCGGCGGTGCGCGGGATGAGCCCGTCACGCTCGATGATCTCCAGCATGGCGCGCGAGCGCACCATGTCGACGAGCCCGCCGCCCCAGGTGGAGTTGATGCGCCCGCTGACGGTGAAGACGTTGTCGGGGACGAGGTCCACCCGCCGGCCCGCCATGATGCCGCCGACCTGCACCTTCTTGGCGAAGGCGACGATGTCGGGGGCCAGGCCGAGCTGCTGGTAGGCCCAGGGGGTGCCGGTGGTGCCGCCGCCGGTCTGCACCTCGTCGAGGACGAACAGGGCGTCGTGCTCGTGGCAGAGGTCCTGCATGGCCTGGAGGAACTCGGCGCGCATGTGGTTGTCGCCGCCCTCGCCCTGGATGGGCTCGGCGATGAAGCAGGCGATGTCGTGGGGATGGCGTTCGAAGGCGGCGACGGCCTGGGCGAGCGCCCTGGCCTCGAGGTCCTCGACGTCGCCCAGGTGGGTGGCCGGCACCTCGATGCGCGGCCAGTCGAACAGGGGGAAGCGCTCCGTCTTGAGCGGCTCGGTGTTGGTGAGGGACAGGGTGTAGCCGGAGCGGCCGTGGAAGGCCCTGGTCAGGTGCATGACGCGGCTGCCGAGCTCGCGGGGGCGCCCCTCCGCCTCGTTGCGGCGGCTCTTCCAGTCGAAGGCGGTCTTGAGCGCGTTCTCGACGGCGAGGGCGCCGCCTTCGACGAAGAACAGCCGCGGCAGGTCGGGGTCGCCGAGGACGCGGGTGAAGGTCTCGACGAAGTCGGCCAGGTGCTCGCTGTACATGTCGGGGTTGGCCGGCTTGTTGAGCGCGATCCTGCCGAGGAGTTCCTGGTCGAGCGGCGGGTTCACGCCGAGCGGCGCGGAGGCGAAGAAGGTGTAGAAGTCCAGGTAGCGGCGGCCGGTGCGGGCGTCGACGAGCCAGGATCCCCGGCTTCTGTCGAGATCCAGAACCAGCCGGTAGCCGTCGACGAGTAGGTGGCGGGCGAGCCGGTCATGGACGTCCATGTGCCCTCCTCTGTGAGCTGGATCACGACATACATTCCCCATATTTATGCGTCTATGTAAAGACTTTCCGCCCACGAGGCTTGATCACACAAGGTTCTCCGGCTGCGCGGCCGAACGGGACGGGCGGCCTCACGCGAGGCTCTTCACCTTGACCGACAGGATGATGATCGCGATCCCGTAGATGATCGCGAAGGCGCCGATCAGCCAGGTCAACGCCACCGCGCCGGAGGCCGGCCAGATCAGCAGCAGCACACCGAACACCACCGACAGCAAACCGCCGATGATCAGCATCCACTCGTTGTCGATGAGCTTGCGCAGCCGGATCCCCGCGATCACCTCCGCGATGCCCGTGAAGATGGCCCAGAACGCGATGATGTACAGCAGGGCGAGCGTCGTGACCCCCGGCCAGACGAAGGTGACGATTCCGGCCAGGATCCCGAGCACGCCGGACAGAATGAGCCATGCCCGGGACTCGACGTTGTGCCGGAAGGCGGAGATCAGCGAGAAGATGCCGTTGACGAGCGCGTAGGCACCGAAGAAGATCACAAGCACGAGGACCGTCATCCCCGGCCAGATGATCGCCAGGATGCCGAAGATCACCGCACAGATGCCCCGAATGAGGATGAGCCACCAGGTGCTTGCCAATTGCTCCATACCTGGTCTGCTATCCCAAAGCCTGGCGAATGCAGACCAGGCCGGAGTCAAATATCGGTGATCCGGACACCGACCGTGCCGGTGCGGCCCCTGCGCAGCAGGCTGCCGAGGATCACCAGCCTGCCCTGCAGGCCGTACTTGGCCCGCAGCAGTCCCCTGACGCGCTCGGTCTGCCCGGCGGAGAGGATCTCGGCGCGGCCCCGCACCGGCTCGCCGCGCAGCCGGCCGCGCACGTCGCAGGGGGCGACGGTCACTTCCGGGTTGGCCCGCATGCGTTTGACCTTGCCGGAGTCGGCGACGGTCCAGATCACGACGGCGTCGCCGTCCTGGGCCACCCAGACGGGGGTGGGCACGGGGGTGCCGTCCTTGCGATAGGTCGTCACGGAGACGTACTGCTCATGGCCGAGGTTCACGTCTGCGAGTAGACCACGATCGAGACGGCGATGTACTGCACCAGGTAGGCGGCGATCGTGAAGGCGTGGAAGACCTCGTGGAAGCCGAACCACCGAGGGGACGGGTCGGGCCTGCGTAGGCCGTACACGACGGCTCCGGCGCTGTAGAGGACGCCGCCGACGGCCACGAGCGCGACGGCCACCGGGCCGGCGCCCCGCAGGAGCTGGGGCATCACGAAGATCGCGGTCCAGCCCAGCGCCAGGTACAGGACGGTGTAGAGCCAGCGGGGCGCCGACATCCACAGCACCCGGAACAGCACGCCCGCCAGCGCGCCGCCCCAGGTGACGGCCAGCACGAGGATCCTGGGCAGCCCGTCGAGGGCCAGCAGTGCGAAGGGGGTGTAGGTGCCCGCGATGATCAGGTAGATGTTCGCGTGGTCGAACCGGCGCAGGACCTCGGCCAGGCGCGGGCCGAGCGTGCTGCGGTGGTAGGTGGCCGAGATGCCGAACAGCAGGCCCGAGGTGATCGCGTAGACGGCCGAGGCGAGCCTGGCCTGGACGGTCGGACCGAGGGCGACCAGGACGAAACCGGCGATCAGTGCCACGGGCAGGGCCCCGGTGTGCAGCCAGCCGCGGAGCCGAGGCTTGGGGAAGGTGGCGACACTCGTCATGAAACCTACGGTAGCGTAGGTTAGAGCGCCCCGAGGAAGCGGGCGGCTATGGGAACGGCCACTTTCGCCCCGGATCCGCCGTTCCTGACAAAGACGCAGAAGGCCAGATCGCCCTGGTAGCCGACGAACCAGGCGTGCGGCCTGCCCCCGGGCACCTCGGCCGTGCCGGTCTTGCCCGCGACGTCGGCGGCGAGCCCGGCGTCCTTGGCGGTGCCCTCGCTGACCACCTGCCGCATCATCGAGCGCAGGTCCTGGACGATCCGCTGGTCCAGGGTGACCTCGGCGGGCGGCGTCTCGTCGAGGCTCCTGGCCGCCTTGGCGGTCACCAGGCGCGGCGTCCGCCAGGTGCCGCTGTCGACGGCGGCGGCCAGCGCCGCCATGCACAGCGGCGAGGCCTCGACCGTGCCCTGGCCGATGGAGTTGAGCGCCAGCACGCTCCGGTCGGCCCCCGGCTGCAGCCGTCCGCAACGCCCGCCCACGCCGGTCGCGAGGTTCCTGCCGTCGAACCCCCAGTCGCGCGCCGCCTGCTCCAGCCGCGCGGCGCCCAGCCTGTCCAGCGCCTGCTGGACGAAGGTGGTGTTGCAGGAGACCGCGAACGCGCCGGCGAGGGTGGTGGCCGTCTGGTCGCCCGAGTTGACGATGCCCGCGTGGCTCGGCGGGCAGCTGATCGGGCTGGAGGCCGTCATCCCCGCCTTGAGCAGTCCCGCCGCCGTCACCACCTTGAACGTCGAGCCCGGTGGGAACAGCCGCTCGAAGGCGCCCGCCGCGTCCAGCCGGTCGGCCACGGCCAGGATCTCCCCGGTGCTCGCCTTGACCGCGACGATCGCGGCCTGCTCGGGCACGCCGTCCAGCGCCCTGGCCGCCGCCGCCTGCACCGGGCGCGAGAGCGTGACGTGCACCTGCCGCGCGGGCGGCGGCTGGAAGACGACCAGCGGCCTGGGGGCCGCGCCCCACGCGGTCGCCTTGATCGTCCAGCCGGTGTTCGTCTCGTCGAGCCGTTCCTTGAGCCGGTCGAGGTACGGCTCGGCGGCGCTGTCGCGCGGTAACGCCGCCCCCGACCTGGTGACCAGCTCGACGCCGGACACCTCGGTCTCCTCCAGCGACAGCACGCCGCCGTCGCGCAGCGCGGGGTGCAGGGTCTCGGGCCCCCAGAGCACCTTCCACGCGCCGTTCCGCACGGCCAGCCGCAGCGTCCCGGTGAACGCCCACGGCCCCATCCCCGTCAGCTCCCTGGTGCCGCTGAACGGCAGTTCGGCCGTCTCCTCGCCGGTGACCCTGAGACCGCCGGGCCGGAGGGTGAGCGCGTTGACCTTGAACTGCTCGCTGAAGGCGAGGTGCCGGTCGGCGAAGTCGGCGGGCGGGTCGGCCACCAGTCCTTCCATGGAGGTGACGTCGCTGCGCTGCCAGGCGGCCAGGTAGGCGTCGGCGGTGGCCATGGCGCTGCCGTGCACCCCTGAGGAGGCCACGAACGCGAAGGCGCCCGCGCCCCCCACCGCGCCCAGTGCGACGAGCAGCCCGACCAGCCTTCGCCTACGCATACGGTTCTCCCAGGGACAACTTCCACCTCGATATACCAGACAGGGAGCCGAACGTGACACGTGGACCGCGGGAGCCGATGCCCGGCCGCTATCCGGTGACCTTCGGCGAAGTCGAACTGTTGAAAGATCTGGACCGGCCGAACGGATGGATACTGTCCAAGGATGGCGTACCGCAGTCGTATGTGGATCTAGAAGATCCGACATATTTGGATTTTGAGTATGTACGGCTCATGGCGGACGTCATCGACGTCCTGCCGGAAGGGCCGCTGAACTGCGTGCACGTCGGAGGCGGGGCCTGTACGGTGCCCCGCTACGTCAGCGCCACCCGCCCCGGCTCCCGGCACATCGTCATCGAGCCCGACGCGGCGCTGGTCGAGCTCGTGCGTTCCCAGCTCGACCTGCGCTCGGTGCCCAAGCTGAAGGTGCGACCGCAGGGCGGCCGCGAGGGGACGGCGGACATCTGGGACGGTTCCACCGACCTGTTCGTGCTCGACGCCTTCTCCGGCGCCGCGATGCCCGTCGAGCTGGCGACGGCCGAGTACATCGCCGACGTCGCCCGCGTGCTGCGCGCGACGGGCACGCTGCTGGTCAACCTGGCCGACGGCAAGGGCCTGGCCTTCGCCAGGCGGGTGGTGGCGACCGTCCGCGACGCGTTCGGGTACGTCGCGCTGCTGGCCGACCCGGGTGTCATGCGCGGCCGCAGGTTCGGCAACCTGATCATCGCCGCCTCTCCCGTCGAGCTGCCCGTCGACCTGCTGACCAGGCGCGCGGCGGGCGGTCTCACCCAGGCACGCTGCGTGTACGGCGAGGCGCTGACCAACTTCGTCGCCGGCGCCTCCCCCATCCACGACGGCGACGCGGTTCTCGCCCCGGCCCCTCCCCCTGCGGTCTTCGGCCTGGAATAGTTGAATCCTAAACTTGGTTAGGGCAGTCGAACACCGCAGGAAAGGAGCGCGACATGCCCGCCGTCACCGTAGAGAACCTGCTCACACTGCCCCGCCTGCCCCAGCCCGACGTGACCGTGCCCGAGCGCAAGGTCCTGACGGTCGCCACCGCGCCCAGCGGGTTCGAGGGCGAGGGCTTCCCGGTGCGCAAGGCCCTGGCGACGATCAAGCCGGCCTACCTCGACCCGTTCGTGATGATGGACCAGATGGGCGAGGTGGACTACGCCCCTGGCGAGCCGAAGGGCACACCGTGGCACCCGCACCGCGGCTTCGAGACCGTCACGTACATGATCGACGGGGTCATGGACCACACCGACTCCCACGGCGGCGGCGGCACCATCACCGACGGCGACACCCAGTGGATGACGGCGGGCAGCGGCATCCTGCACAAGGAGGCCCCGCCCGAGTGGCTGGTCCAGAAGGGCGGCCTGTTCCACGGCATCCAGCTGTGGGTCAACCTGCCCGGCAAGGACAAGATGATGGCGCCGAAGTACCAGGACATCGGACGCTCCAACGTGGTCCTGCTGAGCAGCCACGACGGCGGCGCGCTGGTCCGCCTCATCGCCGGCGACGTGGCGGGGAACGTCGGTCCCGGCAGCACGCACACCCCGATCACGCTCCTGCACGCGACCGTCAGCCCCGGTGCGCAGCTCACGCTGCCGTGGCGCAAGGACTTCAACGCCCTCGCCTACGTCCTGTCCGGACACGGCACGGCCGGCGCCGACCGGCAGCCGATCACCAGTGGCCAGCTGGCGGTGTTCGACGGCTTCGGCGCCAGGCCGGGGCTGACCACCGACGGCGAGTGGCTGCGGATCGCCGCGCGGCCGAAGGACACGCTGGAGGTCATCGTGCTGGGCGGGCAGCCGATCGGCGAGCCGGTGGCACACTACGGCCCGTTCGTGATGAACACCCGCGCCGAACTGGTCCAGGCCTTCGAGGACTACCAGTCCGGCAGATTCGGCAGCATCCCCGCCGGTCACTGACCGCCACGCCGCACGCGGCCCCCGGGTCGCGTCCGGCGAGCACGGCCCCGCGCCACGCGAAAGCGCGGGGCCGCGGCTTCCGCGGCACTGCCGATTCTGCGGCACTGCCGATTCTGCGGCTTCTCCGGCTCCGGCGTGGAACCGTGCCGTCAGTCGGGGAAGTGGCAGGCCACCTCCCTGTCCCGATGGATCCGCAGCAGCGGGCGTTCGGCCGAGCACACCTCCTGGGCCTTCGGGCAGCGCGGGTGGAACGAGCAGCCCGGGGGCGGCGCGGCCGGGGACGGCGGGTCGCCCCTGAGCACGATCCGCTCCCGCTTGCGCTCCACCCGGGGGTCCGGCACCGGCACGGCCGACAGCAGCGCCTGGGTGTAGGGGTGGGCCGGGCTCTCGTAGAGGTGCCGCCGGTCGCCGATCTCCACGATCCTGCCGAGGTACATCACCGCGACGCGGTCGCTGACCCTGCGCACCACCGACAGGTCGTGGGCGATGAAGACGTAGGTCAGGCCGAGCTCGCGCTGGAGCTCCTCCAGCAGGTTGACGATCTGCGCCTGCACGGAGACGTCGAGCGCGGACACCGGCTCGTCGGCGATGACCAGTTTGGGCCGGGTGGCCAGGGCGCGGGCGATGCCGATCCGCTGGGCCTGCCCGCCGGAGAACTCGTGCGGGTAGCGGTCGGCGTGCTCGGGGATCAGGCCGACCATGTCGAGCAGTTCGCCCACCTTCGCCTTGACCCCGTCGACGCCCTGGACGACCAGCGGGTTGGCGACGATCTGCCCCACGGTCTGCCGCGGGTTCAGCGACGAGTAGGGGTCCTGGAAGATCATCTGAAGGTCGCGGCGCAGCGGGCGCATCTCACTCTGGCTGATGTGGGTGATGTCCCGGCCGTCGAACGTCATCGATCCCGCGGTCGGTTCGAGCAACCGGACGATCATGCGCCCCGTGGTCGACTTGCCGCAGCCGGACTCACCCACCAGGCCGAGCGTCTCGCCGCTGCCGACGGTGAACGACACCCCGTCCACGGCACGCACGGCCACGCCGCGCCGTACCTTGAACCGCATCTCCAGATCGGACACCGTCAGCATCAGGAACCTCCCAGGTGGCAGGCGGCGAGGTGGCCGGGAAGCGGCTCGGTCAGGGGCGGCAGGGTCGTCTCGCAGACGTCCATCCGGTGCGGGCACCTCGGGTGGAACGGGCAGCCGGGCGGCGGCGCGAGCAGCGAGGGCGGCGAACCCGGGATCGTCCACATGGGGTCGTCGTCCGCCTCGTCCAGCCGGGGCAGCGAGTCGAGCAGGCCGCGGGTGTAGGGGTGGCGGGAGGCGTCGAAGAGCGCGTCGGCGCCGGCCCGCTCGGCCACCCGCCCGCCGTACATGACCAGCACCTCGTCGGCCACGCGGGCGATCACGCCCAGGTCGTGCGTGACCATGATCACCGCCAGGCCGCGGTCCGCCTGAAGCCGGCTGATCAGCTCGAGGATCTGGGCCTGGACGGTCACGTCGAGCGCGGTCGTCGGCTCGTCGGCGATGAGCAGGTCGGGCTCGCAGGCCAGAGCCATGGCGATCATGACGCGCTGGCGCATGCCGCCGGAGAACCGGTGCGGGTGGTCCCCGGCCCGCTCGCGCGGGGAGGGGATGCCGACCTCGGCCAGCGTCTCGACCGCGCGCGCCGCCGCCACCCTCCTGGAGGCCCCGAAGTGCAGCCGGTACGCCTCGGCGATCTGCTCGCCCACCGTGTAGTACGGGTGCAGCGACGACAGCGGGTCCTGGAAGATCATCGCCATCCGGCGGCCGCGCAGCCGCCGCAGCGTCTCCTCCTGCGCTCCCACCAGTTCCTGCCCGTCGAAGACGACGGACCCGGTCACCTCGGCGCCCAGGTGCAGGCCCATCAGGGCGAGGCTGGTGACCGACTTGCCTGAGCCGGACTCACCCACGATGCCGAGGGTCCGGCCCCGGTCCAGGCTGAAGCCGACATCCTGGACGGCGCGCAGGCCCCCGAAGGACACGCCGAGTCCTCTGACGTCAAGAAGCATGGCGCACCCTCGGGTCCACGACGCCGTAGAGCAGGTCCACGACCAGGTTGGCGATGACGATGAAGAACGCGGCCAGCAGCGTGGTGCCGAGGATCACCGGGTAGTCCTGGCCCGTGATGCTGGACGCGGTGATCTTGCCGATGCCGGGGAGGCTGAAGATGCTCTCGGTGATGATCGCGCCACCGAGCAGCGCGCCCAGGTCCATCCCGAAGATGGTGACGATCGGCGTCAGCGCGGCGCGCAGGCCGTGCTTGACCACGACGGTACGGCGGCGCAGCCCTTTGGCCCTGGCGGTGCGGATGTACGGCTCCGCCATCGTCTCGATCATCGAGGAACGGCTCTGCCTGGCGTACATGGCGGCCGACAGCATGGCCAGCGCGATCCAGGCGAGCAGCAGGTTCTGCGCCCACAGCAGCGGGTCCTCGCTGAAGGCCACGTAGGTCGGGTAGGGGATGAGCTCGAGCCAGCGCACCGTGACGAACAACAGCATGGGCCCGACGAAGTAGATCGGCAGGGCGGCGGTGATCACGGTCGAGCCGACCAGCAACCGGTCCGCGACGGTGTCCTTGCGCAGCGCCGAGATCACGCCGACGGCCAGCCCGCCGACGAGCCAGAGCGCGGCGGCGCCGATCGCCAGCGAGAAGGTGATGGGCAGGCCCTCCAGCAGGATGTCCCAGACGAGTTGGCCGGTCTGCCAGGAGTAGCCCAGGCAGGGGAAGCCGCACTCGATCGCGTACTGCCCGCTGCCCATCGAACGTCCGGCGAAGATGCCGGTGACGTAGTCGGTGAACTGCGCCAGGACCGGCTGGTTCAGGCCCATCTGGTTGCTGATCTCGGCCAGCCGTTCGGCCGTGCAGCTCTTGCCGCAGGCGATGAGCGCCGGGTTGCTGGGCAGCAGGGTGAAGATGACGAAGGTCACCATGCAGATCGCCAGCAGGACGGCCGCCGCCGCGGCCAGCCGCCGCAGGATGTAGAGGATCATGTCCGCGCGCCCTTGGGGTCGATGGCGTCCCGCAGCCCGTCACCCAGCAGGCTGAAGCCGAGGATGACGAGGAACAGGCAGAGGCTGGGGATGGCGAAGTAGGTCGGGACGATGTCGTAGTAGAGGACCGCGTCGGACAGGATCTGCCCCCACGACGGGGTGGGCGGGCGGATGCCCACCCCGAGGAACGACAGCGCGGCCTCGGCGCTGATCAGCCCGGGGATCAGCAGCGCGCCGAAGGCGATGATCGGCCCCGACACGTTCGGCAGGATCTCCCGCAGCAGGATGCGGCCGGGACGGGCGCCGCTGGTGCGGGCCGCGTCGACGAACTCCCGGTGCCTGACCGACAGGGTCTCACCCCGGACGATGCGGGCGATGCCCGGCCAGCCGAAGAACCCGATGACCGAGATCAGCATGACGACCCGGTTGACGTCCGGGGTCACCGACATGATCGCGATCATGAAGATCAGGCCGGGGAACGACATCAGCAGGTCCATGAACCGGCTGATCAGCACGTCCACCCAGCCGCCGAAGTAGCCGGCGGCGATCCCGAACAGCACGCCGAGCGTCAGCACCACGGTGGCGCCGGCGAAGGCGATGAACATCGAGACCTGGGTGCCCATCACGACCCGGGAGAACAGGTCCCGGCCGCTGACCGGCTCGACGCCGAACCAGTGCTCGGCGCCGATCCCGCCCCAGGACCCCCGGGGGATCCCCGCCAGGGCGGCGTCGACGGCCGTGGGGTCGCGCTGGGCGGGGTCCCAGCCGTTGAGCAGCACCAGCAGCGGGGCCGTCAGCGCCACCAGGACGAAGAAGATCACCAGGCCGAGGCCGACCATCGCGGACCTGTTGCGGCGCAGCCGGGCGAATGCCTGCCGCCAGGGGCCGCGTGCCGCCGGGGTGGCCGGATCGGCCGCCCCGGTCTGTCGCGTGATCGTGCTCACCTGGCGATGCTCGGGTCCTTGAGCCCGATCTCGGCGAAGTCGGGGTTGCCCTCCCACACCGGGTGGCCCTTGACGTTGGCCACGTTGGAGCCGAAGAGGTTGTTCTGCTTGTTGAGCTGGAACGGGATGTAGGCACCGGTGGCCATGACCTGGGACTCCAGCGTCAGCCAGCCCTGGTCGGAGGCGATGGGGTCGACGAGCGCCTCGATCTCGTCAATCTTGGCGTCGATCGCGGGGTCCTTGAGCAGCGCCGCGTTGCCGCCGTGGTAGCCCTCGCCGATCAGCCGGCTGTCGGTGATCAGCGGCAGGAACGTGGAGCCGGACGGGTAGTCGGGGCACCAGCCGCCGATCTGCAGTTCGGGCATCTTGGACGGCGTGCCGTTGATGCCGCCCACCGCTGAGGCGTCGATCGTGTCGACCTGGAGCTCGAAGCCGGCCCGCTTGAGACCGGCCTGCAGGGCCTCGGCCTGCGGCTTGCCGCCGGGCGTGGTGACGAGGCGGATCTTCACGGGGAGCGGGACGCCCGACTCGGCCAGCAGCGCCTTGGCCTTCGCCACGTCGCCGGTCTGCGGGATCTTCAGGATGTCGCGCGGCACGCCGCCGGTGAGGCTGGGCGGCAGGATCGCGCCGACGATCTCGGCCACCTGCGGGCCGCCGCCCGCGGTCTGCATGGCGACCTTGTCCACCGCGTACTGCGCCGCCAGGCGGACCTTCTGGTTGTCGAAGGGCGGCTTGGCGGTGTTGAGGTAGACGATGCCGGTGCAGCCGTCGACCATGCTGCTCATCCGCGCCTTGACCTTCGGATTGGTGAAGATCTTCGGCAGGACGGCGAGCGAGACGTCGATGTACCCGAGGGCGGAGCGGTCGGCGCCCTGGTCGGCGATGAGCCGGGTGTCGGTCGTGGCGCTCCCGGCGGCCATCTTGACGACGATCCTGTCGGGGTAGGCCTTGCGGACGGAGTCGGTGGCCGGGTCCCAGTGCTCGTTGCGGACCAGGACCATCTCGGTCTTGCGCTGGTACTTCTCGATCTTGTAAGGGCCGGAGGAGAACGGCCGGTCGTCGTACCTGACGCCCGCCTCCTTGGCCGCCGGGACCGGGGCGAAGGTCGGCAGCGTCACGGTCTGTGCGAACTCGGCGACCGGCCGCTTGAGGCGGAAGATGATCGTCTTGTCGTCCGGCGTCTCGATCGAGTCCAGGTGCTTGCCGGACAGCGGGCCCTCGTACTTGTCGCTGACGAGGTACTTGCGAGCGTAGTCCGGGCCGCCGGTGAGGTCGGGCGAGAACGAGCGCTCGACGTTGTACTTGATGTCCTGTGCCCTGACGGGGGTGCCGTCCTCGTACTTGAGGCCGACTTTGAGGGTGAACTTCCAGGTCTTGCCGTTGTCGGAGGGCGTGCCCAGATCCGTGGCCAGGTCGGGGACGATCTCCGAGCTGTTGGCCTTGAAGGTGGTGAGCGTCCGGTAGAGGAGCCGGGCGCCGAAGCCCATGTCCCGCATGGTCCAGTTGCGGGCCGGATCGAGATGGTTGAAGTCGGCGCTGTTGAAGACGGTGAGGGTACCGCCCTTCACCGGCCCGCCGCCGGCCGTGGCCGCGGCGCCGGGCGGGGGCGACGATCCCCCACCGCCGCAGGCGGTCAGCCCTGCCACAAGCGTCGCGCATAACGCGAGCACGCCCTTGTTCCTCTTCATATGGCCCTCCGAGCGCGAATGGTCCAAGTCGCCCCGTAACTTAAATGTGTGACATAGCACTGACAACCCCTCGTTACCGAGCTGTTGTCTACTCGCCGACCAACTGAAGTTGACCGTTCAAATGACTCAAAGGTGGACCTTCCGCTGATGCATGAAATATGACACATTATGCGCCGATCTTTCTCTCGGAAGGAAGGCCACCCATGCGCACGCTGTCCGCCGTGCTCGCGGCCGGGCTGACCCTGGCGTTATCGCCGGGGCTCGCCGCGGCCGATCCCGCCCCGTCCCCCGCCACGAGCGCCTCCCCCGTGGCCGGCCCCGCGCCCGGCCCCGTCAAGAGCGGCCCCGCCGAGGACGGCCGCCGGGAGCAGCCCGTCAACCCCATCGCCGCCGAGCAACGCGCGTTACGCACCAAGGCCATGGAGCAGGTTCTCGCCGCAGGACCGCAGGCGCGCGGCCGCGGCGGCAAGCCCCGGGTCGGCAGGCAGTACGTCGAGCTGGCCTTAGAAAGAAAAGACCGGATATTCACCGTCCTGTCCGAATTCGGCGACCGCATTGACAACACCACGACGCACAACGGCCAGATCAGGTACGGCGGGACGCCCGGCCCGCTGCACAACACCATTCCCCGGCCGGATCCGCGCCACGACAACCACACCCTGTGGCGGAAGGACTTCGACCGGGCCTACTACCAGGACACCTACTTCGGGTCCGGCAACTCCCTGCGCAGCTTCTACCACCTCCAGTCCTCCGGCCGGTACGACATCGACGGCTACGTCTCCGACTGGGTGAAGGTCCCGTACAACGAGGCCCGGTACGGCACGCCGCGCTGCTCGGGCGGGCTGGACTGCGACACCCCGCTCTTCGACTTCGTCCGCGACTCGGTCGGCGCCTGGTACGAGGGCGAGCGGGCCAGGGGCCGCAGCGTCGCCGACATCACCGCCCAGCTCAAGACCTTCGACGTCTGGGACCGTGACGACTTCGACAACGACGGCGACTTCGACGAGCCGGACGGCTACCTCGACCGGTTCCAGGTGATCCACGCCGGCGTCGACGAGACCTGGGGCGGCGGCGCGCAGGGCGCCGACGCGCTGTGGGCGGTCAGCCACGACGCCTACTGGAACCTGCGCGGCCAGGCGGGACCGCCCGGCAACCCGCGCGGCGGCGTGCAGATCGGCGACACGGGGATCTGGGTCGGCAAGTTCCTCACCGCGGGCGAGAACAGCGGCGTCGGCCTCATCGCCCACGAGTACGGCCACGACCTGGGCCTGCCCGACCTCTACGCGTACGGCACGGGCGGCGACAACGGCGTGAAGTTCTGGTCGCTGATGTCGGACGCCTCCTACCTGGGCGACAGGAACGGGCCGACCGCCGAGTACCCCGGTGACCTCGACGCCTGGAGCAAGCTGCGACTGGGCTGGCTCAGCCACGAGCGGGCCAGGGCCGCCACCGACTCCACCCACACCCTGGGCGTCAGCTCGTACAACACCGACGACCCGCAGGCCGTCCTGGTCGACCTGCCGCCGCGCACGGTCAGCACGGAGCTGACCGACCCCGCGCAGGGCGCCTTCCAGTGGTGGAGCGGGAAGGGCGACTATCTCAACGAGACGCTCACCCGGCAGCTCGACCTCACCTCGGTGTCGTCGGCCGTGCTGACCGCCAAGGTCTGGTACCGGATCGAGCAGGACTTCGACTACCTCTACACCGAGGTGTCCGAGGACGGCACGACGTGGACCCGCGTCGGCCCGAGCCTGACCGGCACCTCGGACTGGACCGACCTGCGCGTGGACCTGGGCGCCTACGCCGGGAAGAAGATCTGGTTCCGCTTCCGGTACTCCACCGACACCAACACGGTCGAGAACGGGTTCCTGGTGGACGCCATCGACCTGCCGGGCGTGTTCTCCGATGACGCGGAGAACGGCGACAACGGGTGGACCGCGGTGGGCTTCAGCCGCGTCGGCCGGGTCGGCACCAAGGACCATCCGCGGGCCTACCTCGTGGAGAACCGGCGTTACGTGGGCTACGGGTCGTACCTGAAGACCGGCCCGTACAGCGCGGGCTTCCGCAACGACCCGAAGCGGGCGGAGATCTACGAGCGGTTCCCCTACCAGGACGGCGTGCTGGTCTGGCTCTGGGACACCTTCTACACCGACAACAACACCCAGCAGCATCTCGGCGAGGGCATGATCCTGCCGATCGACGCCCGCGCCGTCCCCCTCCAGTGGAACGACCACACCCGCGTGGGCGGGCGCACCCAGGTCTTCGACGCCACCTTCGGGCTCACCGCGACCGACCGCCTGCGCCTGCACAAGGACGGCGCCGCCACGGTCTTCCCGTCCGTTCCCGGCGTCCCCTCCTTCGACGACCGCACCGGCGTCTACTGGTACAGCACCTATCCGACGCTCGGTGTCCGTCCCCCGGACACCAACACCAGGATCGAGGTGACCGGGCAGGCCCGGCGCGGCCTGCGGACCACGATCCACGTGGGACCCGCCTCCTGACCGACCCGAGCGGGATGCCGCATCGGTCCTCGGTGCCGGAGATCGATGCGGCATCTCTCCCAGCCGCAAAAAATGTGATATGTCACACTGTGTGGCTGACCTCACTCTCCTCTCTCGCACCGGCCGTTTCACCTACGGCTCGCCCCGGGCGCTGACCGCCTTCGCGGACCGGGTCCTCTTCCTGCGGTCGACGGGCCCCGAGGACCCGGTCGAACGCCTGTGGTCCCTCGACCTCCCCAGCGGCGAGGAACGCCTGCTGGCCGACCCCACCGCCCTCACCGGCCGCTCCCCCGACCTCCCGGCGGAGGAGCGCGCGCTGCGCGAACGGCTGCGCCTGTGGGCTCCGGGCATCGGCTCCTACGACTCCGACGGCGTCCACGCGGTCTTCGCCCTCGGCGGCGAGCTGTTCCGCACCGACCTGGCCACCGGCGTCACCGAGGAGCTCGCGACCGCGAGCCCCGCCTTCGACCCCCGGGTCAAGGACGACAAGGTCGCCTACGTCTCCTCCGGCCGCCTCCACGTCCTGGACGGCGCCACGACCAGGGTCCTGGCCACCGAACCCGGCATCTCCTGGGGCACCGCCGAGTTCGTGGCCGCCGAGGAGCTGGGCCGCACCAGGGGGCACTGGTGGTCCCCCGGCGGCGACGCGCTGCTGGTCACCAGGGTCGACGAGCGTCTGGTGCCACGCCGCCGCCTGGCCGACCCCGCCGATCCCGAACGCGAGGCCGAGCCCCTGGCCTACCCCCAGGCGGGCGGCCACAACGCGATCGTCGAGCTGCACCTGCTCGGGCTGGACGGCACCCGCAGGCAGGTCATGTGGGACGACCGCCGCTTCCCCTACCTGTCCGCCGTGGACTGGGCCGAGCGCGACCGGCCGGTGATCACCGTGCTGGACCGGCTGCAGCAGCACGGCCGGCTGCTCGCGGTCGACCCGGCCACCGGCGCCACCACGGAGCTGCACGCGTTCGCCCACCCCCAGTGGATCGAGAACGCGCCCTTCCTCCACGAGGGCCGGATCCTGGAGATCGTCGAGGTGGACGACACCCAGGCCCTGGCCATCGACGGCGTCGTCGTCACCCCGACGTCGCTGTACGTCCGGCGGGTGGCCGGCTCCCACGGCGACGACCTCCTCCTCGAGGCCGCCGAGGAAGAACCGGCCGAGCAGCACGTCTACCGCCTGGCCCGCGACGGCGCCCTGACCAGGATCACCGGCGAGCCCGGCGTGCACAGCGCCCTGACCGGCGGCCCGACGATGGTGCTGACCAGCGGCACCATGGAGACCATGCGGACCCGCCGGATCGTCGGCGACCTTGAGCTGCGCGACCTGTCGGCGGCCGTGCCGTACCGCCCCCGCCCGGTCCTGGACCGCGTCACCGAGCACCGGCTCCCCTCCTCCGTGCTCTACCCGACCGGCCACGTTCCCGGCGAGAAGCTGCCCGTGCTGCTCGACGTGTACGGCGGGCCCGGGTACCAGGCGGTCGCCCTCGAGCCGGGACGGTGGATCCGCCGCCAGTGGTGGGCCGACCAGGGCTTCGCCGTCGTCACGGTCGACAACAGGGGCACGCCCCACGTGTCGGTCTCCTTCGGCCGGGCGATCTTCCGGCGCTTCTCCCAGGTGGCGCTGGACGACCAGGTGGCGGCCCTGCGCGAGCTGGCGGGCAAGCACCCCGACCTCGACCTGTCCCGGGTGGGCGTGCGCGGCTGGTCCTACGGCGGCTACTTCGCCGCGCTGGCCGTCCTGCGGCGGCCCGACGTCTTCCACGCGGCCTGCGCGGGCGCCCCGCCCACCGACTTCCGCTGGTACGACACCGCCTACACCGAGCGTTACCTGGGCCTGCCGGAGGACAACCCCGACGGCTACACGGCGGACTCGCTGATCCCCGACGCGCCGGGGCTGGAGCGGCCGCTGCTCCTGCTGCACGGCCTGGCCGACGACAACGTCTACCCGCTGCACACCCTTCGCCTGTCGGCGGCGCTGACCCGTGCCGGGCGGCCGCACGCCACCGTGCTGCTGCCCGGCGTGAGCCACATGACCCCGGACGGCGTCGCCGAGAACCTCATGGCGATGGAGCTGGACTTTCTCCGGCGCGAGCTCCAGAGGGGGTGATCGAGGCGGGCTCCCCGAAGGGTGCCGGCAGCCGGGCGATTTGAACGCTCAAATTCGCTCTCCGTTCGCCCGCAACTAACGATCTTGAAAGGTTCGCCCGGCGAAATGGGAACCCCGGGCAGCCCGCCCGGGATCCAAGGGAGGGGAACCATGAGAAAGATCGTCATCGGCGCGGCGCTCGCCGGCGTGTTCGCCGTCGCCGCCCCCGTGGCCGCCTCGGCCTCGACCACCACGACGCTCACCACGTGCAGCGCCTGGAAGCCGGTGGGCAACCGCTACTTCCAGTCCTGCATCGACGTCACCGGCACCCAGGTCACCACGTACGGCCTGGTCAGCTCGGCCGGCGCCACCGCGCCGAGCGACACCGGCGTCGGCCTCACCAGCCGCGACGAGAACGGCGGCGGCGGACACCTGGGCCGCAAGGAGGGAACGGTCCACGTCGACAACAACACGGTGCGCTTCGACGGGTACACCACCACGGTCACGGCGGGCGCCCGCGTCCGTTCCACCGTGTACGTCCCCGGCGTGATCGGCACCGGCACCCTGGTCGGCACCGACGGCGCCACGTTCTACGACTCCGACGTCCCGCAGGGCCCCAGCGGCCCGGTGGGACCCGGCGGCTACCCGACCCCGACACACCAGGCCCAGATCACCACCTGGGTCACCGTCGCGGGCTGACGTCCCCTGACCGGATCGCCCGGACCAACCGGTCCGGGCGATCCCGGCCGTCCGGGCGGCCTGGACCGACCTGGCGGATCCGGGTGGATCACTTGAGGGTGAGGCAGGCGACGCGGCCACCCGCGGTGCCGTCGGGCGCGGTGGCCTTCTCGTGGATGACCAGGGAGTGCGGCACCCGGTCGGGCGACAGCGCCCACGGCTGGCGCGCGGTCGACGTGGCCGCTCCCGAGCCGTCGGTCTTGATGTCGAGCCACACCTCGTTGGACGCGTTGACGGTGCCGTGGGTGTGCTGGAAGTGCGGGCCCGAGTCGTCAGGCTTGGACCCGCACGGGTTGGCGTGCAGGTGCACGCCGTAGGCCCGGTTGGGCAGCAGCCCCTCCGCGACGAAGGACGACCGGGTCTGCCCGTCGGCCGACTCGACCGTGACGCTGGCCTTCGCCCCCTCGGGCACCAGTTTGGTGTTGTAGACGATGGCCAAGGGGTCCTTGGCGCTGAACTCGCCGCCGCCGGACAGCCGCACCCCGATCTGGGGCGTCGGCGTCGGCGCGACGGCGGTGGTGGGCGCGGCACAGGCCCCGGCGGTCAGCAGGGCGAGAAGGAGTGCTGGCAGGCGCATGACGAACTCTCCAGAAGCGAGCGGCGGAGGCCCACTCTACTGAGTAGTCGTACGCTTACGCGCCGTGTTCGCGAGCGATGTCGTCGATGATGGCCGCCAGCGTATGGTCGAGTTCGGTGAGATGGCCCGCGTCGTGCGTGGTCAGGGCGAGATGCAGGGTCCGCCAGCGGATGTCGATGTCGGGGTGGTGGTTGAGTTCCTCGGCCTTGACCGCGATCGCGTCGACGATGCGGATGGCCGTGGGGAAGTCCGGCGCGACGATGCTGCGCCGGAGCACCTCCCCCTCTTGCTTCCAGTCGCTCATACGGGCCACGTTACTTCAGGGCGCCCGCCCCGAGACCCGACTGGATCTGGCGCTGGAAGATGATGTAGATCACCAGAACCGGGATGATCGCCAGGTTCAGGGCGGCGAACAGGGCGGGCCAGTCGGCCTCGTAGCCCGCGATGGTGGAGATGTCCGCGATGCCCTGCGTGATGACCCACTTCTCCTTGTCGCCCGGCACCAGCGCCAGCGGCAGCAGGTACTGGTTCCACTGGCCCAGCACGTTGAAGATCGTGATGCTGACGATGCCCGGCCTGGCCATCGGCAGCATCACCTGGAAGAACGTGCGGGTGTGCGAGGCGCCGTCGATCCGCGCGGCCTCGGCGACGGCCTCGGGCAGCGTCCTGAAGAACGCCGCGAGGAAGAAGACCGTGAAGGGCAGCGAGTAGGCGATGTAGACGATGACCAGGCCGACGTGCGAGTCGAGCAGGCCGAACTGCTTGACGATGAAGAACAGCGGGCCGATGGCGAGGAACACGGGGAAGGCCATGCCCGCCACGAACAGCAGGTAGATCAGGCGCCGGCCGGGGAAGGTGTAGCGGGCCAGGACGTAGGCGGCCATGGAGCCGAACAGCATGGTGCCCGCCGTACCGAAGAACACCACGATGGCGGTGTTGATCATGTAGGTGCCGACGCGGGCCTTGTCCCACGCCCGCGCCCAGTTGTCCCAGCGCACCGCGCCGGGGAGCTGGAGCGCGTCGCCGAAGATCTCGGTGTTGTTCTTGAAGGCCGCCAGGAACGTCCACAGCAACGGCAGGATGATCAGTAGGGCCCAGATGGCGAGCGCGAGGTGCGAAAGCCCGCTGAAGACGTTGCGCCCGCCGCGGACGGCCTGGCGAGAAGACGTCGAGGGGCGGGCCGGCGACGAGCGCATCGGCTCCTGCACGGTCTTGTTCGGCATGTCAGAGCTCGATCTTCTCGCGCCTGGAGACGCGCAGGGTCAGCACCGCGAAGGTGATGGTCAGGAAGAACAGCGCGACGCCCATCGCGGAGGCGTAGCCGACCTTGTTGTAGGAGAAGGCGGTCTTGTAGATCTCCACGGGAAGCACGGTGGTGGCGCCGTCTGGGCCGCCCGCGTCCACCGACAGCACCTGGACGAGCGCGAAGCAGTCGAACGCGGCGATCCCGAGATAGACCCAGCCGACCTGGATGGTGTCGCGCAGCAGCGGCAGCGTGATGGAGAAGAACAGCCGCAGGCGGCCGGCCCCGTCGAGCGCGGCGGCCTCGAAGTAGTCCTTCGGGATGGCCGCCATGCCGGCGGAGAACAGCACCACGTAGAAGCCGACCGCCTGCCAGATCATCACCGCCAGCAGGGACCAGAGGGCCAGGCTGGGCTCGGTGAGCCAGCCGACGGGGTCGACGCCCATCTTGATCAACGCGCCGTTGACGACGCCGCTCTCGTCCGGCCGGTAGATCGCCTTCCAGAGCACGCCGACGACGGCGACCGCGAGGACCTGGGGGGCGAAGAAGACCACCTTGTAGAAGGTCGACCCCCACACCCCCCTCATGCCCGCCCCGCGCGACCCGCCGCCCAGGTTGATCAGGAAGGCGAACAGCAGCGCGAGGGCGATCGTCACGAGCGGCAGCACGAGCAGGATCACCGCGTGGTTGCGTATCGCCTGCCAGAAGATCTCGTCGTCGAACAGCCGGCCGAAGTTGGCCAGGCCGATGTAGGCCGGGTTCCGCTGGTAGCCGTTCCAGTTCGTCAGCGAGAGCTGGAACGCCTGGATGTACGGACTGATCACGAAGACCAGGTAGAGGGCCAGGGGGACGACGAGGAACCCGGCGACGAACCCGTACTTGCGCAACCGCTCCGTGTTCATTGGCCGCCCACCGCTCCTCTCTCGCCACGTCGGGTTCGCTCCGTGCCCATGAGTCCTAGACGTTCCTCGTCTGCTTCGCGATGGAGGAGTCGGCCTTGACCGCGTCGGCCTTCTTCTGGACCCGGTCCAGGTACTCGTCGACGGTCAGCCGACCGGCCATCAGCGTGTTCTGCTGCTGCCAGGCGTAGTCGAACAGCTGCTTGTACCAGCCCTCGAAGCGCGCGTCGGTGATGATGTCCTGGCCCGCGGCGTCCTGCGCCTTCGCCGCGCTGACCAGGCCGGGGGTCAGGTCGAGGCCCTCCGCGGCGCCGTTGACGACGGTGAGGTTCTTGGTCTTCTCGGTGAAGCCCCTCGCGCCCTCCTTGGAGAGCATGAGGCGGAAGTACTCCAGGCCGCCCTGCGGGTTCTTGCCCTTGGCGGCGACGACGAAGTTCTCGCCCACGCCGACCTGGATCGCCCCGTAGGGCATCTTGTCGGAGGCGGTCACGCTCGGGAAGGGCGCGATGGCGTACTCGAAGGTCTTGGGCTTGTCCTTGGCCATCTCGTTCTCGAGCCAGGAGCCGCACGGGTAGAACAGCACCTTGTGCTGCAGGTGCTTGATCTGCGTCTGGGTGTGGTCGAGGCCCAGGTAGGCCTTGTCGCCGTAGGCCGTCTGGATCTCCAGCCACGCGGTGACCGACGCCTTGACCGCCGGGGACTTCCACGCGTTGTCGACGAGGTTGTCGATGTCGATGATGACCTGGTTCCCGCCGATCTTGGCGGCGGTGTAGAGCATGTTCCAGAGCTGGTAGTACGGACCCTTCTGGCCCGGGTAGGCGAACAGGACGATGCCTTCCTTCTTCGCCGTCTCGCCGAGCGCCTTGAACTCCTCCCAGGTGGTCGGCAGCGTCCAGCCCTTCTCGGCGAAGAGCTTGGCGTCGTACCAGAGGGCGCGGTGCGACACCGTGTAGTTCAGCACCAGGTCCTGGCCGTTGAGTTTGGCGTTCTCGATGGCCGCGGGGGTGATGGTGTCGCGGACCTTCTTGTTCGGGTCGTCGACCGACGGGGCGTCCCACAGCGCGGTCAGGTCGGCCAGATGTCCCTCCGCGGCGAGGGCGGCCAGGTCGAGCGCCTCGGGTCCGGAGTTGTTGACCACGTCGGGCACCTCGCCGCTGAGGAAGCGGGGACGCAGCTGGGTGCCGATGTTCTGGGTGCCGACGTGCTTGATCTGGGCGCCGGCGTGCGCCTTGACGTAGAGGCCCTCGTGGATGTCCTTGGCGTAGGCGTCGCCGTAACCGCCGCTGAAGATGACCACTTCGAGAGGCTTCTTGGCGTCCACGCCCAGCGGGTTGGCGGCCGACACCAGATTGGAGGCGGCCGCGCTCGCACCGGCCGACGCGGCGGGCTCGGCGCCGCCGCCGGTCGCGCAGGCGGACAGGAGGCCCGCGCCGGGGCCTGCGGCGAGAGCGGTGATGCCGATCCGGCGCAGGAGCTGGCGCCTGGTGATCTCTCCCGGGTGGGTCATGAGGTCTCCCGACTGGATCAATTAGGAAAGTTTCCTAAACGTTTGCCTGAAGGTACGGACGGCCGACGACCTGGGTCAAGACCTCGAGACGCAGCTGTGACCTTGAGAGGCCACACCGTGATTTCCGGGGGCGGCGCAGCATCCGCGATCGAGGGCGTACGGCAGGGCGGCGGGGTTGCCAGCATCCTCGACAACGGCATGGACGGCAAGGGTGTCGGGACGATCTTCGACAGCCGGCCAGGCCTCTTGTGGGCCGGCCCAACCGCCTGCCGGGAAGCCGGGCGGACTGGCACCGAGCCGAAGCCTGTCGCCGGAGGCGCCCGTCCTGGGACACCGGCCCGGTGGGGCAGCCACCATGGCGAACGTCGCGCGCTCAAGAGCAGTGCACGAAGGGCCCGTGCGGTGGCGAACCTGCGGGGTCCTTTCGGGCGCGGCCTGGCGATGCCCCGAAAACGAAAGGTCGCGCGGGGTGCGGGTTGCGCGGGGCGGCGGTGCGGGTTGCGCGGGGCGGCGGTGCGGGTTGGGGGTTGCGCGGGGCGGCCGGGAGCGCCGCCCCGCGCCGGGTCGTCAGCCGCCGAAGTGGGCGCGGGTCTCGGCGAAGGCCCGGTCGGTGCCCTCCAGGGCGCGGGCCACGTCGGCCTCGGTGTGGGCCGCCGACATGAACCAGTTGTGCCACGGGTGCAGGTAGACGCCGTTGCGCAGGCAGGCATCGCTCCAGTGCACCGCCACCGACAGGTCGGCGTCGCCCTCGAAGCTCAGCCACGGGATGGTCACGGGCCCGGTCTGGTTGACGGTGAAGCCGTGGGCGCCGGCCTGGGCGTACAGGCCCTCGCGCAGCAGGGTCCCCGACGTGACCATGGTGGCGATGCCGTCGGTGTCGCGCAACGTCTCGATCGTCGCCTTCGCGGCGGCCATCGCGACCGCCGAGAACCAGAACGAGCCGGTGGAGTACAGCGTCTGGGCGGGCCCGCGCAGCGCGTCGGTGCCGGTGACGGCGGCGATCGGGTAGCCGTTGCCCATGGCCTTCGACCAGGCCGTCAGGTCGGGGCGCACGCCGTACTGCTCCCACGAGCCGCGCAGGTCGATGCGGAAGCCGGCCCGCACGTCGTCGATGACCAGGGCGGCGCCGAGGCGGTCGGCGAGGGCGCGGGCGCCGCGGGCGAAGGCGGGCTCGACGAGTTCCTGGTCCTCGAAGGAGTCGTGCTTGAACGGGGTGACGATGATCGCGGCCACGTCACCGTCGACGGTGGCGGCGGCGGCCTCCAGCGACTCCAGCGAGTTGTAGGTGAACTCGACCAGGTCGGCCCGCTCGTTGGGCGTCGTGCCGGCGGGCGAGGGCGTGCACCAGGGGTCGGCGCCGTGGTAGGCGCCGTGCGCCATCAGCACCTTGGTACGGCCGGTCGCCGCGCGGGCCACCATGAGCGCCTGGGTGGTGGCGTCGGTGCCGTTCTTGGAGAACATCGCCCAGTCGGCGCTCGGGATGGTGTCGACGAGCAGTTCGGCCAGCTCGACCATGACGGGGCCGGGGCCGTTGAGGCAGTCGCCGAGGGCGAGCTGGCGGGCGGCGGCCGACTCGACGGCGGGATGCCGGTGGCCCAGCACGACCGGGCCCCACGAGCACATGAGGTCGACGTACTCGCGGCCGTCCACGTCCCACTGCCGGCAGCCTTCGGCGCGGGCGAAGAACTGGGGGTAGCCGGGGGCGAAGATGGCGGCGTTGAGGTGGCCGTACATGCCGCCGGGGATGACCTGCTGGGCGCGCTTGCGCAGCTCGGCGTCCTTCACGACAGTCCTTTCAGGGTCGAGTCGAGGTCGGTCAGCCCGGCGTCGGAGCCGAGTCCGGTGGCGACGCGGGCGGCGGCGGCCGTGCCCCAGCGGGCGGCGGTGAGGACGTCCTGGCCGTGCAGGAGGCCGGTGAGGAACCCGGCGCAGTAGGCGTCGCCGCATCCCGTGGTGTCGCTGACCTCCACGGGCAGGGCCAGGACGCGGGTCGCGCCGTCGGCGGTGGCGACCAGGCTGCCCTCCGCCCCGAGCGTCACCAGCACGCCGGTGGCCCCGTCGGCCAGGAGCGCCGCGGCGGCGGCCTCGACGGTGCCGGCGCCGGTCATGGCGAGGGCCTGGGCGGCGTTGGGCAGCACGTAGTCGACGTGCGGCACGAACGCCCGTGCCATGCCCAGCAGGTCGGGCAGCTCGGACAGCAGGTCCATGGTGACGACGGTGCCGCCCTGCCGCAGCTCGTCGAGGAGGGCGAAGAAGGCGGGCTCGCCCAGCGCGAAGGTGACGTCCATGCCGCCCAGGTGGACGGCCCGCGCGCGGCGCAGCACCTCGAGGTCGAGGTCGGCGAGGGTGACGCTCAGGTTGGCGCCCGGCACGTGGAAGCTGGGCCGGCCGCCGTCCGGCCTGATGGGCAGGATGGAGGCGGCGGTCTGCTCCCCCGTACGGCGGGCGAGCCCCGACACGTCCACGCCGTGCCTCGCCATGATCATGAGGAGGAAGTCGCCCAGCTCGTCGTCGCCGATCGCGCCCATGGAGGTGACCTCGTTGCCGAGCTTCACCAGGTCGACGGCGGTGCCGGCGGCCGAGCCCGCGGCCGTGAGACGGATCTGGTCGACCAGGACGGTGTCCTGCCCGGTGGGGATGGCCTCGACCGGCCGGGTCAGGACGTCCACGATGTGCACACCGACGGTCACAACGGTCATGGCCGGTAGTAGACAGACGTCCGACTAAAAAGTCAATATGCTGGAGGCATGCCGAAGATCGTTGACCACGACGAGCGCCGCCGCGAGGTGCTGTCCGCCGCGAGCACCGTCATCGTGCGCGACGGGATCGACGCCGCCACCAGCCGCGCCATCGCGAAGGAGGCGGGCCTGTCCAACGGCGTGCTCGGCCACTACTTCACCGACAAGGACGAGATCCTGCTGTCGGCGCTGCGCCACTCGCACCAGCGCATCCGCGAGCGCATCACCCGCCGGGTCGAGGGCCTGACCGGCCTGGCGGCGCTGCGCGAGGTGCTGCTGGACAACCTGCCCCTCGACGACGAGCGCGACCAGGAGACGCGGCTCGAGATCAGCTTCTGGAGCCGGAGCCTGGCGGTGGAACGGCTGGCCGAGGTGCAGCGCGCCGAAGCGGCCGAGCTGCGCGCCGCCGTACGGCTTCTGCTGGAGCAGGCGCGCGAGGCGGGAGAGATCGGCGCGGACGGCGACCTCGACGTGGCCGCGGAGCGGCTGCTGGCCCTGGTCGACGGGCTGAGCCTGCGGGCGCTGCTCTACCCTGATCAACTGGGCCGGGCCGAGATGGAGCGCATCATGATCACGACGCTGGAGGCATTGTGAGCGCCGTCGACCTCCTCAGGCAGGAGATCTGCGAGTACGGCAGGCGGGCCGTCGAGCTCGGCCTGGTGCTCGGCACGTCGGGCAACCTGAGCGCCCGCGACGGCGATCTGGTGGCGGTCACCCCCGCGGGTGTCGCGCTCGACCGGCTGACCCCGGAGATGTGCCCGGTCGTGGACGTCGAGGGTCACCTGGTGGAGGGCGACCTGCAGCCGTCGTCCGAGACGCCCATGCATCTGGCGATCTATGACTCGACCGCGGCGCGCGCCGTCGTGCACACGCACTCGGTGTTCGGGACCGTGGTGGCCACCACGATGACCGAGCTGCCGCCCGTCCACTACAACGCGCTGCTGCTGGGCGGCGCGGTGAAGGTCGCCGAGTACGCCACCTACGGCACGCCCGAGCTGGCCGCCAACATCAGGGCCGCGATGGAGGGCAGGCAGGCGGCGCTGATGGCCAACCACGGAGGGGTGACCATCGGCGCCACGATGGAGCAGGCCTTCGAGGCGGCCCGGCTGCTGGAGTGGCTGTGCGAGGTCTACGTGCGCGGGCTGTCGGTCGGCAAACCCGTGGTGCTCACCGACGAGCAGCTCGCGGCGGTGGTCGAGCGCTCGCTCAACCCCCCGACGTTCCCGCGCCGCCCTCGCTGACGGACCCTGCGGTCACGGGCCGCGCTCACCCGCACGGACGGCGGCCCCGCGCCGCCCTCGCTGACGGGAGCGGCGGTCACGGGCTCGCCGTGACCGCCGCCGTCGCCTCACGCCCGTCCGAGCGCGGCCTTCTCCGCCAGACCGAGCGGCAGGCTGCCCGAGCCCGCGATCCGGTCGTGGAACTCCTTCAGCGAGCCGGTGAACGCGCCACTGATCCGGTCGATCTCCAGCGCGCCCGTCAGGTAGGAGGGCGCCTGCGTGGGCCAGGCGCAGTAGCGGTTGACCTCGCCCTTGGCCGTCTCGGGCGAGAGCGAGGAGTTGGCCAGCATGTACGCCTCGGCGTCGGCGATCGACATGTCCTCGCAGTGGAGGGCGGTGTCGACGACCATGCGGGCGGCGCGGAAGATGCGCGCGTCGAGGAAGCCCAGCTCGGTGGCCGGGGTGTCGAAGTACCCCTGCTCACTGATCATCTTCTCGACGTAGAGGCCCCAGCCCTCGTTGAAGTAGGGCGTGCTGAACACCTTGCGGATGGTCCTGGGGTTGCCCGCCTTGTGCGCCAGGTGCCAGTGGTGTCCCGGGTAGGCCTCGTGCACGGAGATCGCGGGCATCTGGAAGCGGCTGTTGGTGCGCAGGCGCTGCCGTACCTGCTCGTCGGTGAAGCCGTCGGGGGTGTAGGGCACGAAGAAGTAGCCGCGCCGCGAGCTGGTCAGCGGCGGCGGCGCGATGTAGTGGGCGACGGACAGGATCGGCCTGTTGTACTCCGCCGACGGCAGGACCAGGCACTCCTCGCCTTCGGGGAAGGTGACGAGGTCGCGCTCGCGGACGAACTCCCTGGCGCGCTGGGTCTCCGCCTCGTACTCGGCGCGCATGGCCTCCAAGGTCGGCGGGTGGTCGTCGGCGAGGATCGCCAGCGCGGCGCGCCAGTCGGCGGAGCCGTCGAACCTGCGCGCCGCCTCCTGCATCTGGGCGTCCAGCAGCGCGACCTGCTGCCTGCCGCGCTCGTGCAGCCCCGCGGCGCCGTACCCGAGCAGCTCCTTCTCGGTCAGCAGCGTGGAGTAGAGCTTCTCCCCCATGCGCCAGGTGCCGCCCGCGGTGAAGTTCTCCAGGAAGGTGACGAAGGCGTCGAAGGCGTCGGCGGCGGGCTCGGCCGCCGCGAGGAACCTGGCGCGCGCCGCCTCGTCGGCGATCATCGCGGGGATGGTGCGGGTGACCAGCCCCCTGGCCGTGCGCGCCTGGCCGAGGGCGCGCTGCACCTGAAGGTCCGAGGCCAGGTCGGGGTCGAGGTTGGTACGGCAGGCCGCCAGCACGCCCGGCACCTCGCCGAGCTGCGCCACCGCGGCCTCGACCAGCTCGTGCTCGGGCTTGAGCGCGCGCTGGAACGGCACGAACAGCGAGGAGAAGATCCCGCCGAGGTAGGCGGTGGGGTCGCGGCGCCACCACGGCCAGGTGGCCAGCGCCAGCTCGCCGCGCAGGTGGGAGGCGGCCAGGTCGCGGTCGATCTCGTCGTCGAGCGTGGGGGTCTCCCACGTCGCGAGCCGTTCGAGCCACGCCGCCTGCTCGCGCTCGTAGGCGAGCAGGCCCTGCTCGGTGTAGTCGCCGAGCGTCCGGTCGTGGCCCTCGGCGCCGAGAAGGGTGGCGGAGACGGGGTTACGGTTGAAGTACCAGGTCAGAAACTCGTCCACGCTGGCACCATATCCTGGTCAAATGCCGCTACAGATCACCGGCGCCCTCGGCGACCCCGACCTCATCAGACTCCCGTGGGAGCTGCCGCTCGCGGAGTGGCCCGCCCGTCACCTGGTGGACCTGCCCCGCGGCATCTCCCGCCATGTCGTGCGCTTCGCCCGGCTGGGCGGGAAGGTGTACGCGATCAAGGAGATCAGCGAGCGGTACGCCAAGCGGGAGTACAGGCTGCTGTGGGACCTGGCCAGGCTCGACGCTCCGGCCGTCGAGCCCGTGGCGTACGTGACGGGCAGGGAGGAGGGGCTCGACTCCGCGCTCATCACCCGGCACCTGCAGTTCTCGCTGCCCTACCGGGCCGTCATGTCGGGGACGCTGCGCCCCGACACGCTCACCAGGCTGCTCGACGCGCTGGCCGTGCTGCTGGTGCGGCTGCACCTCAACGGCTTCTACTGGGGCGACTGCTCGCTGTCGAACACGCTGTTCCGCAGGGACGCGGGCGCCTTCGCCGCCTACCTGGTCGACGCGGAGACCGGCGAGATGCACCCGATGATCAGTGAGGGTCAGCGGCTACAGGACATCGAGGTCGCCTACACCAATCTGTTCGGCGAGATGCTCGACCTGGAGGCGGGCGGGTTGCTGCACCCGTCGATCGACCCGTACGACACCGCCGAGCAGATCACCTCGCGCTACCACCGGCTCTGGGAGGAGATCACCCAGGACGAGATCATCGAGGAGGTCGACTGGCACAAGGTGGAGAACCGCATCCGCCGGCTCAACCTGCTCGGCTTCGACGTGGCCGAGATGATGGTGCGCCGCAAGGTCGGCACCGGGCGGCTGATCGTCCGGCCCAAGGTCGTGGACGCCGGTCACCACCAGCGCAGGCTGCTGCGCCTGACCGGGCTCGACACCGAGGAGAACCAGGCCCGGCGGCTGCTGAACGATCTCGACGGCTTCCGCGTGGCCAAGGGCCTGCGCCACGAGGACGAGGCGATCGTGGCGCACAGGTGGCTGGCCGAGGTCTTCCAGCCGACGATAGAGGCCATTCCCGACGAGTTGCGGCGCAAGCTGGAGCCCGCGCAGCTCTTCCACGAGGTGCTCGACCACCGCTGGTTCCTGTCGGAGAAGGCCGGGAGCGACATGGGGCTCCCGGCCGCCGTCCGTTCGTACGTCGAGACCGTCCTGGTCCACAAGCCCGACGAGAAGGCGTTGCTGCCCGACGAGCCTCAGTACTGATGAGAAACGTGGCCATCAGACTGCCGAGCCGCTCTTTTCGCAGGTCAGCGCCGTATCGGCAGTCCAGCGGCCACGTTTTTCATCAGTAGGCGACGGTGAACCTGCGCCGCACGTGCTCGGCCTTCTCGATCTCGTCGGCGACGGCCACGGCGTAGTCCTCGGCACTGATGACGCTGTTGCCCTGCTCGTCGGCGAGCAGCCGGTCGCCGCCGAGGCGGAAGGTGCCGGTGCGCTCCCCCGGCTGGATGATCGCGGCCGGGGCGACGTAGGTCCAGTCGAGGTCGGTGACCTCCCGGTAGAGCCCGAGCGCGGCCCGCTGGGACAGCGCCTCCTTCTTGTAGATCTGCGGGAAGTCGGGGGTGTCGACGAGGTCGAGGCCGGGCGCCACCTCGAGGCCGCCGGCGCCGCCCACGGTGATCAGGCGCCGGACGCCGGCCTCGCGGACACCGTCGATCAGGGCCCTGGTGGCGGCGAGGAAGGGCGCCTCGGGCTCGGTGCCGTCGCGCGGCGGGGCGATCGCCGAGATCACCACGTCGTGGCCGGCGGCGAGCTCGGCCGCCTGCGTGACGTCGCCCTTGACCGGGCCCGACCTGCTCAATCCGGTGACGTCGTGGCCACGGTTGACGAGTTCGGTGACGATGCGCTGACCGATCATGCCGGTGGCGCCGAAAACCAGGATCTTCTTCATGACATCGATAGTATCCATTGGATACTGGTTACTTCATCGTGCTATAGGTACCTTATGGATACTGGCGACGCCTTCGACCCCAACTGCCCGACCCGGCTGGTCCTCGACCGCATCGGAGACAAGTGGTCGGTCCTCGTTCTGCTGAGCCTGTCCCGCGGGCCGATGCGCTTCACCGAGCTGCGCGATCGCATCGGCGGCGTCACCCCGAAGGTGCTGACCCAGACACTGCGGGCCATGGAGTACGACGGGCTGCTGACCAGGAAGGTCTACGCCGAGGTGCCGCCCAGGGTGGAGTACACGCTCACCGACCTGGGCCACTCGCTGCACCAGCCGCTCGCCGAGGTCACCCGCTGGGCGGAGAGGAACGTCCACCTCATCCTCAACAGCCGGGAGGCAGCCGATCACGCGGTGTGATCCTTACTCCCCGGAGAAAACTTTCTCCGCCCGGGATGAAGATATCCACCACCGGTCTCTTCCCGTACGGCCCGCGCCTTCATAGCCTGACTCGGTGCGTCCGCTGGAAAGCCTCCTCACCGGGCTGGCGGGGGTGTGCTCGTCCGGCGCCCTGCGCGTGGGCGGCTCCGGGGTGGTCTACCTGCTCGAGGGCAAGGTGACCTACATGGAGAGCGCCGAGACGCCCGGCATCGAGGAGCTGCTCACCGGCGGCGGGCGGGTGAGCCCGGCCGACGTGGACCGGGCGGTGACCCGGCGCGAGGGCGGCGAGCCGCTGTTCGGCGAGGGCCTGCTGAGCCGCGACGAACTGGCCGAGCAGCTGCGCAGGGCGGTGCTCGACGCCGCGCTCGTGCTCTTCGGCACCGACGCCGCCCGGCCCACCTTCCAGCCGAGCGAGCGCCACTGGCTGGGCCCGCACTGGCACTTCGAGGTCGACGAGCTCATCGCCGAATGCGTCCGCAGGAGCACCCGGCTGGACGAGGTCTGGCCGTCGGACGAGCTCGACGCCGCGCCCGTGGTCCCGGTCTCCCGCCTGCCGGGCGATCGCGTCACGCTGAGCGCCCGACAGTGGGAGGTGCTGGTCCACGCCGACGGCACCGCGACACCGCTGCAACTGGCCAGGCGGCTGGACACCACGGCCTACACAGTGCTGCTCGCCGTACGGGAACTGGCGGCGGCCGACCTGCTCGTCAAGCCCAGGAGGGCGCCCGCGCTGCCCAAGCGGGTCCCCGCGCCGTCCGGCACCGAGATGCGGCACGAACCGGTGGACCTCAGCCTGCTGCGGCGGCTGCGGAGCGCGCTTGAAGATCTGTGATCGCGTTCATGACCGGCTCCCACAGCGGGCGGGGCAGGTCGTGGCCCATGCCCTCGAAGGTCATCAGCCGCGCGCCGGGGATCGCGGCGGCGGTGGCCCGGCCGCCGGAGACCTGGACCAGCGGGTCGGCCTCGCCGTGGACCACCAGGGTGGGCACCCGCACGCCCGCCAACCCCTCGCTACGGTCGCCTGAGGCGAGGATCGCGGCCAGCTGCCTGGTGGTCCCAGCGGGATCGTGGTCGCGGTCGAAGGCCAGGCCCGCCAGCCGGGCGACGCGCTCGCGGTCGAGGGGGTAGCCGGGCGAGCCGATCACCGACCAGACCTCCAGGGCCCGCTCGATCGCGCCCTGCCGGTCGGCGGCGGGCGGGCCGAACAGCGCGGCCATCGCCTCGGGGGTGGGGGGCCCGGCCTCGGGGCTGGGCGTCGACATGATGGAGGTCAGCGTCAGCACCCTGCCGGGGTGTCCGATGGCGAGCGCCTGGGCGATCATGCCGCCCATCGAGATGCCCACCACGTGCGCGGCGGGCCAGCCGAGCGCGTCCATCAGGCCCGCCGCGTCGCCGGCCATGTCGCTCAGCAGGTACGGCGCCGCCGCGCCGGGGGTGAGGTCGGGCACGCCCGCCTTGCGGAAGTGGGTGGAGAGCCCCACGTCACGGTTGTCGAAGCGGACGACGTGGTGGCCCCTCCTGGAGAGCAGTTCGCAGAACTCGTCGTCCCAGTGGACGAGCTGGGAGCCGAGCCCCATGATCAGCAGAAGGGGCCGGTCTTGGGGGTCGCCGATGGGGTCGTAGGCGATGTCGATGCCGTTGGCGCGCGCCATGAGCGTCATGCGAAGCAGAATCTCATTCTGTTTCGCATGACGACAAGGGGGAGATCAGCGGGAGACGACCTTGCGCAGGTGGCCGCGGCCCAGGTAGCCGACGCCGCCGACGATCGCGAGACCGCCGATGATGGCCAGCGCGGTGCCGGTGTGGCTGTCGTCCTCGGTCGCGGTCCGGGCGGCGGTGGTGCGCACCGGGCCGTCGAAGGAGGCGGGCCTGACCGACGCGGCGGCGGCCGTCGTCCCCTTGGACTCCTGCTCGTCCGCCTCGCGGGCGGCGACCAGCTCGGCCTTCTTGGCGGCCTGCGCCTTCTTGGCGGCCTCGGCCTTCTTCTTCTCGGCCAGGGCCAGGTAGTCGACCGGCGGCTTGGCCGGGTTGCGGTCCATACGACCCCACGCGCCGGTGGAGAAGGCGACGGGGTGGTTCTTCTTGCCCACGCCGTCACCCCACTTGGTGATGACGTACTGGACCTTGATGTGGCCCTGACCGCCGTTGCCGTTCACCATCAGCGTGTCGGAGTTGAACTCGCCGCCGGTGAGGTAGGCGAAGGTCTTGGCGTCGAGGTCGAGCATGACGCCGCTGCTGGAGGGCACGCCAGGACCACGGTCACCGACGAAGAAGGGGGCCTTCTTACCCTTGTAGACGACGTAGCCTTCGGTCATGAGGGGCCAGCTCGGGCTGGCCGCCAGGCCCTTGCGCATCGAGATGCCGCTCGCGGGCAGGCCGGTGTCGCCGGCGCGGCCGGAGGAGTCGTCCCAGAAGTAGGAGGCGGTGGTGCCTCCCTGGAGGAGGGTCCGCTGCTGGGTGGTCCGGGCGAGGTCGGGCTCCGTGGGCTCGGCGAGAGCGGCGGCGGCGCCGGAACCGACGGCGAGGGCGGTGGTGACGAGCAGGGCGGAAGCGCGCATGCCAAAGCGGCGGGTCATGAAAGTCCTTTGTGCGAGGGATAGGAAATCCGCGCTCACATGAAGATCAGGCAAAGGCGTAGCCGGGCATGGGCCTAGCAGTCGCTACGCGAAAAGACAGAGCGCGAAAGGAAGCGGGGGGAAGCGCCGCTCAGTTCGGGGGGCTGTCGTACAAGGGTGGTGTCCTCTCCATCTCGCCTACCGGGTTAGCTGACGGGTTCGGGCGTGGAGATGCCCTACCGGCACGAGGCCGGATTCACCCCAAAGAGATGGGTCCCCGGTTCCCGCAGTCGCGGGATTCGGCGCCGACCGGCCGACTCTTCCCTGGTGAAGAGCACGGTCACCGCTCGGTAACGCAAAGGACTCTATGGGCAAATCACCCCAAAGGCAAAAGCAAACCCATGAATCGGAAAGAGGATCTACCCTTTATCGTCACGATTCAGCAGGCGCGGAGAGCGCGGAAACCCCTGAAAAACAACGGGTTGCGCGGGCGCGGCGGGAAAGCCGATCAAGGGGATAAAAATCATGAAATCGGCAGTGGCGCCAGGGTAAAGCCGGAGTACACACGGCTGAAGAAGGCGCGGGCCGGTCGTACGGCACGCCCCGTGCCCGCCGCGCCGCGGACACGGGGCGTGGTCCGTCAGACCTCGAGCTTCTCCTCGATGCCGCGCAGCTGGTGGCGCGCCAGCGCCAGGTTCGCCCTGGTGCGGTCCAGCGCCAGGTAAAGGAAGAGTCCCTTGCCGCCCCTGCCGGTCATCGGCCTGATGATGTGGTACTGACCGGTCAGCGTGATGAGGATGTCCTCGATGACGTCCTTGAGGCCGAGCGACTCCATCGTGCGCATCTTCGCCTTGACGACCTCGGTGTTGCCCGCGGCGGCTACCTGCAGGTCCAGGTCCTTGGAGCCGCCGAGGGCGCCGAGCGCCATGCCGCTGCCGTAGTCGACCACGACGGCCCCGAGCGCGCCGTCGATCGCCATCATCTCCTTGAGCGAGACGTCCATGCTGGCCATGCGTTTCCTCCGTGTGAATGCGAGTCACTTTCGCGATGCGATGGCGGCGACGCTCGCCGCCGTCTTGCGACCCTCCAGCCGCAGCAGCCCGAGATTGGTGCCGGGCTCGGCCAGGACTGTGAGGACGATCGTGGGGCCGGCCGTGTAGAAGGCGGCGAAGCCCGCGCTGCCCGAGATGAGGGTCTCCTCCAGGGCACCCTTGCCGGCCATGACGGCCATGCGTCTGCTGAGGGCCAGCAGCGCCGCCGACAGCGCGGCGGTCTGCTCGACGTTGCCGCCTGTCAGGTCGCTGGCGATGGTCAGCCCGTCCACGCTGCAGGCGATGCTTCCGCTGACGTCGGGCGTGCGCTCGCGCAACAGGATCATCTCCTTCAGCACCTCGTCCCGCAGCTCCACCGGTGGCCTCCTTCTGAGTGAGGGGAACCTCACGACAGCTCCTCCAGCGCCTTCTTCAGCCGCAACAGCAGGTTCACGTCGGTCGGGTCCGCGGTCACCACGGGCCCCAGGGGCAGAGCAGGAGCGTCGGGGTCGTGGCGCGGCCCGGCCTCCGGAACCCGGTCGACCCGTCGCGGCAGCGGCGGCGCCGTACCCTCCGGACGGGTGAGCAGCCCCGCCGCCGCCAGCCGCCGTACGGCCAGCAGCGTCGCGTAGCCGGGCCGGCCGAGCCTCATGGCCAGTTCCAGGGGGGTGGCCATGCGGTCGGCGTGGACGAGGATCTCCCACTGCAGGTCGCTCAGCACGACACGGTGGCCCGGCGGCCTCCTGACCGGCGCGACCGGAGCGGTGTCCACCTCCGCCGACGGCCAGACGCGCTCCAGCTGGGCCCGCCTCCTGGCACACTCGCGGACGATCTCCTCGACCTCGAAGAACCAGTGGGAGCCGAGCCAGTGCCGCTCGCCGGGCCGGAACTTGGGCCTGGCCCCGGTGACCGGCAGGAGGAAGTACGCCGCGTCGAGGACCGCGCCGAGCACGCAGTGCTGCAGCTCGCCCTTGGTGAGCATGCCGTAGTCGACCAGGCGCGCGCCGCCCTCGCGCTGGGCCCTGCGCAGGGCGGGCGCCGAGACCCTGCCGCTGGCCATCAGCACGTCCTCGGCCCTCGGCGTGTCCGCGCACTCCATGTAGGTGACCCGGCCGGCGTCCATGAAGATCGCGCCGGCCCGCCCCACCCGCAGGGCGCCCGTCGAGCGTTCTCTCGCCAGCCCGGCGAGCAGCGTGTCCAGTGCCGGCATGTCACGAGGTCAACTGTCCTGAGATGGCCTGCAGGCGGTAGCGGGCCAGGGCGAGGTTGGCCCGCTCCTTGTCCAGCCGCACGTAGATGACCAGCGGGCCCTCGAACGGGGTCACCAGGTGGCGCACGAGGTGGTGGCCCTTGTCGGTGGTGACGAGCATCTCGTCGATCCGGATCGTGCCATCGGGGGAGGTCTGGGCGAGCCCGTCCGTGGTGTGGCGCAGTGCCTCGCTCAGCGCCGCCGCGGAGCGCTCGGCGTCCAGGCCCTCGCTCCCGTTCGCGACCACCGCCATGCCGCTCGTGTGCTCGACCACCATCGCGTCGAGCGCTCCGGGTATGGCCATGACCTCGGCCAGGCAGTCATCGAGTCCCAGCACGAGACCTCCCTCACCGTCGCGCTGACCGGGACAGCGTAGGAGGCGGAGGAGCCCCCAAAAAGACGGAGAAGACGGCGGTTATGGATATTTATAGCTAGAGGAGCGAAAAAGCTCTCCAGAGTGGCAAGGCTATTCCGCCAGGCGCTATTGAGAATGTTTCTCACATTCTCCCACCAGCCGCGTCTCCGCAACTCAGCGCCACAATGCCGAAAAACGAAGGGAGGGTACGGCAGGTGCCGTACCCTCCCTTCGACGTCGTGGCGTCAGCCGCCGCTCTTACGACGGAAGGTCCGCTTGTTCGAGGCGGGACCGTGGGCACCGTGAATCTTCGAGGGGCCTTTCCCCTGCCCGCCCGCGACCGAGTCTGCGTGCGCGTTGTTCTTGCGCTCGAGCGCCTCGCGGAACTTCCGCTTCAGCTCATCCTCGGGAGCCTCGATCGGCTCGGGTTCCGCCGGTGTTTCAGCCATCAGGACCTCCTGGTCTTGGGGACACTGACAGCTTCGCACGACCCCGCGTACCACGTGAAACCGGTCTACGCTTTACCCATGAGCAGCCCCCTGCCCGACCGTGGCCCCCAGGACATGCGCGCCGCCGACCTCGACCGCGAACGCACCGCCGAGATCCTCCGCGCCGCCGCGGGAGACGGGCGGCTGGGCATGGAGGAGTTCCACGAGCGCCTCGACCAGGTCTACTCCGCCAAGACCTACGCGGAGCTCGACCTCCTCACCCACGACCTGCCCACCCCCGTCCACTCCCCCGCCGCCTCGACGGCGCCGGGCGAGGAGAGCGGGGTGGCGATCGCCGTCATGGGCGGATACCACCGCAAAGGCATCTGGCGGGCGCCCCGGCTGTTCACCACGGTGGCCTTCTGGGGCGGCGGCAAGATCGACCTGCGCGAGGCCGTGCTGACCGGCGGGGAGATCACGATCAGGGCGTTCGCCGTGATGGGCGGAGTCGAGATCGTCGTGCCCGACGACGCCGACGTCGACGTGACCGGCATCGGCATCATGGGCGGCTTCGACCACGCCGCCAGCGGCGCCGGAGCACCGGGTGCGCCGCGGATCAGGGTCACCGGGTTCGCGTTCTGGGGCGGCGTCGACGTCCGCCGCAAGCGCCGCAAGCAGCGATAGCCAGGGCATCTCGGATGCGACCGGAGCACGCGTCCCACCCCTCGGAGACGGGGTTGCCGGGTGGCCGGGTCAGCGGCGTGGTCCGGGTCGGCAACACGGTCCGGCGCCCGGTCAGCCCGAGCTTCCACGGCGATCCGACATTCGTCCGCGAGCTGTTGATCTTCCTCGAGCGAGCCGGGTGGACGGGCGCGCCCCGGTTCCTCGGCTGGGACGAGCAGGGGCGGCAGGTGCTGAGCTTCCTGGACGGACACGTCGCCTGGGACTGGGCCGGCGGCGGGCCCGAGGCGGTCGGTGCCGACGCCGGCCTCGCCCGGGCCGGTGCGCTCACCCGCGAACTGCACGACCTCACCGCCGGTACGGCCCTCGCCGGGCAGAGCGAGGTGGTCTGCCACAACGACCTGTGGCCGGGCAACATCGTCTATCGCGACCTCGGGCAGGGGCTGCGACCGGTCGCGTTCATCGACTGGGACCTCGCCTCGCCCGGCGACCGGATCCACGACGTGGCCCACCTGTGCTGGCAGTACGCCGGATGGTGGGAAGGGAACGACCCGGCCGAGGTGAGTCGGCGCTCCAGGGTGATCTGCGCCGGGTACGGCCTGGCCGACCGGTCCCCCCTCGTCGAGACGGTGCTGTGGTGGCAGGACCGCTGCTGGCGGGGTATCGACCGGGCCGCCGAGGCCGGAGACCCTGCGATGGTACGGCTGCGCGCCTCGGGTGCGGTCGACCGGGTCAAGGCCGCCTACGCGTGGGCGCGGCGGCATCGCGAAGAGCTTCGCTGAGCGCCCGCGACCCGGTCACCGCAAGTCACCGATCAGTTCCGCGAGGAGGCGCTCCTCCATCACAGCCCGCCCGGCAGCCGTCATGCACCGCGCGGCTCAGGCTCCACGGACCCGGCACGACGGCGCCCTTCAACGGTTCGGACTCGCCCCGACTCGTCATGGGTGGGCACATCCATCCGCCACGGCACGGCACCACAGCGGGTGATGGCTCGCCTCCGTCGGCGTGCAGCACTTCCGCTACGTCCTCCGGCTCCGCTCAAGCACGACCCTCCGTCGCCGAAGTCCGCGCGCTCGATCGGGGGCTCCTCGTTGCTTCGCGTGGCGCGATCCGGCCCGAGATCCGGGACGCCTGGCGGTCCGCCGAGACTACAGAGACGTAGGCCAGAACCTGGGCGGATTCATCGCAGGGTCGATCGCCTGAAGCCGACTCGCCACCGTGGGATCGACTCCTCGCAACGTGATCAAGCGCGGTCCGCCGGCCTCTTCCAGCAACGCCAGCGCACTCGGCAACCCCGCGGTGACCGTCGCGATCGCGACGCCCATCCCGAGCAGCCCCGGGTGCTTGTGCGGGTATTCGATCCGGTGCAGGCCAGAGGCCGCGATCGCGACCACTTCCCGAGGTCGCTGCATCTGACGGCCGTCATTGGTGACAACAACATGGAACCCCTCGGCCGCGGCGCGCGGATACAAAGTCTCATCCTGCGTACCCGACCAACCCGGAAGATCCAGTAGATGGACAATGTGGTGGTTCAGCACGAAGCTGGTCAGAACCTGTTGCAAGGGACGGGGGACGTTCTCATCCAGCAGCAGCCTCACGCTGCTCCCTGGGGGGTTCGTAACTGTCGACGTAGTCGGCGAAATCGGCCGCATCCAAGGCCGCGGTGGCCGACACGCTCGGGTAGTAGTCCGCGATCCGCTCGGCCAGAACGCCGTCCCGCAACAGCGCCGCGATCTCGTCGTACGGCACGCGGGTTCCTTCGATCACCGGCATACCGCCACGGACCGCGGGGTCGACCGTGACGTGCTCCCGGGGACGCAGTAGATCCGGAATGTGCCGTCCATCACGATAGAACGGCCGCAGCACCTCGACCAGTTCATGGATGACGACGTTGGCCTTGCGATGCACCAGGTCGGTGGCCTGCCCCTGCTCGACCAGAAAGATCGTCGACCCGTCGGTCACCAACTGGTAAGCCGACAGATGCTCGCGCTCCTGCAGATCGTCGCGGAGCGTGTCCAACGCTCGGCGAATCTTCTGCAAGGAAGCGTCATTGCGCAGCTTCACACACGTGCGCAGGGCGACCAGGTCCCGAAACGAGTACAGCACCGGCCGTACCGGTGAGATCTCCGGCACCAGCACGGCGCCACGGCCAGAACTGGCCTTACGCCAGTGCGCGAGCTGGCGAAGCGTGGCACCCGACAGCGCCGCCGCCAACTTCGGACTGTAGGACACCAGCCTCACCTCCCTCGACCTGACCCGGCCCCCTTCATCATCGCAAACATCCCCACGATTCACTCACCGTTACCCCATCTTGATCGGAGAGTCGCCCTGCCCGTCACCGGTCACATCCACGGAACTACACCGCGCACGTCGACAGCGACCTCATCCCCGCATCTGGGCGGCATCCCGCTCCGTGACCTGTCCATCCGCGACGTGCAGCGCATGTCCGCCACGATCCCGCGACCCGCGCCCGCTTCGGCGACCATGCTCACCCGCCTGCACGCCACCCTGCGCGCCGCACTCAACGCCGCCGTCCGTCCGCCGCACCATCGCGCTCGACCACGCCACCGTCACCGCACTACGCCGCCACCGCGACCACCAGCAGGCCGAACTCGCCCTCCTCGGTGAAGACGGCGGTGGCTACGTCTTCAACGCCCAACGCGGCCGCCCGATGACTCCCGACGTCCTGACCCGAACCTTCGGCGCGTTGATCGGTCAAAGCGGACTTCCGCCCATTCGTCTGCATGATTTGCGACATGGAGCAGCCAGTCTCGCGCTTTAGGCTGGCGCAAATCATCTATCCAGTACCGACTCGGTCATTCCGGCATCGTGCTGATGGCCGATATCTACGTGACGGTCGTTCCGCAGGTCGCCCGTCATGCCGCGGAGGCCTTGGCCCGTCTCATCCGCGAGGCTGGACGCCGGCCACCTCTGAACAACCAGACCCGTCGCCAGAGTGTCCTCGTCCCGAAACGGAGACAAGTCGCAGGCCGACGGAAGAACGAGAAGCTTCTGCTCGCTGATGCGCTCACGCTGGCCTCAACGCAAATCTGGCCCGGCCTCCATACGGAAGCCGGGCCAGATTCTCAGCTGTGCGCCGCCAGGGACTCGAACCCCGGACCCGCTGATTAAGAGTCAGCTGCTCTAACCAACTGAGCTAGCGGCGCCTGCGGGAAGAAACATACCCGACTTCACGGCACAGGTCGAATCAGCGGCGGTCCATCGGTCCGGCCGCCCGCCGCCCGGTGATGAGCTTGGCGAAGACCACCGTGTTGTCGAGGTAGTGCCTCGTGGTGGTGTTGAACGCCCCGGCGCAGGTGATCAACCGGAGGGCCGGATGGCCGGGATCGCCGTACACCTCCCGCGCGGGGAACTCGTCCTTCGGATAGGTGGCGACCTTGGTGACGACGAAGCGCAGTCGGCGCCCGTCCTTGCGGGTCACGAAGACGCGTCTGCCGGGGGTGAGCTCGCTGATCCGGTAGAAGACGGCCGGGCCCGTGGTGTTGTCGTAGTGCCCGACCATCACCGCCGCGCCGGGCGCGCCCGGCCTGGGCCCCATCTTGAACCAGCCGACCTTGTCGGAGACGCTGAGCGGCGGGGCGCCGATCCTGCCGTCCTCGTCGACGCCGACCCGCATGACGGCGGCGGCGATGTCGAGGCTGGGGATCTGGAGGTTCAGGGGAGGCGAGTCGATTCCTTTGGCTCCGGTGGGCCCGACACCCGTCGTCCGGGGCGGCTTGACCGGGAACGGCCTGGCGCGGGCGGGCACGTCCGCCGGAGCGGCCTGGAGACGTCCGGCCCGGCGAGCCTCAGACGTCTCGGCCCGACGGGGCTCGGACGTCTCATCCCGGCCAGGTCTGGGGGTCTCGGTCCGACGGGGTGCGGAGGTCTCAGCCCGACGGGGCTCGGACATCTCAGCCCGACGGGGCTCGGACGTCGCAGCCCGACGGGGCTCGGACGTCGCAGCCCGACGGGGCTCCGATGTCTCGGCACGGCGGGGCTCGGACGTCTCAGCACGGCGGGGTGTGGAGGTTTCGGCACCGCCGGGCCTGGCGCGGTCGGCTCGGGCATGCTGCGGCGGCCTGGGGGTCGTCTCCACTCGCGCCGGCGCGGGCGCGGCAGCGCGGACCTGCTTGACCGGCCGGGAGACCGGCTCGCCTCGTACTGGCGCGGGCACGACGGCGCGGGCCTGCCCGGGCCTCTCAGCCCGGCCCGGAGTATCGGCCTTTCCTGGGCCTGGTGTGCGGGTCCGGACCGGCTTGGGCGGGCTCGGCGGCGCAGGCGGGACCGACGGCTTCGAGCGGGCGACCGGCTTCGACGGACTGGGCGGCGCAGGCGAAGTCACCGGCTTGGAACGACTGACTGGCTTGGGCGGGCTCGACGGCGCAGGTGGGTGGGGTGACTGGGGTGGGGTGGGTGCCTTGGGCGGAGACACGTTGGGCGCCTGGCGCGCTCCGGGACGGGCGCGTTCGGAAGTCTCGGGCCCGGAGGGGTCGGGGGTCTTGGACGTGCGAGGCCCGGAGGGGTCGGGGGTCTTAGACGTGCGAGGCCCGGAGGGGTCGGGGGCCTTGGACGTGCGAGGCCCGGAGGGGTCGGGGGCCTTGGACGTGCGAGGCCCGGAGGGGTCGGGGGACTCGGCCCTGCCGGTGGCCGCGTTCGCGGGCGCCGGTGTGAGGGTCAGGGCCATGAGGGAGGCCGCCACACACAGGGCGTGGCGGCCGATTGCATGACGGATCATCACTTGCGAACGGTCGCCTTGGCCATGCCGCCGCCGCCGGTGTGGGGGCCGGGACCCCAGCCCGGGCCCCAGCCGCCGCAGCGGGGGCCGCCCCACCATCCGCCGCCGCCACCACCGCAGCCGTGGCCGCCCTTGAACCCGTGGCCACCCTTGAAGTCGTGGCCGTCCTTGAACCCGTCGCCCTTGAAGTCGTGGCCGCCCTTGAACCCGGGGTCACCCTTGAATCCGGGATTGCCCTTGAAGTCGTGGCCGATCTTGCCGAAGTTCCCCTTGCCGAAGTCGATCTTGCCGAGGCCGCCCTTGCGGCCGTTCATCCTGCCGAGGTCGTCGTCGAGGTCCTCGTCGAAGCGCCTGGGACCGAAGTCGTCGTCGGGGTCGGCGGCGAGGACCGCGCGGCCGGGCAGGCTCTGCGCCGCGACGGAGGTCGCCATGGAGGCGAGACCGAATCCGGAGAGCAGGATCAGGCCGGTGGCGGCTACTGCGATACGCATCGCTTTTTCCTCTCTGAGTGACTGTGAAGTCGAAGCGGGAAATCCCCTCATGTCGCATCCGCCGAACCGACACAATCCGCTTCTTGCCATGGCCATTACTGCAATAAGGCAGAAGACCGTTTATCGCCATTTCTCTTAACGCCACAGAACCCGTCAATCCGGACTTATTGTTGGCCCCTGCTAGAATAAAGTTCGGCCCCCCGCCTGACAGGAGCATCGATGTTCAACTCGCCCGCCGACGTGAGCGAGCGCCTCGCCGCCGTTGACTACCTCTCCGACGACTCCATCGCCACCTCGGTGTTCCTGGCCGCCGCGCTCGGCAAGCCGCTGCTCGCCGAAGGACCGGCGGGGGTCGGCAAGACGCAGCTGGCCAAGGCGGTCGCGAAGGCGACCGGGGCCCGCCTGATCAGGCTGCAGTGCTACGAGGGGCTCGACGAGGCCAGGGCGCTGTACGAGTGGAACTACAAGAAGCAGCTGCTGCGCATCCAGGCGACCAGCTCGGACGACGACATCTTCTCCGAGGAGTTCCTGCTGGAGCGGCCCCTGCTCAAGGCGATCAGGAGCGCCGAGCCGGCCGTCCTGCTGATCGACGAGACGGACAAGGCGGACGTCGAGGTCGAGGGCCTGCTGCTGGAGCTGCTGTCGGACTTCCAGGTGACGATCCCCGAGCTGGGCACGATCGAGGCGACGCTGCGGCCGTTCGTCGTGCTCACCTCCAACGCCACGCGGGAACTGTCGGAGGCGCTCAAGCGGCGCTGCCTCTACCTGCACATCGAGTACCCGACCCCGGAGCGCGAGCGCGACATCGTGCTGTCGCAGGTGCCGACCCTGCCCGCGGACCTGGCCGAACAGCTCGCCAGGACGGTGGCCACGCTGCGGGCGCTCGAGCTGAAGAAGGCCCCCTCGGTCGCCGAGACCGTCGACTGGGCGCGCACGCTGCTGGCGCTCGGCCGTGCGGAGCTCGACGAGGAGACCGTCTCCGGCACGCTCGGCGTGGTGCTCAAGCACGCCTCCGACCAGACGCGCGCCCGCAAGGAGCTGGGCCTGTGAGCCTGGTGGACCGGCATGTCGGCTTCGTGCACGCGCTGCGCGAAGCGGGGCTGCCGGTATCGCTGGCGGAGGGTCTCGACGCGGCCAGGGCGCTGCGCGTGATCGACCTGACCGAGCGGGAGTCGCTGCGGGCCGCCTACGCGGCGACGCTGGTCAAGAAGCCCGCCTACCGGCCGGGCTTCGACATGCTGTTCGACCTGTGGTTCCCGTCGTCCACCACCGGGCTGTCCGGTACGGCAGGCAGCCCAGGCGAGCACCCGGCCGACCCGCCCGACGATCCACGCGAGCACCCGGCCGACCCGCCCGACGACCCTCGCGAGCGCCTGGCCGAGCTGCTGCACGGTTCGACGGATGCCGAGATGAGGCAGTTCGCCCGCGCGATGGTCGACCGGTTCGGCCGCCAGCCCGCCGCGGAGGGCAGGCAGAACTGGTTCTCCTACAGCGTCATGCGGGCCCTGTCCCCCGAGACCCTGATCGCGCGCCTGCTGCGGGGTGTCCCGCGGGGCGGTCTGGAGGAGAGGACCGCCAGGCAACGGATCACCACCGACATCAGGCGCTTCGAGGAGGCCGTGGCCGCCGACGTCCGGCGGCGGATCGCCGAGGACTCCGGCATCGAGCGCATCGCCCGCTCCGCCGTACGGCCGCCGGTGGACCAGCTGGACTTCCTGCGGATCACCAGGGCGGACCTGGCCAGGCTGCGCAGAGAGGTGTATCCGCTGGCCCGCCGCCTGGCCACGCGCCTGACGATCAAGCACAGGCACGGCAGGCGCGGGCGGCTCGACTTCCGCAGGACGGTGCGGGCGTCGCTGTCCACGGGCGGCGTGCCCGTGGAGCCGAGGTTCCGGCCGCCGCGCCCGCACAAGCCCGAGCTGGTCATCCTGTGCGACACGAGCGACTCGGTCTCGTCCTTCGCCCATTTCACGCTGCTGCTCACGTACGCGCTGAGGGAGCAGTTCACCAAGGTGCGCGCATTCGGTTTCGTCGACACCGTGGATGAAATCACCCGGTTCTTCACCCCGGGTGGAGATGTGGGGGAGGCACTGACCCGACTCGCAACAGAAGCTCATATGTCGCGCTTCGGCCGGACGAATTATGGGCGGGCATTCGAGGAGTTCGCCGAAAAGGACGCCGTCGGGCCCAGGACCAGCCTGCTGATTCTCGGTGACGCGCGTTCCAATTACCAGCCGCCCGCGCTCGACACGCTGCGCCGGCTGGCCAAGGGCGCCCGGCACGCGTACTGGCTCAACCCCGAGCCGAGGCGGCAGTGGGACAGCGGCGACTCCCTCGCCACCGCCTACGGCTCGATCGTGCCGATGCGCGAGTGCCGCAACGTCACCCAGCTGGCGGAGTTCATCGAGCGACTGGCCTAGCCAGCTCCCGCGCCGCCGTACGGGCGATCAGCTCGATCTGCTCCTCGGTCAGCACCACCCGGCCCGCCCTCTTGATGACCTTGGCCACCAGCGAGGGCTTGAGCAGCGTGATGCCCTCGCCGCTCACGATGCCGCCGCGCGGCAGCCGTCCGCAGTGGACGGCGAGCATCGGCTCGATGGACAGCGCGATGCCGGTCTCCCTGCTGAGCAGTGCGGCGAAGGCGTCGGCGGTGTCGACCAGCGGCTTGGCCACGTGGGAGCCGAACTTCTCGCCGAAGAACAGCCGCCCGCCGTAGGCCGCGATGTCGGTGTCGGGCGACCACGCCTCGTTGTCGACGATCCAGGCCCCGGCGGGGCCGATGATCAGATGGTCGATGGAGGCCTGGCCGCGGATGGCCCGGCCCTGCAGGATGCGGTAGCCGGACTTGTTGAGGCCGCGTTTGAGCTTGCGCTGGGTGATCACCTCACCGCGGCGGCGGCCGCGCCAGACGGAGGTGGCGTTGAAGTTGTACCAGACGATGCCCCAGTCGAGGGCGGCGACGAGACCGGCGAACAGCAGCCCGAAGACGGGGATCCAGGGCAGGTCGAAGCGGAAGGCCAGCCCCAGCCCCGCGACGAACCCGACTCCCGCCTTGATCGCCCTCGACCGTTGCCGGTTCTTGGCGTCCTCGCGCCAGAACTTCTCGTACCACCACTGCGGGGACGAACCTGTGAACTTCTCGTCCTGCTGCACGTAGATCGAGCCACCGGGCACGGCAAACTCCCCGAGTTCAGTAGGTCCACCTTGGATCTGCCACGCCGAAGATCCCTCGCTGGTCATCAGATACCCAAGGTAAGCCTAACTTAGCCGTGACGAGGCCCTTCCGGACACTCAACCGACCAGTCGGTATGCTGTTGACCATGGCACAGGATGAACCGGTCAGGCAGCGGCTGTTGTCGGAGGCGACGAGGCTGTTCGCCGACCGTGGCTTCGAGAGCACGTCGGTGCAGGAGATCGTGGTCGCGGCCGGGGTCACCAAGGGCGCGATGTACCACTACTTCGACTCCAAGGACGACCTGCTGCACGAGATCTACGGTCGCGTGCTGCGGATGCAGATGGACAGGCTGACCAGGATCGCCGACGGCCCGGGGACCGTGGCGGAGCGTCTGCACGCCGCGGCGGCCGACGTCGTGGAGACAACGGCGGACAACCTCGACGACTCCAAGATCTTCTTCAGGTCGATGCACCTGCTGGCCCCCGAGACGCAGAAGACGGTCAGGGCCGATCGCCGGCGCTACCACGAACGCTTCCGCGACCTGGTGGCCGAGGGGCAGCGCGAGGGCGTGTTCCGTGCGGACGTGCCCGCCGAGATCGTGGTCGACTACTTCTTCGGCTCGGTCCACCATCTGGGCACCTGGTACCACGCCGACGGCCGGCTCTCGGGCGCCCAGGTCGGGGCGCACTTCGCCGACCTGCTGATCAGGTCGTTGCGACCGTAGGGGTGCGCGCGACGCCCCTGGTGACCATCCGGCTCACCAGGGCCAGCAGCCGGCGCGGCCGGCGCGGCATGAGGTGGGCCATCGCGAAGTTGCTCGCCCCCGGCACCACGTAGCCGCGGTCGCGGTCGAGGCCGCGCAGCGCCGCGGCGACCACCTGCCGGGGCGTGGACATCTTGCCGCCGATCGCCGCGTCTCTCGTGCCGAGCACGTCGAAGAAGGGGGTCTCGACCGGCCCCGGGGTCACGGCGAGCACCTTGACGCCGGTGCCGCGCAGCTCGCTCCACAGGGCCAGGCTGAAGTTGAGGACGAAGGCCTTGGACGCGCCGTAGGTGGCGAAGTAGGGCGCGACGTTGAAACCCGCGGTGGAGCCGACGTTGACCACCGCCCCCTCCCCTCGCGCCAGCATGCCCGGCACGAGCGCGTGGGTCAGGCCGACGAGCGCGACCACGTTGACCATGAGCTCGTCGTGCTCGCGCTCCGGCGAGAGGTCCTGGAAGCGGCCCGCCGTACCGAAACCCGCGTTGTTGACCAGCAGGTCGATCCGGCGTCCTTGGACGCGCTCGGCCACCCTGGCGGCGGCGTCGGGGGCGGACAGGTCCTGGCCGATCACCTCGACGGCGACGCCGTGCCGGTCGGCCAGCTCGGCGGCCAGCGCCTCCATCCTCTCCACGGAGCGGGCCACGAGCACGAGGTCGTGACCCCGGGCGGCGAGCTGCCGGGCGAACTCGGCGCCGATCCCGGAGGAGGCGCCGGTGACGAGAGCAGTCTTGTTCATGAGAGCGAATGTAGCAGCTTGATGAATAACTGCAACAGTTTGTCTCAGTTAGGTGCTGTAGCGTCGGCGCATGACAGTCAGGCGGTTGCGGGCGGACGCCGAGCGCAGCGTGCGAGCGATCATGGCGGCCGCCGAGCGGCTGTTCCGCGAGAACCCCTCGGCCACGATGGAGCAGATCGCCGAGGCGGCGGGGGTCGCGCGGGCCACGATCCACCGGCGCTTCGCCAACCGTGAAGCGCTCATCGAGGCGATGGAGCTGGCCGCGTGGCGCGAGCTCGACGCGATCGTCGAGGCCGCGCGCCCGCAGACCGCTCCCCCACTGGTCGCCCTCCACCAGGCGACGGCGGCGATCCTCGAGGTCAAACCGGGATGGCGGTTCACCCTGGCCGGCCCCGTGCCGATGGGCGCCGAGGCCAGGCAGGTGCAGGAGAGCGTGATGGGCAAGTGCGACGCGGTGTTCGCCAGGGCGCGGGACACCGGGCTGCTGCGCCCCGAGGCGGACGTGGCCTGGGTACGGCAGGCCTACCTGGCGCTGCTGACCGAGACCGCGCACACGGCACCCGACGACGCCGACCCCGACGCCCTGGCCGCCCGCCTGCTCGACACCCTCCTGTACGGCGTCGCGGCGCGTTGACGATCAGGCGGGAGCCGGCAGGTCGGCGAGCCCGGCCAGCGCGTCCCTGTGGTCACCCGGCGTGCCGAGCGCGATCTCGGTGGACTTGGCGCGCTTGAGGTACAGGTGGATGGGATGCTCCCAGGTCATCCCGATGCCGCCGTGCAGTTGCACCGCCTCCTCCGCCGCGTGCACCGCCACGCCCGCGTTCCAGGCCTGCGCGACCGCGGCCGACACCGGGTCGGCGGCGGTGGCCGCGCGGGCCGCGGCCCTGGCCCTGACGACGTCCAGCCACAGGTCGGCGAGCCGGTGTTTGATCGCCTGGAAGGACCCGACGGGCCTGGCGAACTGGTAGCGCTCCTTGACGTAGGCGAGCGTCGTCTCCAGGCACCACTCGGCCACGCCGAGCTGCTCGGAGGCCAGCAGCCCCGCCCCGAACCGCAGCGTCTCCGCCAGGTCGAACGCGCCCAGCGGTTCGGCCGCGGCGCCGTCCAGGGTGACGTTCGAGAGCGGCCTGGTCAGGTCGAGCGACGGCACCACCTCGACGCGGGCGCCGGCCGCGCGGACCGCGTGCAGGACGCCGCCGGCCGGCACCAGCAGCACGTCGGCCACGTCGGCGCCGGCCACGCCGCGGACCTGCCCGCTCAGCCTCCCGCCGGTCAAGGTGACCGCCGAGGGGACCTCCCGGTACGGCGTGGCCGCGAACGGCACGGCGAGGGCCGCGGCGCTCTCGCCCTCCGCCATCGCGCCCAGCGGGCCGGCGGCGCCCACCTGGAGGAGGGCGTGGGTGGCCAGCACCGCGCTGGTGAAGAACGGGACCGGCGCCACCGCCCTGCCCAGTTCCTCCAGCACGACCGCGACCTCCCTCGCGGAGGCGCCCGCTCCGCCGTACTGCTCGGGGATCAGCAGCCCGGCCACGCCGATGTCTCGCGCCAGCGTCTTCCACAGTTCGAGGTCGCAGGGCTCGCCCTCCACCCTGGCCGGCGCCGCGGACGGCGGGCAGCGGTCGGCGAGCACGGCGCGCACGGTGGCCCGCAGCTCGTCCTCGACGTCGGTGTAGAGCAGCGTCATCGCGGCAGGTCCTTCCAGGGCACGTCCTTGTCGGCGCGGGGTTCGGAGGGCAGGCCGAGCACGCGTTCGGCGATGATGTTGCGCAGGATCTCGGAGGTGCCGCCCTCGATCGAGTTGCCCTTGGCCCGCAGGTAGCGGTAGCCGGGGCCGCGGCCGAGGAAGTCGACCGAGTCGGAGCGGCGGAAGGCCCAGTCGTCGTAGCCGAGGTCGCGGTGGAACTCCACCTCGAATCCGGTCAGCGCCTGGTTGAGCCTGGCGAACGACAGTTTCATGCCCGAGCCCTCCGGGCCGGGCTGTCCCGCGGCGAGCTGCTCGCGCAGCCGTACCCCTGATAGGCGGGTGACCTCGGCCTCCACCCACAGCGCGAGCAGGCGCTGGTGCAGGTCGTGGGTGCGCAGCGCGGGGTGTTCGCGCCAGGCGTCGGCGACCAGCCCGATCATGCCGCCGCCCTGGCGGACGGGTCCGCCGCCGATGGCCACGCGCTCGTTCATGAGCGTGGTCCGGGCGACCCGCCAGCCGTCGCCGACCTCGCCGAGGCGCAGGTCGTCGGAGAGCCGCACCCCGGTGAGGAAGACCTCGTTGAACTCGGCCTCTCCGGTGATCTGGCGCAGCGGGCGCACCTCGACGCCGGGGGCGCGCATGTCGCAGATGAAGTACGTCAGGCCGCGGTGCTTGGGCAGGTCGGGGTCGGTCCTGGCGACGAGGATGGCCCAGCGGGCGTGGTGGGCGCCCGAGGTCCACACCTTCTGACCGTCGACGACCCATTCGTCGCCGTCCTTGACGGCTCGCGTCGCGAGCGTGGCCAGGTCCGAGCCCGCGCCGGGCTCGCTGAACAGCTGGCACCAGATCTCCTCGCCCGTCCACAACGGGCGCAGGAAGCGCTTCTTCTGCCCCTCGGTGCCGAAGGCGAGGATGGTGGGGGCGGCCATGCCCAGGCCGATCGCCTGCACGCCGGTGTCGAGCTGCGGGGTGTGCGCGAGCGCGCGTTCGACCTCCTGCTGCGTCTCGCGGGGCGCGCCGAGCCCGCCCAGCCCGACGGGGAAATGCACCCACGCCAGCCCCGCGTCGAATCTGGCGCGCAGGAACTCCAGGCGGTCGGAGGGAGCGTTCGCGAGGAACCTGTCGACTACATCCACTTCTTCAGCTCCCTGTGGGCGAGCGAACGCTTGTGCACCTCGTCGGGCCCGTCGGCGAAGCGCAGCGACCGCACGCCCGCCCAGAGCCCGGCCAGCGGGAAGTCCTGGCTGACCCCGCCGGCGCCGTGCACCTGGATGGCCTTGTCGAGGATCCACTCCACGTCACGGGGAGTGGCGATCTTGATCGCCTGGATCTCGGTGTGGGCGCCCTTGTTGCCGACGGTGTCCATCAGCCATGCGGTCTTCAGCACCAGCAGCCTGAGCTGCTCGACGCGCACCCTGGACTCGGCGATCCAATCCTGGACCACCCCCTGCTCGGCGATGGTCCTGCCGAAGGCCGTACGGCTCAGCGAGCGCCTGCACATCAGCTCGATCGCCCGCTCGGCCATGCCGATCATGCGCATGCAGTGGTGGATACGGCCGGGGCCGAGCCTGGCCTGCGCGATCGCGAAGCCGCCGCCCTCCTCGCCGATCAGGTTCTCCGCGGGCACGCGCACGTCCTCGAAGACCACCTCGGCGTGGCCGCCGTGGTCGGCGTCGCTGTAGCCGAAGACGTGCATGCCGCGCTCGATGCGCAGGCCGGGGGTGTCGCGGGGAACGAGCACCATGCTCTGCCGGCGGTGCTTGGGCGCGTCGGGGTCGGTCTTGCCCATGACGATGAAGATCTTGCAGTCCGGGTTCATCGCGCCGGAGATGAACCACTTGCGGCCGTTGATGACGTACTCCGCGCCGTCCTTGACGATCCGGGTGGCGATGTTGGTCGCGTCGGAGGAGGCGACCTCGGGCTCGGTCATCGCGAACGCCGAGCGGATCTCGCCGTCGAGCAGCGGCTGCAGCCACTCCTTGCGCTGCCACTCGCTGCCGAACATCGACAGCACTTCCATGTTCCCCGTGTCGGGCGCGGCACAGTTGGTCGCGGTCGGCGCGATGCGCGGGCTGCGACCCATGATCTCGGCCAGCGGCGCGTACTGCAGGTTGGTGAGGCCGGCACCGTGCTCGCCGGGCAGGAAGAGGTTCCACAGCCCTCGCCTGCGGGCCTCCTCCTTCAGATCGGACATCAGCGGCGGGCTGCTCCAGCCGCCGGCCGCCGCCTGCTCCTCGAAGGCCTGCTCGGCCGGATAGACGAACTCGTCCATGAAGCGCAGCAGCCGCTCGCGCAGGTCCTCGGTGACGGTGTCGAAGGCGAAGTCCATGACGTGACCCTACCGACCGGCCGGTATGGGTGTCGACAAGTGGTCGCGAGGAAAACCGGCCGGGTGGCCATGACCGCAGGTGGGCGCTGCTCTGTACGGTGTGCCGCATGACCGTCAAGATGCCGACCGCCATCGTCCACGAGAACTCCGTCGTACGGCTCGAGCCGCTCACCCTCGGCCACATACCCGACCTGTTCGAGGCGGGCGGCGGTGACGACGAGGTGTGGCGCTGGCTGTCCGTCCCGACGCCGCGCACGCCGGACGAGCTCGCCGCGATCGCCGCCGAGATCATCGGCAGCGACAAGTACGCGGCGCACGCGGTCATCCCCCGGCACACCGGCAAGGCCGTCGGCTGGACGACCTACATCGACGTGCCCGGCTTCGACCAGAGCATCGAGATCGGCTGGACCTGGTACGGCCGGACGGTCTGGCGCACGGCGGTGAACACCAGCTGCAAGGTGCTGCTGATCGACCACGCCTTCGACGTGCTCGGCCACAACAGGGTGCAGCTGAAGACCGACCACCTGAACCTCAGGTCGCAGGCGGCGATCCGGCGGATCGGCGGGGTGCACGAAGGGACGCTGCGGCGGAACAGGCAGCGGCCGAACGGGACGTGGCGGGACGCCGTGGTGTTCGGCATCCTGCCCGAGGAGTGGCCCGAGCACCGGGCCCGCCTCGTGTCCTCCTCCTCCTGAGCGCGCCGGTCACCCCGACCCGGGTGACCCCGACCGCGGTCACCCCGGTCACCCCGGCCACCCCTCCGTGCAGCCGCCGGGGTCAGGGCGAGCGCTCAGGACAGCATGCCGGACAGGAACTCGCCGATCCCCGCCCGCAGATCCTCCGGCGTCGGCGTCGTACCGGCCCCCGCGATGGCGTCGAACATGACGCCCTCGCCGTAGGCGACCAGTTGCCGCCCGTGCCGTTCCGGATCCGGCGATCCCGCCGCGGCCAGCAGGGCGACGGCGGGGGCCCGGAAGCGGGCGCCCGCCCTGTCGTAGATCTCCCGCAGTTCGGGACGGCGGGTCGCCTCCAGGGCCAGCTCGTAGCGGGCGAGGGTCCTGCGGCGGTCGGCGAACAGGCCCCAGAGCACCTCGGCGATCACGCCCGCCAGGTCGTCGCGATCCAGCGGCTCCTCCGCCGCGGACCCGGTGAGCCGACCTTCACCCGGCCATTCCACCGGCAGGGCGGCCGCCGGGGACATCGCCGTCGACTCCAGCTCGGTCAGGCGTTGCAACGTCAGCTCCAGCAGCGCCGCCCTGGTCCGGGCCAGATTGGAGGTCGACCCCGGAGGAAGGCCGGCGAACTCGTCCACCGCGCGGTGGGTCAGCCCGCGCATGCCGCGCTCGGCGAGCAGGGTGATCGCCGCCTCCGCGACGGCCTCCGAACGTCTCACGTGACCGAGACTACACTTGTAGTTGAAACTACGGCTGTAGTACCGTCCTAACTACAGCCGTAGTGAGGAGTGGACATGTCGAAGGCAGTCGTGATCGGCGCGGGGATCGGCGGCCTGGCCGCGGCCATCGCGCTGGAGCAACGCGGATGGGACGTCACCGTCCTGGAACGGGCGAAGGCGCTCGAACCGGTGGGCTCAGGGCTGGCGATCGCGGCCAACGCCCTCAAGGCGCTCGACACCGTCGGTCTCGGCGACGAGGTCCGCCGGCTGTCACGGATCCAGGGCAAGGGCGGCATCAGGACGCCGAGCGGCCGCTGGCTGGCCCACACCACCGAGGAGCGCGCCACCGCCAGGTACGGCGACTCGGTGGTCGTCATGCTGCGGGCCACGCTCATGGACCTGCTCGCCGACCGGGTGAAGGATCTACGGCTCGGCACGGCCGTCACCGCCGTCGACGCCGGCACCGGCGAGGTCCGCGCCGAACGCGCCCCGGCCGGCCCCGCCTCCGGGGCCACGGGCACGGACGGCATCGCGTTCGAGGCCGACCTGGTGATCGGGGCGGACGGCATCCACTCGGCCACGCGCACCACGCTCTTCCCCGGCCACCCCGCCCCCGTCTACTCGGGCGTGACCGCCTGGCGGGCCCTGATGCCCCATCCGGGCGGCACCGTCCAGAGCGCCGAGACGTGGGGAAGGGGCCAGATCGTGGGCGTCCTCCCGCTGGCCGGCGACCTGGTCTACCTCTACGCCACCGACCTGTCGCCCGCGGGAGCCGTCCATGGGGACGAGCGCGCGGAACTGCTGCGCAGGTTCGGAAGCTGGCACGAGCCGGTGCCCGCGCTGCTGGAGTCCGTCGCCCCGGAGAAGGTGATCCGCAACGACGTCTTCTTCCTCGACACCCCGCTGCCCGCCATGCACCGCGGCCGGGTGGCGCTCGTCGGCGACGCCGCGCATCCCATGACGCCGAACCTCGGCCAGGGCGCCTGCCAGGCGATCGAGGACGCGGTCGTCCTGGCGGCCAACACCGGCGACCTCGCCGCCTACACCGCGGCCAGGCTGGAGCGCACCTCGAAGGTGGTGGCCCGGTCGATGAAGCTCTGCCGCATGACCAAGCTCCGCCACCCGCTCGCCGTACGGCTGCGCGACACGGGCATGTCGCTGGCGGCCAGGTTCAGCCCCGATCTGATGCTGCGGTCGATGGATGAGGTACTGGGATGGACACCTCAGGACTCGGCCGGGAGTGGTCGGGGGCCAGCCGTCCCAGCGTGATCGTCCCTGCGATGGTCAGCGCCGCGGCCAGCAGCGCGGGCACGGCCGTCGACGGCGAGGTGGGCAGCGGCTCGCCGAGCAGGATCGCCCCCGCGAGCACAGAGGTGACCGGGTCGATGACCTGCACGCCCGCGTAGGCGACGCCGAAGTAGCCGACCGCGTAGGAGCGCTGGAGCAGCACCACCGCGAAGACCAGCATCACCGGGATGACCAGCGTGAACCAGTGGAGGAGCCGGGAGAGGTCGCCGTGCAGACCGGCGCCGACCACCCGCACGAACGTCGACACGCTGGCGGTCACCACCCCCGCCCCGACCGACAGCAGCAGCGCCTTGGTGGCGCCCTGCGATCTGGCCGCGGCCGCGTTCGAGACCAGCACGATCAGCCCGATCACCGCGAGGAAGCCCAGCGCGGCGGGGGTGGACAGTTCGGGGGTCACGTTGGTGTGCGGGACCAGCAGCGTCAGCCAGAGCAGGCCGACCGCGACGGCGATGGATCCGAGGATCTCGGCCCGGTACGGCTTGCGGCCGTACAGGTAGGCGGCCAGCGGCACGGCGAACACGAGTGTCGCCACCGACACCGGCTGCACGACCACCAGCGGCGCGAAGCTCAGCGCCACGGCGTGCAGGCTGGCGCCGGTGAAGCCGATGACGCCGCCGATCCACCAGCGGGGCCGCTTGACCAGCTTGAGCGAGGCGCCGGCGGCGACGGCCTCGAACTGCTGCAGCGCCGCTCCGATCGCGTATCCCAGTGCCCCAGCGAGGGCGATGATCAGGCCGACCCAGGTCATGGGCGCCCACGCAGGGGCATGTTCACGAGCATTCCTCCAGCTTAGGGCGCCCGCCGCGGCCGTTGAATCAGACTTTAGGAGGACCTCTCCGGACATACACAGAACAGATGCCCCTCGGGGTCCTGCATGACGACCCATCCGTCACCGGGTTGGAAGTCGGGCCTGGTGGCGCCCATGGCCTCGTACTCCTCGACCGCCTTGGCCACGTCGGGAACCCTGAAGTCGAGGTGGAACTGCTTGTCGTCGCTGGGCCATGCGGGGGCCCGGTATCCCGGGATGCGGCCGAAGTAGATGGTCGTGCCGCCGTCGCTCACGGCGGAGTACCCGGGTTCGGCGACCTGGATGCCGAGACCGGTGACCTGGCTCCAGAACTCGGCCATGCGGACGGGGTCATCGCAGTCGATGGTGAACGCGACGAGGTTTGCCTTCGTTGTCATGCGCTCAGTCTTCACGTCATACCTGTCAGCTCGTGTCAGGTACATGAAGATTCGTCCCGAGGGCCGCTCATGTGTTGCCGGCGGCAGCACATGACCAGGTCCACGGCCTGCCGCATCGCACGCCGTACCCCTTCGGGAGAGTCGCCACGCGCCAGAGCGGCCAGCGTCGCGGCGCTCACCGCGCCGATCACGCCGCCCACCAGCGCGGCGGCACCGATCGGGTCAAGCTGGTCCGGGTAGGCCTCGTGCAGCGCCCCGGCCACCTCGTCCTGTGCGGCGAGGTATCGCTGGAGCACGCGCGCCTGCAGCACCGGAGACGAGGCGGCCAGGCGGACCCGTAGCGCCGCGAGCCCGCTGGCCAGATCACCGTCCCAGCTGTTGGCGATCATCCGCTCCGTCGCCCGCAGGAGGACGTCGGGATATCCCTCGGCGGGACCGCGCTCGGCGATCACCCGCAGGGCGAGGTCGATCCGCACGTCGGCGTCGGCGAAGAGCACGTCCTCCTTCGCCTGGAAGTGGAGGAAGAAGGTGCGGGTGGACACCTCGGCCGCCTCGGCGATCTCGGCCACGGTGACGTCCTCGTAGCCCTTGTCCTCGAACAGGTGGACCGCCGCGTCGATCAGGGCCTGCCGCGTGCGCAGCTTCTTGCGCTCCCGCAACCCGAGGCTCTCGTTCATGGCGCCATCCTATTGCATTCCATGTATTGCTTCATGCTATGTATTGATGCATCGAATGTAGCGAACTGGAGGTCACCCATGGGACACCTGGACGGACGCGTCGTGCTCATCACCGGCGCCGGGCGGGGCATCGGGCGAGAGGAGGCGCTGCACTTCGCCGCCGAGGGCGCCAAGGTCGTGGTCAACGACCCCGGCGTGGCCATCGACGGCTCCGGTGGCGACTCCGGCGTGGCGGCCGCGGTGGTCGAGGAGATCGTCGCCCGCGGCGGGCAGGCCGTGGCCAGCACCGACAGCGTCGCCGACTGGGACGGCGCGCGGCGCATGGTGGACACAGCCCTGCAGGTCTTCGGCGACCTCCACGTCGTCGTCAACAACGCGACCATCGAGCGCAACCGGGCGCTCGCCGACCTGACGGAGGAGGAGTTCGACGACGTCGTCGCCGTGAAGCTGAAGGGCACGTTCGCGGTCACGCGGTGGGCGGCCCGGTACTGGCGCGAACGATTCGAGGCCGGGGTCCGCGTCGACCGGGCCGTCGTCAACACCTCCTCGGGCTCCGGCCTGCTCAACCCGCTGCCCACCCAGGCCTCCTACGCGGCCGGCAACGCGGGCGTCGCGGCGCTGACCATCGTGGGAGCGCTCGAACTCGGCCGGTACGGCGTGCGAGTCAACTGCCTGTCCCCCTCCATGGCCCGCACCCGGCTCACCCTCGACGTCCCCGGCATGCGCGAGGAACCGTCCGCGGACGGCTTCGACCCGTTGCACCCCTCCACCAGCGCGCCCGTCGCCGCCTACCTGGCAAGCGCCGCGTGCCCGCTCACCGGTCAGGTGCTCTCGGTCCGCGGCGGGTCGGTCGCGGTCAACCACGGATGGTCGCGCGGCGGGCACGTGCGAAAGGACGGCCGGTGGACCGTCGGCGAACTCGCCGAGAAGCTGCCGGCGGTGCCGATGGACGACCCCTTCGGCAAGCTCGCCGACGCCCTCGGCGGCGCCCTCGGCCCGGACGGGCGCGCCAGGATCCAGGAGATGATCGACGCGCTGCTCGACCAGGAGGGCAGGCGGTAGGGTGAGTCCCGTGCCGTTCTTCATCATCTCTCCGCCCGCCGCGCGCTAGCGGGCGGCCTCTCTCCTGATCTTTCCTGATCTCTCCGGATCCACGGGATCCGGCGGTGGTTGCTGCCCGCGTACGGGCCGAACGTCGACAACCACTCCATCCGGAGAAATCAATGACGCAAGTTTCCGTACGGCGCGGCGTGCTGTACGTCTCCGTGGCCGCGGCCGCCTGGGGCACCGGCGGCGCGGCGGGCTCCCTGCTCTTCCAGTCCGCCGGGATGGGGCCGATCGGGGTGTCGCTCTGGCGCTACCTGCTCGGCGCGCTCTTCCTGCTCTTCCTCATCCGGCGCCGGCCCCGCCCGCACGGCAGGCTCCTGCTCGTGGGAGCGGGGATGGCGGTGTACCAGACCGCCTACTTCGCGGCGATCTCCTCCTCGGGCGTGGCCGTCGCGACGGTCGTCACGATGGGCGCGACCCCGCTGTTCACCGCGCTCGGCGGGCGGCTGTTCCTCGGCGAACGGCTCGACCGGGTGGGCGCCGTCTGCGTGGGCGCCGCCCTGGCGGGGCTGGTCATGCTGACCGGCGAGACGGCGCTGGACGGCACGACCGCCCAGACCGGGGCGGGGGCGCAGACGCCGGCCGGGATCGGGTTCGCCCTGCTCTCGGCCGCCGGATACGCCGCGGTCACCCTCCACTCCCGGCGGCACCACGACGACCCGTACGGCACCGCGGTCGGCGGGTTCGCCGTCGGCGCGCTGTGCCTGGCCCCCTTCGCCCTGGTCGACGGGGTGCTGCCGCAGGTCACGCTGCCCACCGTCGGCCTGCTCCTCTACCTCGGCGCGGTGCCGACCGCCCTGGCGTACGGGCTGTACTTCAGGAGCCTGTCGGCGCTCAGGGCGACCACCGTCTCGGTGATCTCCCTCGGCGAGGCGGTCGGCGCGGCGGCCCTCGGCGTGCTGGTGTTCGGCGAGCGGCTGACCGTGCTCACCACGGCGGGCTGCCTCGTCCTGCTCGCCGCGGTGATCACACTGACCGTTCACGAACGCGGATGAGCTAGTGTCCGGTACGGCGGCGTCCGCCGTACCGGACAGGTCCGGGAACCGGTGCCGACCGAGCGCTCGTTGGAGGATTCGTGGCGTCGTTTTCCGGGTTTTTCAGGAACATCCTGGACCGGCCAGGTGGCCTGAACCTGTCCCCGTACAGGAAGATCGTCGATGCGGCGGGCAAGCTGTCCTATCCCGGCGAGCTGCCCAGGCCGAGGACGGACAACCTGGCCGAGTTCTGCGCCGTGGCGCGCGAGGCGGCCGACCGGACGCTGGGGCTCAGGCCGTACGACGTGCAGCTGCTCGGCACCGTGGCGCTGCTCCACGGTCACGTGGCCGAGATGGCCACCGGCGAGGGCAAGACGCTGTCGGGCGCGATGGCCGCGGCCGGATACGCGCTGCAGGGCAAGCGGGTCCACGTGATCTCGGTCAACGACTACCTGGCACGGCGTGACGCCGAGTGGATGGCGCCGTTCTACGACGCGCTCGGCGTCACGGTCGGCTGGATCGACCAGAACTCCACGCACGAGGAGCGCCGCGAGGCCTACACCAAGGACGTCTGCTACGGCCCGGTCAGCGAGATCGGGTTCGACGTGCTGCGCGACCGGATGCGCACCGATCCGGCCGACATCATCATGCCCGCGCCCGAGGTGGCGCTGGTCGACGAGGCCGACTCCGTCCTGGTGGACGAGGCGCGGGTGCCGCTGGTGCTGGCCGGCGCGGCCGACGCCGGCGACGCCGTACCGGAGATGGCGGAGCTGGTGCGCACCCTGGTCAGGGGCTACCACTACGAGATCGACGAGCAGGCCAGGAACGTCTTCCTGACGTCCAAGGGCGCCGACAGCGTGGAGGCGATCCTCGGCGTCGAGCTCTACGACGAGCACGAGCCCGGCACGCTCATCGAGCTGAACCTGGCGCTGCACGCGCACGCGCTGCTGACGCGCGACGTCGACTACATCGTCCGCGACGGCAAGGTCCAGCTCATCAACCCCTCGCGCGGCCGGGTGGCGCTGCTGCAGCGCTGGCCCGACGGGTTGCAGGCGGCGGTGGAGGCCAAGGAGGCGCTCTCGCCGACCGAGAAGGGCGAGATCCTCGACCAGATCACCGTGCAGGGGCTGATCAGACGCTACCCGCAGGTGTGCGGCATGACCGGCACGGCGGTGGCGGTCAGCGAGCAGCTCGGCGAGTTCTACGACCTCAAGGTCGCCGTCATCCCGCCCAACAAGCCGTGCGTCAGGGAGGACGAGCCCGACCGCCTCTACCCGACCGAGCCCGACAGGGACGCGGCGCTGGTGGAGGAGATCCAGGCGATGCACGCCACGGGCCAGCCGATCCTCATCGGCACCCTCGACGTGGCCGCGTCGGAGCACCTCGCCAAGCTGCTGCAGCGGCGCGGCCTCGACCCCGTCGTCCTCAACGCCAAGAACGACGCGGAGGAGGCGGCGATCATCGCGCGCGCCGGCGAGCGCGACGCCATCACCGTCTCCACCCAGATGGCCGGACGCGGCACCGACATCCGCCTCGGCGAGGGCGTGGCCGAGCTGGGCGGCCTGTACGTGATCGGCTCCGGCAAGCACGTCAGCAGCCGGCTCGACGACCAGCTGCGCGGCCGCGCGGGACGCCAGGGCGACCCCGGCGGCTCGGTCTTCTTCGCCGGCATGACCGACGACCTGGTCACCCAGTTCGTCCCCGGCGAGCGCCCGCCGCCCGCCGACCCCGACGGCGTGGTACGGCACCGCCGCGGCGCCTACCTCGTCGGCCACGCGCAGCGGGTCGCCGAAGGCGTCAACCTGGAGATCCACCGCAACACCTGGCGCTACACCCGCCTGCTCGAGCACCAGCGCGAGCTCATCCTGGAGTGGCGCGACAAGGTCCTGCACGGCGACTCCGCCGCCAAGGCGCTCGCCGAGGCCGATCCGGAGCGCTGGGCCGCCCTCGACGAGGAGACCCGCGACGAGACCGCCCGGCAGATCGTGCTGCACGCCATCGACACCTGCTGGACCGAGCACCTGGCCTTCCTGAGCGACCTGCGCGAGGGCATCCACCTGCGGGCGCTCGGCCGGATGAGCCCGGTGGACGAGTTCCAGCGCGAGGCCGTGGCGGAGTACAGGACGTTGCTGGCCGAGGTCGAGCGCCGCTCGCTGGAGTCCTTCGAGGCCCCGGCGCGCGAGCTGAAGCGCCCGTCGGCGACGTGGACGTACATGGTGCAGGAGAACCCGTTCGGCACCGAGCTCGACCGCCTGCTGAAGCGGGTCACCTCGGCCCTGCGGCACGGCTGAGCGCCGGACGGGATTGACCCTCACTTCCGCGGGTAGAGGGGGCGGGCCCGAGAAAGACGAGCAGAAGAGAGGGAGAGAGCACCGATGGAGCTCTGGAACTATCGTCCTGACGTCTACGACCGCAACCAGAGCCTGGACCTGGCGGGATACCACGTCCACGCGACGGACGGGAAGATCGGGAAAGTCGACGAGGCCACCTACGAAGTGGGCGAGAGCTACGTGGTCATCGACACCGGTCCGTGGATCTTCGGTAAGAAGGTCATGCTGCCGGCTTCGGTGATCACGCGCATCGACCCGCAGGAGAGCATCGTCTACGTCTCCAGGACGAAGGAAGAGATCAAGGACGCGCCCGAGTTCGACGAGGGCACGTTCAAGGAGCCGGAGTACCGGCAGCGGCTGGGCGACTACTACGGCCGCTTCCCGCAGTCCTTCTGACCCAGGAGGCAGGAAGGGCCGCGCCCCCAGGGCGCGGCTCTTCTCATGTCCAGTTCAGGGCCAGGAGACGCTCATCCCCTTCTCCACCGGCTTCTCGATCACCCCCAGCCGCTCCAGCAGCGTCAGGAACGTCGACGCGTAGGGCGACGCCTCGACCACCGCCGCCACGCGGCTCCAGTCGACCTGCTCACGCATGGCCCTGACCTGGGGCAGCAGCCCGCCGTAGTCGCACGAGTGCTCGGACAGCGGCAGCAGCCAGGAGATCACCAGATCCGTCGCCTCCAGGACCGGCACGATCACCGCCGCAGCCACCAGCGGCTCGGCCCGTTCCAGCAGCCCCTCGGTGACCGGCCGGTAGGCCACCCTGAAGATCAGGTCCACCAGCCGTCCCTCGTCGTACGCCTTGACCAGCCAGTCCTCGGGCGGCCGCACCGTGTCGAACCCGGCGCGCGTCAGGGCGTCCAGCGCCGCGGGCGCGTCCTTCTCCAGGATCACGAAGTCCACGTCGTGCAGGGACGGCGCCGCCCCTCGCGCGTAGGCGGCGCAACCTCCGGCGAGCGCGTATCTGACGCCCGCGTCCTTGAGGCCGGAGCTGGCGCGTTTCAGGGTTTCCAGGATCGCGTCGGTGACCTCGTGACTGTGGCTGCCCATGGCACGGCACTACCCGATCGATCGGCGACTAGACCTGGCGGCAAGGGGTAGCGGGCCCCCATGACCGAGATCTCCGAGGGGTACGGCCGCCCGCTGAGCGGCTACGTCAAGATCATGGCGGCGTACGGCACGGCCGTGGCCGCCGCGGCCGCGCTGGCCGCGCTGAACGGGAAGCGCCCGCCCGACCGGCTCGGTCTGCTCGATCTCTTCCTGATGGGGGTGTGCACCCACCGCCTGTCGCGCACGCTGGCCAAGGATCCCGTGACGAGCCCGTTGCGCGCGCCGTTCACCACGTTCCAGGGTGTCAGCGGCCCGGCCGAGCTCAAGGAGGAGCCGCGCGACGCGATCGGCGAGCTGATGGCCTGCCCGTTCTGCCTGGCGCAGTGGGTGGCGACGGGCTACGCCGCCGGGCTCGTGCTCGCGCCCCGGCTGACCAGGCTGGTCGGCGCGACCATGACGGCGGTGGCCGTCTCCGACTGGCTGCAGTTCGGTTACGTGAAGCTCATGAAGGAGGCCGAGTGAGGCAGGAACGTCCGGAGCCCGGTGAGAGCCACAAGGAACGGGTGGATCGGGAGCTCGCCGAACTGTTACAGGGTCTGCGGGTGGCGGTCACGGGCGTGCAGGTGCTCTTCGCGTTCCTGCTGACGCTGCCGTTCCAGGCCGGCTTCCCCAAGGTCGACGCCGTGGGCAGGTGGCTGTTCTTCGTGTCGCTGATCGCGTCGGCGTTCGCCTCGGTCTGCTTCATCACGCCCGCCGCCCAGCACCGGTTGATCTTCAGGACCGGGTTGAAGGAGCGGATGCTGCAACGCGCCAACGGGCTGGGCGTGGCGGGCGCGATCCTCCTACTGGTCGCCATGTCGAGCGCGGTCGCGCTGGTGACCGAAACCGTGATCGACAGCTGGGAGGCCGCGCTGTTCGGCGGTGCGGTGGCGGTGGCCGGCGGATGGTTCTGGCTGCTGCAGCCGCTCCTGGACCTCTACCGCACCCGGGGCAGCACCTCGGTGGAGTAGAAGTCGAAGAAGGCGTCCTGGTTCGTGCCGATCTGGTTGACGTAGACCTCGTCGAACCCCGCCTCGACGTACGCCTTGACGGCCTGGGCGTGCACCTCGGGATCGGGCCCGCAGGGGATCGACCCGGCGAGCTTGTCCTCGGGGACCATCGCGGCCAGCTGCTCGAAGTGGCGGGGCAGCGGCAGCAACTGCAGCGCCTCCCCCTCGATGCCTTGTCCCACAGCGCGTGCATGATCTCAACGGCCTCTTCGAGCATCTCCAGCCGGTCGCGTGCGGGCGGCCACGGGGCGCCGGTGACGTGCTCGTTCAGCGCCTCGCCCGTGCCGATGCCGAGGCGGAAGCCGCCCCGGCACATGGCGGCGCTGGTGGCCGCCGCCTGGGCGACGACGGCGGGGTGGATGCGGATGAGGGGACAGGTGACGGCAGTGGTGACGGGTAGCGCGGTGGTGGCCGCGATGCCGCCGATCACCGACCAGACGAACGGGCTGTGACCCTGCACGTCGAGCCAGGGGTGGTAGTGGTCGGAGATCCACAACGCGTCGAAGCCCGCCTGCTCGGCGCGTTGCGCCTGCCGGACCAGTTCGGTGGGTCCATGCGTCTCCGATGCCAGAAAGTAACCGAATGTCGTCATAACCGAGCCCCTTCCCGGGCCGTCCGACGTTAGACGGCCTTCCTCAGGGGCAGCTTGGATGCCATGGCTACATTGCTTTGGATCATCGCAGTCATCCTCGTCATCGCCGGGATCTACGTGATCCTGGCCCGTCGCGACATCCTCTGGGGGATCGTCCTCATCGTCCTCGGATTCCTGGTCGGCCCCGGTGGTGTGAGCATCTTCAACGTCTGACCCTCGGGGCGGGACTCCGGTCCATGCCGCCCCGAGGCGACGCTGTGATAGGCCCTGACGGGGCCGGTTCCCGGACCGTGACGGCTGAGGCCGTCCGGGCCAGGGCGCCGACCGTCGCCGGCGCGCGTCAGGGACGAGACGGCCGCGGAGCCGACCGGCTCCGCGGCCATGGCCTGTCCGGGGGGTGGACGACCGGTTCTCCGGCCGTCAGCGGGCTGGGGGCGCCGTCAGGAAGGCGCCTCAGCGCGCCGGTGGTGCCGTGGTCGCCTCCCACGTGCGCAGGTAGGCCTCGGCACCGGAGGCGAGGTCGTCCACGAGCGGCTGGCCGCCCAGCTGTCTCAGGTCCTCGATCCAGTCGGGAACCAGGCCGTAGTGGGCGACGCCGTCCACGTTGTAGTCCCACACCCGCTCGCCGGTGCGCGGCCGGTCCAACGTGAGGGAGCCGTCGGCGGTGGTGAACGGATAGGTCACGGTGCTTCCCGCCCGTGGCGCGGGAAGCGGGCCGAGCCCGTTGGCGTCCAGGCCGTAGCCGTAGCCGGGGCGGCCGATCTCCTGGCGCAGCGGCTGGGTGCGCCGCCACTCCGCGGCGAACTCCTCGGCGGCGTGGCCGTACTGGGTGACCATGCCGCCCAGACGGTAGATGCGCGGCAGGTAAGCCGGGTCGGCCCAGCTGTGGGAGGAGATGACGCCGGGATAGCGGGCGGCTTCGAGCAGGTCGAGCGTCTGGTCGGCGGCCTTGACGCTCATGTGGTCGACCTCGATCATCATGCCGCGCCGCATCATGCCCTCCACCATGTGGCGGCCGAGCGCGGTCAGCCCCTTGGGGTTGCAGTGCGGGGCGGGCGGGTAGACCGGCAGGCCGATGCCCGGCGGCAGCCAGCGCGCCAGGTCAGGAGGCAGGACGGCGGGCGAGATCGGGTTGTCGTGCTCGGGCCCGGTGCACTTCTCCACCTTCCAGAAGCTCCCCGACGACAGCAGGTTGCCCAGGTTGACGATCGCGCCCTGGGTGCCGGAGTCGAAGCGCACGCCGCACAGCGCGTTGTCGTACTTATGGCAGACGAACATGCTGCGCACGCCCAGCGCGTACATCTCGTCGAGCCCACGGTCGATCTGCGCCTTGGTGCAGTGCGGGACGCCGAGCGTGGTGCGGCAGCCGAACGGCTCGGAGGTCTCGATGCCGAGCACCACGGCCAGCTTGCCGGCCGTGATGACCTCGCGTGCCTCGGCGGGGCTCCTGACCACCCGGAACCAGCCGCGTCCCGGGCCACCCGCCAGCGTGTCGATGTGGTCCTGCAGCTCGAACGTGCGCTGGGCCTCGCGCCTGATCGCCCACATCTCGTCGCACGGGTTGGTCTTCAGCGGGTAGATCTCGCACAGCTGCCGGTTGGCGACGAGATCGTTGACCATGACGCGCAGGCCGCCGCGCCAGGCGCGCTCGATCCATTCGTAGTAGGCCTGCTGGTGGGTGAGCGAGTCGTTGGCCGGCCAGTCCTTGAAGGTCGGCCAGCCGGTGGGGTCATGGGTGCCGGTCGGCGAGCCCGTCCTGGTGAAGTTCTCGAACCAGGCGGCTTCGCCGTTGGGGTAGTGGTCGAGGCAGTCGAGCAGCGCACGGGCGACGCCCCCAGGGTCGAACGGCTTGCCGCACAGCAGCTTGCCGCCGAACGCCTCGTAGGACATCAGGTGACTGTGCCCGTCGACGAACCCGCGGACGGGAGCGGAGGGCTGAGTGGGCGCGGCCATCGCGACCACGCACAGCAGGGCGAGTGAAGCCAGGACACGGCGTACGACCATGCACCGACATCAACACCAAGCTACCGCTCGGTCAAGACCTAACATGAGTCGGACTCACTAAGACAGTAAATCCCGTAGGCCCTGCCCAGTACGGGCAGCGCGACGTTGCGGACCCTGATGCCACCCGGCGTCATGCCCTTCTCCGCCCCCTTGTGCGCGTGACCATGGAGGATGAGGTCGGCGCCCGCGATGTCGACCGCCTCGGCCAGCAGGTAGCTGCCGAGGAAGGGGTAGATCTCCAGCGGCTCGCCCTCCAGCGTCTCCTTGACCGGGGAGTAGTGCGACAGCACGACCTTGAGATCGGTGTCGAGCCCCTTCAGCTCTGACTGCCAGCTGTCGGCGATGCCGCGGGTGTGCCGGACGAAGTCCTTGATCTCCCGCTCGCCGAAGTCGCTCGCGCACTTGCCGGCGAACCCGCCGCCGAAGCCCTTGCCGCCGACGACGCCGAGCCGCCTGCCGTGCAGGGTCAGGACGGCCGAGTCGTCGTCGAGCACGACGATGCCGTGGTCGCGCAGCTCGCCGGCGATCTCGTACTGCAGGTCGGAGTGGTAGTCGTGGTTGCCCAGGACGGCGACGACCGGAACCGGCAGGTCGCGGAACTCCTGGGCGACCAGCCTGCCCTCGTCCAGGGTCCCGTGCCTGGTGAGGTCACCGGCGAGCATCAGCACGTCGGCCCGCTGCTCGATGCCCTCCAGCCGCTCGCGGTACCTGCCGCGCACGTCCTCGCCCAGATGCACGTCGCCGACGGCGGCGATACGCAACTCAGTCAAGATGCTCATCCTCCCCCGGCTCACGGACCTGCACGACCTGCAGCTCGTTGTGCACGTGCAGCCCGGGGGCGGCCTCCTTCGCCACCTGCTCCATCTGGCGCCTGTGCTCCTCGCCGGTGACCCGGCCGCGCAGGAACAACTGATCGCCGCGCACGTCGACGCGGATGCCGAGCTCGTGGGACCTGTCGTCCTCGGCCAGCGCCCGCTGGACGCGCGCCGCGACGTACTGCGGAGCCTCCATCGCTTCCTCCTTCGTCAGATCACCCCGATGCCCGTGCGGTTACCGGTCAAACAGCTCTGATCAGGTCGATGACCGCGCGTTCCACGTCGCCGCCGGTGCCGACGGTCCTGCCCCGCTCGAACGCCTCGATCACGCGGGGGTCGACGTAGGAGGCCCGCGCCACCGCGGGGGTGTTGCCGAGGTAGTCGGCCACCCGGCGCATGACCTCCGGCACGTCCGGCGTCGTCGCCAGGCCCACGGCCGCCAGGACGGTGCCGTGCCAGGTGCGGAAGTCCTTCGCGGTGGCCTCGCAGCCGAGCGTCTCCCGCACGTAGGTGTTGATCTCGTCGCTGCGCACGTCCGTCCAGCCGTCGGCGCCCTTGTAACGCAGCAGTTCGCCCTTGTGACCGAGCGCCTTCAGCGCCCTGACGACCCTGCACGCGGAGCGGTCGGTGACCTCCACCTCGCGCGGGACGTCGCCCTTGGCGGGATAGCAGAACAGGACCGAGCCGTTCGCGCAGGTCACATGTTCCATCCTGAGCGTCGCCAGGCCGTACGACTCGTACTCCTCGCCGCCCACCCTGAAGTATCCGACGTCGAGCAGGCGCGCCGCGGTGGCCAGCACCCGCTCCCTGGTCAGCCCCTTGGCCTCCAGTTGCTCCTGGACCTTCTTCCGGAAGGCGGGCAGCCGCTCGGCCATCTCGAGCACCCGGTCGAACTTGAGCCTGTCCTGCTGGGCCCGCCACTCCTCGTGGTAGCGGTACTGCCGCCGCCCCGCCGCGTCGGTGCCCGCGGCCTGCAGGTGCCCGTCGGGCGAGCAGCAGATCCACACGTCCTTCCAGGCGGGCGGTACGGCCAGTGCCCTGATCCGGTCGAGCGTGGCGGCGTCGCGCACGGGACGGCCGTCGGGGTAGGTGTAGCTGAATCCCCGCCCCCTGCGCCTGCGCCTGATGCCCGGTTCGTTCTGGTCACTGGGGTGCACGTGACCTGGCTACCCTGCGCGTTATGCGGCAAACGGCCCGGGCAGGGGGTGGGCATGCGTGAAGATGACTACCGTCCGGAGCAGCAGTCCGCGTCCGGCCAGCCCATGGTTCCCTCGACGCCGCGTGATGTCGTCCACATCAGGGTGGGGTCGTTCATTCTGGTCTTCCTCCTGGCGATCGGCGCGATCAGCGTCATCGCGGGGATCGGCTGGCTCGCCGTCGTGGCGGGCGTGCTGGCCCTGGCCACGATCGCCGACATCGTGCTCGCCGTACGCCGGCAGAGAGAGCGAGGAGCGGGAGAGGCGGGCTGATGCGCCCTTCCCGTGTGGTGGTGGTGACGGGTGCCAGTGGTGGTGTCGGCAGAGCGGTGGTGCGCGAGCTCGGCGCGCGCGGCGACACGGTGGCGCTGATCGCGCGCGGGACGGCGGGCCTGGGGGCCGCGGCCGTCGACGTCGGCTCCGCGGGCGGCTCCGGCGTCGTCTACCCGGCCGACGTCTCCTCCTACGAGGAGGTACGGCAGGCCGCGCGACGCGCCGAGGAGGATCTCGGCCCCATCGACGTGTGGATGAACGTGGCCTTCTCGGCGGTGTTCGCCCCCTTCACCGAGGTGAGTCCCGAGGAGTTCGAGCGGGCCACCGCGGTGACCTACCTCGGTTACGTGTGGGGCACCAAGGTGGCGCTGGAGCTGATGCGGCCCCGCGACAGCGGGGTGATCGTGCAGGCCGGCTCGGCATTGTCCTACCGGGGGATCCCGCTGCAGTCGGCCTACTGCGGCGCCAAGCACGCGATCAAGGGCTTCACCGAGTCGGTGCGGACCGAGCTGATGGCCGAGGGCAGCGGGGTGCGGGTCACCATGGTCCAGCTGCCCGCCGTGAACACCCCGCAGTTCGACTGGGTGCTGTCGCGCCTGCGCCGGCATCCGCAGCCGGTGCCGCCGATCTTCCAGCCCGAGGTGGCGGCGCGGGCGCTGGTCCACGCCGCCGACCATCCCGAGCGCAGGGAGTACTGGGTGGGCACGTCGACCGCTCTCACGCTGGTCGGCGAGCGCGTCGCACCCGGGCTGCTCGACCGCTACCTGGCCAGAACCGGTAAGCAGTCGCAGCTCACCGCCGACAGACCGCCGACGGGCGTGGCGAACCTGTGGGCGCCCGCCGACGAGTACCGCGACCACGGGGCGCACGGGACCTTCGACTCCCGCGCCCACGGCAGGAGCCCGCAGGCCTGGCTGTCCAGGCACCGCCGGTCCGTGCTGGTCGCGCTCGGCGCCGTGGCCGCGGGCGCGACGGTGGCCACCCGCGCCCTGCGCCGCACATAGCGACCGCGGGGCTGGGTAGGCGGCGGGAGACCCTAGGAGGACCGATGCCCGAGCGCGATGTTCATTACCTGTGCGAGCTGGCGGCGCAGCTGCGGGTGGACTCGGTGCGAAGCTCCGCGGCGGCGGGTTCAGGCCACCCGACCTCGTCCATGTCCGCGGCGGACCTGATGGCCGTGCTGTTCGCCCACCATCTGAGATACGACTTCGACGATCCCGACAATCCCGCCAACGACCACCTCATCTTCTCCAAGGGGCACGCCTCTCCCTTGCTGTACGCGCTGTTCAAGGCGGCGGGGGCCATCACGGACGAGGAGATGCTGAGCTTCAGGAAGCGCGGCAGCCGCCTGGAGGGCCATCCGACCCCGCGCCTGCCGTGGGTCGACGTGGCGACGGGCTCGCTCGGGCAGGGACTGCCGGTCGGCGTGGGAGTGGCGCTGGCGGGGCGGCGCCTCGACCGGCTGCCGTACCACGTGTGGGTGCTGTGCGGGGACAGCGAGCTGGCCGAGGGCTCGATATGGGAGGCCGCCGAGCACGCCGCCGACGAGGGCCTGGCCAACATCACCGCGATCGTCGACGTGAACAGGCTCGGCCAGCGCGGCCCGACCCGGCACGGCTGGGACACCGGCGCCTACGCGCGCAGGTTCGGCGCCTTCGGCTGGCACACGATCGAGGTGGACGGCCACGACCCCGGCGAGATCGACTACGCGCTCGGCGACGCGCGCAACACGCGCAGGCGCCCGACCGTGATCCTGGCCCGCACCCGCAAGGGTGAAGGCGTCAGCGCGGTGGACAACCGCGAGGGCGCCCACGGCAAGCCGCTGAAGGACCCCGAGCAGGCCATCCGCGAGCTGGGCGGCGACCGGGGCGTGACCGTCAAGGTCAGCCCGCCGGACAACGACCGCCCGCCGCACGTCTTCGACAGCGGCCCCACCGAATGGCCGGTCTTCGAGGTCGGCACGAAGGCCGCCACCAGGACCGCGTTCGGCGAGGCGCTGAGAACCCTGGGCGAGGCCCGCGGCGACGTGGTGGTGGTGGACGGCGAGGTGGCCGACTCCACCAGGACCGAGGCCTTCGCGCACGCCTTCCCCGAGCGGTTCTTCGAGTGCTACATCGCCGAGCAGGAGATGGTCGCCACCGGCGTCGGCCTGCAGATCCGGGGCTGGGTGCCGTACGTGTCGACCTTCGCCGCCTTCCTCACCAGGGCGCACGACTTCCTCAGGATGGCCGGGGTCAGCGGCGCGAACCTGCGCGTCGTGGGCTCGCACGCGGGCGTGTCGATCGGCGAGGACGGCCCCTCGCAGATGGGGCTGGAGGACCTGGCCATGCTGCGCGCCGTCCACGGCAGCACGGTGCTCTACCCCTGTGACGCCAACCAGACCGCGGCGCTGGTCAACGAGATGGCCGACATCCCGGGTGTCTCCTACCTGCGCACCACGCGCGGGGACACGCCCGTCATCTACGATCCCGGCGAGCCGTTCACCGTCGGCGGTTCCCGGGTGCTGCGGCACTCGCCCGACGACCGGGCGACCATCATCGCGGCGGGGATCACCGTCCACGAGGCGCTGGCCGCGGCCGACACGCTCAAGGGTGAGGGCGTTCCCGTCGGCGTCGTCGACATGTACTCGATCAAGCCCGTCGACCAGGCCGTGCTGAACGAGGCCGCCACCACGACGGGGAACCTCATCACCGTCGAGGACCACCGGCCGGAGGGCGGCCTCGGCGACGCGGTGCTCGACGCCGTCTCCGAGCTGGGGCCGCGGGTGATCAAGCTGGCGGTGCGGGGGATGCCGGGCTCGGCCACCCCCGCCGAGCAGCTGGCCGACGCGGGCATCGACCGGCGCGCCATCGTGGCGGCGGTCAGGCGCCTGCTGTGAGAACCCGGGTACGCGAAAGGGGATCCCCGCGCCTGGGGATCCCCTTTCGCACTTCCTCGCACGCGGTCAGCGTGATCTGGCCGTGTCTCGCCGGTTGGCCTTCTTGATCGCGTCGACCAGCTCGGATTTGGTCATCTTGGAGCGTCCCGTGACGCCGAGCCTGGCGGCCACGTCGTACAGGTGCTGCTTGCTCGCGTTGGCGTCGACGCCCTCGGCGGTCCGCCCGGAACGGTCGGTGGCGCCCTTGTCGGAGGGTCCCTTGCCGGACTTCGGCTCCCAGTGGTCGCCGACCTTCTCGAAGGAGTGCTTGAGCGCCGAGAAGGCGGTGCGGTGGGCGCGCTCGCCCTCGCCGTAGGTCTTCACCGCCGAGTCGTGCGCCTTGATCCAGGTCTCCTGCGCCTTCTTCGGCGAGCGCGCGATGGTCGAAGGCAGTTCCTCGCGTCCTGGCATGGCGGACCCCCTCTGTCAGATCTGCGGCGGGTCGGTGTAGCGCCGCTCCTCGTACACGGTCGTGCGCTCCCTGTCGGGCTCGACCGGCGACACGATCTCGCGCGTCACGCGGACCCGGTAGAGCCCGAACAGCAGTAAGGCGACTCCACCCAGCATGAGGATGACGCCCACGATGTTGATGTCCAGGCCGGCGATGTCCCATTCGACGGCCCATGTGAGCACGGCGCCGAGCATGATGAGGAAAATGCTTCCGGCGATGGTCATGGAATACCTCCCTAGAGCCAAGGAAACCTCTATCCCCATGTCGAGAAACAAACCCGTCGTCGTCATCGGGCTGATGGGGTCGGGCAAGACCACCGTGGCCCTGCTGCTGGCGCAGGCGCTCGGCCTGCCGATGAGCGACAGCGACTCCTATCTCAGGCGCCGGTACGGCAGCAGCGCGGCCGAGATCGCCAGGACGGAGGGCGCCGACGTCCTGCACGAGCGGGAGGCCGAGCACGTGCTCGACGCGCTCAGCGAGGACCAGGTCGTGGCCGCGGCGGCGAGCACCGTGGAGCGCCCCGAGGTGCGCGCGGCGCTGCGGCAGGCGTTCGTGATCTGGCTGGACGCGCCCCCCGAGGTGCTGGCGGAGCGGATGCGGTCGAGCGACCACCGCCCCGACTTCGACCCCGCCGTCATGAAGGCCAGGCGGGACCCGTACTTCAGGCAGGTCGCCGACCTGCGGGTCGACACGACGTCGACGCCGCCGCAGGAGGCGGCGGGACAGGCCCTGGACGCCATCCGATAGGAAGAGCGCATGTTCGTCACCAAACCCACCCTGACCGGGGAGCGGATCACACTGCGCCCCGTCGGCGCCGAGCACGTCGACGGCCTGCTCGAACTGGCCTCCGACGAGGAGGTCAGACGGCTGACCGGATCGCGCGCGGGAGTGGACCGCGAGCGCGCCACGATGTGGTACGCCACCCGCAAGGACCACGACGACCGGCTCGACCTGGCGATCTGCCACGGCGACGAGTACGTCGGCGAGATCGTGCTCAACGAGCTCGACGCCGACAACCTCTCGTGCAACCTGCGGATCGCGCTGATCGGGTCGCGGGTGTTCGGCAAGGGCTTCGGCACCGAGGCGATCAGGCTGGTGCTCGGCCACGTCTTCGCCACCACCCCGATCAACCGGGTCAGCCTGGGCGTCTACGCCTTCAACGAGCGCGCCAGGCACGTCTACGAGAAGGCCGGCTTCGTCGTGGAGGGTGTGCTGCGCGACGCCCTGCTGTGGGAGGGCGTGTGGCACGACGAGATCGTCATGTCGGTGCTGCGCCGCGAATGGGTCACAACCAAATCCGGGATCGGCGCATCTAAGCTGCAGTGACGACGCGTTTGCTTCCCGACGATCCCGACCGGCTGGGCGGCTACTGGCTGGCGGGACGGCTCGGCTCCTGCTTCGACGCCTATGACCGTGGGGGCAGACGCTATGTGATCAAGATGGCGCGCGGCAGGGCGCCCGTGGTGGCGCCGCACTGCGTGGCCAGGGTGGTCGAGTCAGGGCCCGGCTACGTGGTCAGCGAGTTCGTCGAGGGGCCCAGCCTGCGGGAGGCGGTCGCGCATGCCGGCCCCTACGCGGGCGAGGCGCTGCACAGGATCGCCGTCGCGCTGGCCACCGCGCTGGTCGCGATCCACGACGCCGGCGCCGTCCACCTCCATCTGGGGCCCGGCTGCCTGCGGCTGGGCTCCGAGGGTCCCAGGGTCACCGGTGTCGGCACCGCCGACGCGCAGCGTCCCACCCCCGAGGTGTTCACCGGGGGCGCCGCGGGGCCGCCCGCGGACGTGTTCTCGTGGGGGGCGGCCGTCCTGTTCGCCGCGACGGGCCGCGACCCCTTCGCGGCCGAGAGCCTGGGCGAGCTGATGCACGCGGTGCTGACCGTCGATCCCGACGTGAGCGACCTGCCCGAACCGCTCAGGTCCCTGGCCGCCAGGGCGCTGGCGAAGGAGCCCGGCGACCGGCCCACGGCGCGCGAGCTGCTGATCGGCCTGACGGGCAGCGCCGAGCCGGCCGTCGGTGCCCACCTGGCCGCCGAGATCAGGCCGCCGGAGGGGCTGACGGGCCCGCCCGCGCTCGGCGACGTGGCCGAGCGCGTCTACCAGAGCCTGCCGCCCGAGCAGCAGTCGACGCTCCCGGAGATCCTGCTGCGGATGCGCGAGCCGGGCAGGCTTCCGCTGGCCGAGGTCGGCGACGACCCGGCGGTCGCCGCGCTGACCGAGGCGGGCCTCCTGGTACGGCGCAGCATCGCGGTGCCGCCCGCCGACAGGCCGGAGGGCCGGCTGGTCGCCGTCGCCGACGACTCGGTGGGCCCGGCCAGCCAGGCCCTGTTCCACGCGTGGCCGAGGCTGCGCACGTGGGCCGAGGACGTCACGCCCTTCCGGCGGCGCAGGCACAGACGCAGGATGCTGGTGGCGGGGCTGGCCGCGGCCGTGGCGGTGGCGGTGGCGGCGACGGTGGTGACCGTGACGGACGGGCTGTCCCGCCACCGGCAGGCGGGCACGGGCGACCTCGCCGGCGCGGCCCACGACCCCTCCCGCGACGCGGCGCGCGAACCGTCCCGCGGCACGTCCGGCGACGGCTCCCGCGACGCGGCCCACGAGAGCGCCCGGGAGGTGGCGGCGCGTGCCGAGAGCCTGCGCAGCGCGGACCCCATGACCGCGATGAAGCTGAGCGTGGCCGCGTGGACCCTGGCGCCGGTGCCGGAGGCCCGCGACGCCCTGCAGCGCTCGCTCGGCCAGAGCGACCTCGACACCTTCAGCGACCCCGAGCCGGTGGCCGGCACGGCCTACCGCCTCGCCGACGACGGCACCAGCCTGCTGGGCCGGCGGAACGACCGGCTGCGGCGCTGGGATCTGGCCACGCGGATCGCCGGCGCACCGCCGCAGCGGCTGCTCTCCCCCGACGGCAGCGTCGCCGCCGTCCAGCGGGGACAGCGGACCGACCTGCACGACACGGCGACGGGCGCGCTCATGGGCGGCCTCCCCGTGGCGGGCGAGCTCTCCTTCGACGGCGCGGCCAGGTTACTGGCGGTGGGCGGGCAGGACACCACGGTCTGGGACGTGGCGAGCCGCACCCAGGTCCTCGCGATCCCCACCGGCCCGGTCGACGACGTGGCGCTGTCGGCCGACGGCCGGCGGCTGGCCATCTCGGCCGCAGGCGAGCTGAGAATCTGGAGCGTGCCGGAGGGCGAGCCGGTCATGGGCCCGCTCGCCACGATCGCCCGGCCGCTGGTCTTCTCCCCCGACGGCAGGCGGCTGTTCGCGGGACGCGACCTGGTGGACCTGTCGTCGGGCAAGGTCACCGAACTGGGCGGCAGCACTTTCGCCGGCGCTTTCGCGCCCGACGGCCGCACGGCCGCCTTCGTGATCGACGCCGACTTCTTCACGGTGTGGAGGCTGAGCACCTGGCCCCCGCAGACGGTCAGGCGCGCGGTGCCGGGCGCCAGCATCAGGTTCTCCCCGGACGGCACGCTGCTGGCGCTGGGCGGCGACCACACCACGCTGTGGGACGCCACGACGCTGCGCGAGATCAGCAGGGTGCCGCTGGGCCAGGACATCGCTGACGTGGCCTTCAGCGCCGACGGCGCGAGGCTGATCGGCCTGCGGGAGGACGGCACCGTGCGGGAGAGCCCCGTCGACCCGGCGCTGGCCGCCAAGGCCGTCTGCGCGAAGGCGGGCGGCGCGCTGGACGAGGCGGGCTGGCGGCGGCTGTTCCCCGGCCGGCCGTACCCGGCCGGCATGTGCTCCTGACTGTCGCCCGCCCCGCTCCGGGGTGTCGCGCGTGGATCCCGATGACGCCCGTCGCGGCGGGAGCATGCCGACACCGCTGGTGCGGTTCGGTGATCAGGCTCATACTCTTGGTCACGTGTTGAGTAGTAACCGGCTGCGTGTCCTGCTTGAGGTGTTCAGGACGGGCAGCATCGCCGGTGCGGCGAGAGTGTTGAAGCTGTCGCCGTCCGCGGTGTCCCACCAGCTGTCCCGCCTGGAGCAGGAGGCGGGTGTCGGCCTGGTCGAGCGCAACGCGCAGAGCCTGCGGCTGACCGAGGCCGGACGCCGCCTCGCCATCCGCGCGCAGGAGGTGGTGGACATCATCGAGGCGGCGGAGAAGGACCTGCTCGCCCAGGCCAGGGTGGACGCCGGTGAGCTGCGTATCGGCTTCTTCGCCTCCGCGGGCTACCGGCTGCTGCCGCTGGCGCTGTCGCGGTTCGCCTCCCGGTATCCCAAGGTGGCGCTCGACCTGGTGGAGGGCCAGCCGTACGAGCTGCTGCCCGATCTGGAGCGCGGCGCGCTCGACGTGCTGGTGGTCTTCGAGCACGCCCTCGACCCGTGGCAGTGCCCCGAAGGGGTGGAGGTGGTGCACCTGTTCGACGAGCCGCAGCTCCTGGTGGTGCCGGCCGGCCACCCCGCCGCCCAGCGGCCCAGAGTACGGCTGGCCGACCTGGCCGACGAGCCGTGGATCACCACGTTCGGCGCCGAGCACCCGGTGTCGATCCTCGAGCGGGCCAGCACGCTGGAGGGCTTCTCGCCGCAGATCCGCTGCCGCAGCGACCACTACGAGGTGACGATCGGCCTGGTGCGGGCCGGGCTCGGCGTCGCGCTGGTGCCGAGCCTCGGCCTGCAGGGCGCGACGGGGCTGACCACCTGCCGCCTGGCCACGCCGAACCTGTTCCGCAGGATCGGCGTGGCCAGGCGGCCGACCAACCCGAACCCGGCCGCCCGGTCCTTCCTCGCCTACCTACGCACGGCCTCGGCGCAGCTCAGGAACTCGCTGGAGCCCTCGTTGCGCTGAGGCAAGCCGCGATGTCCAGCCCCGCCTGCCGTACGGCGGACGCCAGCTCGTGCTCGCTGCCCGAGGGACCGTGGGCGAGCACGGCGTAGGCGATCCGCCCGTCCATGATCCCGACGTCGGACCTGACGCCGTCGTCGGTGCCGGTCTTGTTGGCCAGCCAGCCGCCCTCGGGATCGTGCCTGACCAGGGCGGGGACGAGGCTGTGGTCGGTGTTCTGCTGCATCCAGCCGCGCATGAGCACCTGCCAGCCGCCCGCGCCCGCGACGAGCGCGGCCAGGCCGGAGAGCTCGGCGGCGGTGCCGATCGCGAACGTCGGCGGATCCTCGGGGCCGCGCGGCTCCCTGATGCGGTCGAGCAGCCGGGTTCTCGACAGGCCGAGGGCGGCGGCCGCCGCGTTGACCCGGTCCACGCCGACCCTCCGCAGCAGGGCGTTCGTGGCGGTGTTGTCGCTGATCGCGGCGGTCAGCAGGGCCAGGTCGCCGATCGTCCAGCTGCGCCCGGACAGCGACAGCAGCAGCCCCGAGCCGCCGCAGTAGTCGTCCTCGTGCAGCGTCACGGGCGTGTCGGGGTGGAGGATGCCGCCTTCGATGCTCATCGCCACCTCGGCCAGCAGGAGCAGCTTGCCGACGCTGGCCAGCGGCAGCTCGGCGTCCTCGTTGACGCCGTGGAACTCTCCCGTCACCAGATCGCGCGTCGCCACGGCGAGCGTGATGTCGTTCACCGCCCGATGATCCTTCCTGGTCTGTCTTCGGTGAGCGTGCCGTCTTCCACGGCGACCCGGCCCGCCACGACGACGGCCCGGATGCCGGTGGGCGGCAGCAGCGGATCGGCGTAGGTGGCGCCGTCGGCCACCGTCTCGGGGTCGAGCAGCACCAGGTCGGCGTGCGCGCCGTCGCGCACGACTCCCCTGCCGGTGAGCCCGAACCTGTCGGCCGCCATGCCGGTCATCTTGTGGACGGCGACCTCCAGCGGGAACAGGCCCTGGTCGCGGGAGTAGCGGCCGAGCACCCTGGGGAAGGTGCCGGCCAGGCGCGGGTGCGGATGACCTGGCTTGGGCACGCCGTCCGAGCCGATCATGGCGAACTCGCTGGCCAGGACCCGCTGGACGTCGTCCTCCCGCATCGAGTGGCTGATGATCGTCACCTCGCCCTCCTCGGCGAGGAGCAGCTCGGCGGCCGTGTCCACGGGGTCGCCGCCCAGCTCGGCGATGGTGCGGCCCTCGACCTCGGGCTGGTTGACGGCGCAGGCGACGGAGATGCGGTCCCATCCGCCGTTGCCGACCGTGTTCTCCCAGCCGGGCACGCCCTCATCGATCGCCCGGCGCATCCGGTCGCGCTGGAGGGGGTCGCGCAGCCGTTCGAGCAACGCCTCGGTGCCGCCGTCGTTGGCCCACGGGGGGAACATCGCCGACAGCGACGTGCTGCCCTCGGTGTAGGGGTAGACGTCGCAGGTGACGTCCATGCCCTGGGCCCGCAGCTCGGCGATGCGCGGGAGCGTCCGCCGGGTTCTGCCCCAGGCGTGCCTGCCTGCGGTCTTGTGGTGGCTGACGTGCAGCGCGGCCCCGCTCCTGCGGGCGATCTCGACGGCCTCCTCCAGCGCCTGCTCGACGCGGGACATCTCGTCTCTCAGGTGGGTGACGTACGGCTTGCCGTACCTGGCCGCGACCCTGGCCAGCGCGACCACCTCGGCCGTGTCGCCGTAGGTGCCGGGGGTGTAGATGAGCCCCGTGGACAGGCCCGCCGCCCCGGCGGCCAGCGCGTCGTCCAGCAGCGCGCACATGGTGTCGAGTTCGGCCGGGGTGGCCGGGCGGTCCTCGTAGCCGAGCACGCCGGCTCGGAGGGTGCCGTGGCCGACGAGGGAGGTCAGATGGTTGGACCGCGGGGCCCGCTCATGCGCCTCCACGAACGCCCCGTAGTCCTGAAATATCGGGATGTCGCCGCCGAAGCCCGCCCTGCTGGACCGGCTCAGCGCCGGCACCCGCTCGGGCAGCGCGGGAAACAGGCTCGACCCGCAGTTGCCGCAGATCTCCACGGTGACACCCATGCGCACGGGGGCGGCGGCCAGCTGCCTGCCCGCCTCGCCGAGCAGGGAGACCCCGTCGGAGTGAGTGTGGACGTCGATGAAGCCGGGAGCGACCACCAGCCCGGTGGCGTCGATCACCCGCGCTCCCCCGCCGTCGGCCGGGCCGCCCTGGGGCAGCAGGACGAGGCGGTCACCGGTGACGCCGACGTCGGCCCGGCGCAACGGCGCGCCCGTCCCGTCGGCCACCAGGCCACCGCTGATCAGTACGTCGAGGCTCACGGAGCCGAACCCTTCCCGAGGAGTGCGCCGTTCACAAGACCTGCCCGAGGAAGGCGCGGGTGCGTTCGTGACGCGGCCGGGACAGCACCTCGCGGGGCGGGCCCTCCTCCACGATCACGCCGTCGTCGATGAACACCAGGTGGTCGCCCGCCTCCCTGGCGAACCCCATCTCGTGGGTGACCACGATCATCGTCATCCCGCTGGCCGCCAGGTCGCGCATGACCTGCAGCACCTCCTGCACCAGCTCGGGGTCGAGCGCGCTGGTCGGCTCGTCGAACAGCATGAGCTTCGGGTTCATGGCCAGGCTGCGCGCGATCGCGACCCGCTGCTGCTGGCCGCCCGACAGCTGCCGGGGGTAGTGCCCCGCCCTGTCGGCCAGGCCCACCCGGTCGAGCAACGCGAGCGCCCGGGAGGTGGCCGCGGCCTTCGAGACGCGCTTGACCGTGCACGGGCCCTCCATGACGTTCTCCAGCGCGGTCATGTGCGGGAACAGGTGGAAGCGCTGGAAGACCATGCCGATCTCCTGCCGCTGCCGGCACAGCTCGTCGGGCCGCAGCAGGTGCAGCCTGCCGCCCTTCTCGGCGAAGCCCATGAGCTCGCCGTCCACCCACACCCGGCCCGCGTCGATCGTCTCCAGCCGGTTGACGCAGCGCAGCAGCGTCGACTTGCCGGAACCGGAGGGACCCACCACGCAGACCACCGAGCCGGCCGGCACGTCGAGGCTGACGCCCTTCAGCACCTCGAGCTGCCCGAAGCGCTTCCTGACCGACTCGATCTTCACCATGCTAGTGGCCACGGCTGAACCTCCTCTCCAGGAAGCGCTGGCCGACGGTGGCCACGCTGGTGAGCAGCAGGTACCACGTCGAGGCGACCACCAGCAGCGCGATGACCTCGAAGTTGTCCAGGTAGATCCGCTGGGAGACGGTCAGCAGCTCGGCGCCGGAGATGACGGAGACCATCGAGGTGGTCTTCAGCATCGAGATGAACTGGTTGCCGGTCGGCGGGATGATCACCCGCATCGCCTGGGGCAGCACGACCCTGCGCAGGATCTGCCGGTGCGTCATGCCGAGCGACTCGGCCGCCTCCTGCTGGCCGGGATCGACCGAGCGGATGCCGGCGCGGACGATCTCGGCCATGTAGGCGCCCTCGTTGATGGTCAGCCCGAGCAGCGCCGCCGTGAACGGCGTGATCAGCTCGTTGGCCGGCCACTGGAGGAACATCGGCCCGCCGAACGGGACGCCGATCCCGATCTCGGGGAAGACCAGGCCGATGTTGAACCAGAAGATGAGCTGCACCAGCAGCGGCGTGCCGCGGAAGAACCAGGTGTACAGGCCGGCCGCGCCGCGCAGCACGGGGCTGTCCGACAGCTGCATGACGGCGGCGAGCACGCCGAGGCCGACGCCGATGACCATGGACAGCGCGGTGAGCGCGATCGTGATCCACAGGCCGCCCAGGATGCGCCCGTCCAGCAGGAACTCGGCGATCACGTCCCAGTGCAGGTTGGGGTTGACGATGACGGTGTAGATCAGCCACGCCATCACCAGCGCCGCCAGCACCGCCGCGACGAGCCGTCCCGGCCTGGGCGGTTTCACCGCCTCGATCCGAAGCTCCGTCATGGGCCGGTGTTGATCGTGACCTTGGCCACGGCGTTCGCCGTCGTGCCGTACTTCTCCAGGATCTTGCCGTACTCGCCGCTGTCGATCAGCTCCTGCAGCGCCTTGGCGACGGCGTCGCGCAGGCCGGTCTGCTTCTTGTCGATCGCGATGCCCCACGGTCCGGCGTCGTACTGCTCGGGGAGGACCTCGTACTTGCCGGTCTCCTTGGCGTACATGGCGGCCACGGGCGAGTCGACGATCGTGGCGACCGTGCGGCCGGAGTCGATGGTGAGCAGGCCGGTCGGGGCGTCCTCGCTCTGCATGATCTCCATCTTCTGCGCGCACTTGTCGTTCTGGCGCTTGCCGATCTCCAGGTTGGAACTGCCCTTGGCCAGGACGACCTTCTTGCCGCACAGGTCGGCGAGGGTCTTGATGCCTTCGGGGTTGCCCTTCCTGACCATGATCGAGCCGCCGGCGTTGAAGTAGTCGACGAAGTCGACGGCCTTGCGGCGCTGCTCCAGATCGCTGAGCGCGGCCATGGCGATGTCCCACCTGCCGCCCTGCAGCCCCGGGATGAGGCCGTCGAAGGAGGCGTTGATGATCCGGGTCCGCAACCCGAGCCGCGCCCCGACGGCGACGGCCAGGTCGGCGTCGACGCCGGTCATCTCCTGGGTGCCCGGCTTGTACATCTCCATCGGCGGGTAGCCCTCCGAGGTCGCCATCCGCAGCTCGCCCGACTTCCGCACGGCGTCGGGGACGAGGTCCTTGGCGCTCTTGCCGGTCGAGGAGGGCGGCGTGGGCGCCGCCGTACCCGAGGTGGACCTCCCGCATCCCGCGCCCAGCGCGCAGACCGCCGCCAGGGCGATGACCAGGTGTTTTCGCATGGCTCCACATCGTGGCCAGGCCGTCATGCGCCACCAAGCCTCGTGAAGGCATGCGACCCTCACCAACGAATCCATCGACGCTCCGCCCTGCGAGGCGTCGTGGTTGCTTACGCTCGCGCCTCATGAGCTTGGACATCTGGCCCCAGACCGCGACGTGGGACGGCGGGGAGCTGCATCTCGGCGGCATCGGCGCGGTCGAGCTGGCCCGTGTGTACGGCACGCCCGCCTACGTGCTGGACGAGGCCGACTTCACCGCCCGCGCGCGGGCGTGGCTGGACGCGCTGCCGGACGGTGACGTCCACTACGGCGGCAAGGCGTTCCTGTGCCCCGAGGTGGTGCGCTGGCTCGACCGGCTCGGCCTGTCCCTCGACGTCTGCACGGGCGGGGAGCTCGCGGTGGCCATGGCCGGCGGGATGCCGCCCGAGCGGGTCGTCTTCCACGGCAACAACAAGTCGCCCGCCGAGCTGCGCCGCGCCGTGGCGTGGGGCATCGGCTGCGTCGTCGTCGACTCCTTCACCGAGATCTCCAGGCTCGCCGCGATCGCCGCCTCGCTGGGCGTCCGGCAGCGGGTGATGATCAGGGTGACGCCGGGCGTCGACCCGCACACCCACGCCTTCATCGCCACCGGCGGCGAGGACTCCAAGTTCGGCTTCTCGCTGAGCGCCGGCGCGGCCGCGCTCGCGGTGGAGCGGGTGACCGCCGAGCCCTCGCTGGAGCTGTACGGCCTGCACTCCCACATCGGCTCGCAGATCACCGAACTGGACGGCTTCGGCGTCGCCGCCGCCCGCATGGCCGAGTTCGCCGCGTCCGTCGGCGTCACCAGGCTCGACCTGGGCGGCGGCCTCGGCATCGCCTACACCCCGGACGACCCCACCCCGCCGACGCCCGCCGAGCTGCTCACGGTGCTCAGGAAGGAGACGGCGGGCCTGCACCTGGCCGTCGAGCCCGGCAGGTCCATCGCGGGGCCGTCCACGGTGGCGCTCTACGAGATCGGCACGATCAAGGGCGGGTTCGTGAGCGTGAACGGCGGCATGAGCGACAACCCCCGCCCCGGCATGTACGGCGCCGCCTACACCGCCTCGCTGGCCAACCGCGTCTCCGACGCGCCGCTCAGCCCGTTCACCGTGGTCGGCAAGCACTGCGAGAGCGGCGACGTGCTGGTCAGGGATCTGCCGCTGCCTGACGACGTCCGGCCAGGCGATCTGCTGGCCGTACCGGTGTCGGGCGCCTACCAGCGCTCCATGGCCAGCAACTACAACCACGTGACCCGGCCGCCCGTCGTGGCGGTGCGGGACGGCGCGGCCCGCGCGATCGTCCGCCGCGAGACCGAGGACGACCTGCTGCGGCTCTACCTGTAGAGCGCGCCGGCCGCCGGCCGTACACGAAGTGCAGGGCCATCCTTTGCGGGCCGCTGGTGCGTCACTTCGGACAGGGAGGGCATATGCGGGCCATGGCTGAGTTCCTGACCGACATCAAGACCATCCGCGAGCGCGCCAGGGCCGAGATCGGCAAGGGCCCCATCACCGACGCCTACGGGGCGGACCTGGATCGGGTGATCCAGGTGTGCAACGAGGCGCTGGCGACCGAGATCGTCTGCGTGCTCCGCTACAAGCGCCACTACTACACCGCCACCGGCATCATGGCCGAGTCGGTCGCCGCCGAGTTCCTGGAGCACGCGGCCGAGGAGCAGGAGCACGCCGACAAGCTGGCCGCCAGGATCGTGCAGCTCGGCGGCCAGCCCGACCTCAACCCCGACACGCTCACCGCCCGCTCGCACTCGCAGTACGACGCCAGCCCTGGACTCATCGAGATGATCAAGGAGGATCTGGTCGCCGAGCGCATCGCCATCGCCGCCTACACCGAGATCGTCCAGTGGCTCGGCGACAAGGACGTCACCACGCGCCGCCTCTTCGAGGAGCTCCTGGCGAAGGAGGAGGAGCACGCCGACGACATGAAGAGCCTGCTGGAGCGGATGCCCGGCTAGTTGCGCGCCGCCCACATGCCCAGGCCCAGCGCCACCGTGTGCTGGGGCCGGTTCACCAATGCGACCGGGATGCCCAGATCGCGGCGCAGCCTCCTGGGCAGCCCGCTCAGCAGCGCGCCGCCGCCCGTCAGCAGCAGGCCGCGCCTGGCCACGTCGGCGGCGATCTCCGGCGAGCACGACTCCAGCACCTCGCGCACCGCCTCGACGATCGCCCGCACCGCAGGGTCGAGCGCCTCGTGCACGCATTCCGCCGACACCATGGCCGACATCGGCGCACCGTGCCGCGGATGGGTCCCGCTCACCTCCATCCGCCGGCCCGCGGACGGCTCGCAGGCCGAGCCGATCTGCTCCTTGAGCGTCTCGGCCGTCCGGTCGTCGATGACGATGCCGTGGGCGCGGCGGACCTCCAGCCTGATCGCCGCGTCCATCGCCTCGCCGCCCGTCCGCATCGACCGGACGGCCACCGCCCTCCCCATCGACACCGCGGCCACGTCCGTGGTGCCGCTGCCGACGTCCACGACGATGGCCGCCATCGGGTCGCCCAGCGCCAGGCCCGCGCCGAGCGCCGCGGCCAGCGGCTGCTCCATGAAGATGATCTGGCGGGCCTGCGCCTCGTAGGCCGCCTCCACCATCACCCTCCGCTCGATCGCGGTGATCCCGCCCGGGACCGCGATCGTCATCCTCGGCCTGGCGTACGGGTGGCCGTGCACCTTGTGCACGAAGTGGCGGAGCATCACGCGGGCCGCGTCGGGCTCGACGATCGCGCCGTTCCTGACCGGCCGTACGGTGACCACCCCGGCCCGCTGCCTGCCGGCCTCCGCGCCGAACGCGACGAACTGCCCGGTCTCGGAGTCGACGGCGACGAGGGACGGCTCGTTGAGCATGAGGCCCTTGCCGCGCACGTGGATGCGGGTGGCGGCGGTGCCCAGATCGATGGCCAGGTCCCTGCTGAGGAACGGGAGCATCGATTCCAGTCGCCTGACACTCATCCCGTTCCTCATGGTTGTTCCGTTGCCCCCGGGAAGTCCACGCAAGACCAATCGCTCATCCCGACTCGGCAAACGAGGCGGGGGTGCGGGCCGGCCGGCCCGCACCCTGGCCGGTCAGGTGGCGGCGTGGACCTCCATCTCCCACAGCGAGTAGCCGAAGCCCGTGGCCCGCCGTACCCCTTGCATGCGCACGAAGCGCGCGCTGTTCGGCGTGTCGATCCACAGCTCGTCCACCCCGCCGTCACCGGCGCTCACGTCGGCGACCGGCTGCCAGGTGGTGCCGTCGGCGGAGATCTCGACGCGGTAGGCGGCGGCGTGCGCGGTCTCCCAGCGCAGCACCACCTTGCCGATGTCGGTCGCCTGGGCCAGCTCCACCCGCAGCCATTCGCCGTCGGCGGCCTTGGACGACCAGCGGGTGCCGGCGTCGCCGTCCACCGCCTTGGCCGCCTCGAACGCCGTGCCGCTCTCGACGCTGGAGGCGGTGACGGGCCTGCCGAGCGCCAGGTTGGCCTGCGCCACCGGACGGTGGACGGCCACCTTCACCTCGGTCTTCACCTCGCCGAAGCGCACCGTCACCGTCTCGGTACGGCCCGCCGCCCCGGCCGGCGGCGTGATCTCCAGCGGGACGGTGACCTGCCCGCCGCGGGGCACGGTGAGCCGCTTGTCCGCCGGGGCGACGGTCCAGCCTTCGGGCGCGCTCACCGCGAGCGTCCCCTCGACCGGCCTGGCCAGGCGCGACGTCAGCACCGCGGCCGCGCTCGCCTTCCCGCCCGCCGTGGCCGCCACCGCGCCGGGGGCGACCGTGAGGTCGACGGCCGGCACGTCGGCGTAGCGCGGGACGACCTCGGCGATCCGCGGCGCCGCGCTCCCCGCCGTCCAGGCCAGCCGTACGGCGTCGCCCCGCACGCCGGCGGCGTCCAGCTCGGTGTACGGCCCGGCCAGCGCCCCGATCCCCCGCCACTGGCCGTCCGTCCTGACCTGCACCTCGGCGGACCCGGTGCCGACGACGATCACCTTGTCGATCTGCCGCGTCCTGGACAGCGTCACCTGCAGGGCCTCGCCGTCGGCGGGAGCCGCCGACGCGGTGTAGACGGTGTCGAGGTCGCCGTCGACGGTGGCCGCCAGGTTGCCCGCGGGCGCGCCGCTCGCGGTGAGCCTGGTCTCGCCCTCGTCGAGCGTGGCGACCTCGAACTCGCGGACGACCAGCCAGTTGTCCTGCCCGCCGGTCGAGCGGTAGCGGACGTAGCGGGCCAGGGTGCCCTGCGGCGCCTTGGCCCTGACCTCGGCGGTGGTGCCGGTGGTCAGCTCGGTCCAGCCCACGCCGTCGAGGGAGTGCTCCAGGACGCCCGCGTGGATGTAGTCGTCCGGGCTCGAGCTCTTGCCCATCAGCACCGCGACGTCACCGATGGTCCTGGCCGAGCCGAGGTCCACGGTCACCGCGTCGCCGGGGCCGGGCGGGGCGGTGCTCCAGTAGAAGGTGCCGAGATCGCGGTCGGTCATGAACTCGGGCAGGTGCCCGGAGTAGACGGCGAGGGTGCTCGAGGCGATCGGGCGCCGGGCGTCGACCCCGACCCAGGCGTCGTGGGCCTTGAGGGCGTCGGTGACGAACCTGTCGATCACCCCGTCGCCGACCTTGGGGAAGGTGGTGGCGTGCGGCTGCCGTACGTCCCTGATGGCCTTGGCGTCGGCGACGAGCCTGGCGATCTCGCCGCGCAGGGCCAGCGCGCGCCCGCCGTCGTCGGCGCGGACGGCGTCGGTCAGGTCGAGGGCCTTGACCATGGCCGTCGTCCACAGCCTGGCGGCGTCGAGCCACGACTTCGCCTCCTCCAGGAAGGCGCGGTCAGCCACCCCTCGGGCGATCAGGTCGGCGGCCTTGGCGTACCGCTCGGCGAGCGCGCGCAGCCCCTCACCCTTGGCGATCGCGGCGGCCAGGACGGGCGCCTGCCTGGCGTGCAGCGTGCCGTCGAAGGTGTTGAGGTCGGCGAAATCGCGCAGCGCCTGGACGGTCGCCTGGTCGCCGCCGGCCACCTCGGACAGCGCGCGCAGCCACGACCGCTCGGCGTCGTAGGCGCGGTCGTTCCATCCGAAGTCGCCGAAGGAGTAGAGGGCGACCTTGCTGACGGCCGCCTGGTTCATCGGGTTGGAGATGATGCCGGTCAGGCTCTCGGACAGGCCGTTCTCGCGGCCGGTGTAGGCGGCCATCGGCAGCCGCCCGGGGATGTAGTCGTTGACCGGGTAGTTGTCCCACACCAGGATCTTGTGGCCGTACACCGCCCGCGCCGCGGCGGCCTCCCGCTTGAGTATCGCGGCCGGGACCACGCCCCAGCCCGTCCAGTGGACGATCACCTCGGGGTCGAGGTTGTCCCTGAACGCCTTCTTGTAGGGCGTGTCGGTGGCGTCGTAGTACTCGGTCGGCACGGTCTGCAGCGGCGCCACGTCGCCCTTGCCCCGCGCCCAGCCCTGCACCGTGTTGAGCAGGTCGGTCTGCGCCCAGCCCGGCCCCTTGGCGCCGTACTTCGCGCGGTCGCCCTCGCAGTTCCACCGGTTGGGGTCGATGTCGTCCAGCGCGACGTTGAACGACCTGCCGCCGAGCGCGTAGATCGCGTCGAACTTGGCCAGCAGGCTGTTCACGTCGCCGGCCGAGGTGTAGCAGATGGACAGCCCCGGCGAGATCGCGAAGGTGAAGTCGACCCGGTTCGCGCGGGCCCGCGTGACCAGCTCGCCGAGCTGCGCCAGCTTGTCCTGCGGGTACGGCTCCCGCCACTTGTCGCGGTGGTAGGGGTCGTCCTTGGGCGCGTACTCGTAGGTGTTCATCCGGTGCGCGCCGAGGTGGTCGAGATGGTCCAGCCGGTCCTGGTGGGACCACGGCGTGCCGTAGAAGCCCTCGATGGAGCCCCGGTAGGCCATGGCCGGCCAGTCGCGCACGACCACGCCGGGCACCCGGTCCGTACCGCGGCGCTTGCGGACGAGCTGGGCGAAGGTCAGCGCGGCGTAGTAGGTGCCGTCGGCGTCGACGCCGTCGAGCGCGATGTGCGTGCCGCCGCCCGCGCCCTTGCCCGTCGCCAGCACGTAGCCCTCGGCGGGAAGCCCTTCGGGGCCCTTCACCCCCAGCCTGTCGCTGCCGCCGCCCAGCCAGAGCGTGACGGGCGTCTTCGGGTCCGCGCCGTCGGTCGTCTCGATCCGCTTGACCCCGGCCGCCTGCAGCGCCTTCCTGACGACGGTCTCGGCCTGCGGGTCACTTCTGCTGGTACGGACCAGCCCCACGACGGGGGTGAGGGAGAAGTCGTCCCCGCCGGCCGTGACCTCCTGCGGAGTGGGGTAGAGCCGGTCGGCGAGATCGGCGGGAGCTGCCTGGGCAGGCATGACGGTGAGGAGAGAAGAGGCGGCTAGGGCTGTCACAAGGGTAATCAGAACGGGACGTTTGGGGGGCACGCGTCCTCCTTTGATCACTCCACCCCACAAGGGTGCAGCTTTGGACACATAAGATCACCCGCTCGCATCCCGGTCAATACCGGTACGGACCACCTGGAGAAGAAGGCGGCTGGACACCGGCTACACACGTGTGTAGCCTCCTATATGAGCGAGTAGTGACTTATACACATGGATAGGACGGATGAGCGTGACCACCACCGGACCCGACCCCGAGGACCTCACCGCGCGCGCCCGCATCAGGGATGCCGCGATGCAGCACTTCGCCGAGCACGGGTTCGAACGGGCCACGATCAGAGGCATCGCCGAGACCGCCGGCGTGTCGTCAGGCCTGGTGCGCCACCACTTCGGCTCCAAGCAGGCGCTCCGTGAGGCCTGCGACGCGTACCTGACCAAGATGATCCGCAGGCTGAACGACGAGGTCAGATCGGGCTACGCGCTCGACAGGTCCAACCCCGTCGCCACCGCCAACACCGCGATGGGCCCCTACCAGCGCTACCTGGCCCGCGCGCTGGCGGAGGGATCGGCCGAGGTCGTCTTCGACGAGATGGTCGAGCTCAGCGAGCAGTGGCTGGCCGACGCCGACGCGAGGCGTCCCGACGTCCCCGACGTCGACAGGAAGGTCAGGGCCACCATCGGCACCGCCATGGCGCTGGCCATCGCGGTCCTGCGCAAGCACGTCTCCAGGGGCATGGGCGTCGACCTGTCCACCCCCGAGGGCGACCTGCTGCTGGCCCGGGCCCTCATCGACCTCTACTCGCACCCCATGCTCAGCCTGGAGGAAGCCGCCGAGGCCAGAGCGGCGCTCGACCGGCTCCAGCCCGAGCGGACCACGACAGAGCGCGGAGCTCCCCAGAAAACGCTCCGCCAACACGAGGAGCATCACCATGACTGACGCCGTCTCGGTGGCGGGATTGGTCAAGACGTTCGGCTCCACCACGGCACTGGACGGCCTGGACCTCGCCGTACGCACCGGAGAGGTCCACGGCTTCCTGGGGCCCAACGGTGCCGGCAAGAGCACCACGATCCGGATCCTGCTGGGCCTGATGCGCGCCGACGCGGGGACCGCCCGCCTGCTCGGCGGCGACCCGTGGGCCGACGCCACGGCGCTGCACCGCAGGCTGGCCTACGTGCCCGGCGACGTCACGCTGTGGCCCAACCTCTCGGGCGGGGAGGTGATCGACCTGCTCGGCCGGCTGCGCGGCGGGCTGGACCCGCGCCGCCGCGCCGACCTGCTGGAGCGCTTCGACCTCGACCCCCGCAAGAAGGGGCGCGCCTACTCCAAGGGCAACCGGCAGAAGGTGGCGCTCGTGGCGGCCTTCGCCTCCGACGTCGACCTGCTCATCCTCGACGAGCCGACCTCCGGCCTGGACCCGCTGATGGAGGAGGTCTTCCGCGAGACCGTGAGGGAGGAGGTACGGCGCGGCGGCAGGACCGTGCTGCTGTCGAGCCACATCCTGTCCGAGGTCGAGGCGCTGTGCGACAGGGTCACCATCATCCGCGACGGCCGTACCGTCGAGACCGGCACGCTCTCCGAGCTGCGGCACCTGACCCGCACCACCATCCAGGCCGAGCTCGACGGGCCGCCGCACGGGCTGGCCGGCCTGCCGGGCGTCCACGACGTGCGCGCCGACGACGGCAGGATCCGCTTCGACGTCGACTCCGCCGCGCTCGGCCCGGCGCTGAGCCGCCTTTCCGCGGCCGGGGTGCGCAGCCTCGTCAGCCACCCGCCCACGCTGGAGGAGCTGTTCCTTCGGCACTACGACCGGGCCGCGGCGGGCAACGGAAAGCACGCGGAGGCGGCCCGATGACCGCCCTGACCGGCACGGCGCTGACCGGTACGGGGCGGTTGATCCGCCTCGCGGTGCGCCGCGACCGGTGGCTGCTGCCGCTGTGGGTGCTGTTCCCCTGCCTGGTCCCACCGGTGTTCGTGGCCGCCTTCAACGGCGCCTACCCCACCGCGCAGGCCCGCCATGAGTACATGGAGACAAGCCTGCACAACACCGCCTTCACCGTGGCGTACGGCCCGCTGCACGGCTCCACCCTCGGCGAGATGGTCACCTGGCGCTCCGGCTTCGTCCCCGTCGTGATCGGCCTCGTCGCCCTCCTGACCGTCGTCAGGCACACCAGGGCCGAGGAGGAGGCCGGCCGGCGCGAGCTGATCGGCTCGACCGCCGTCTCCCGGCACGCGACCATCGCCGCCGCTCTCCTCATGACCTGCGGGGCCTGCCTGGTCCTCGGCGCGGTCTCGGCGCTGGCCATGATCGGCCAGGGCCTGCCGGCGGCGGGATCGCTCGCCTACGGCTTCGAGCTGGCCAGCGCCGGATGGGTGTTCGCCGCGATCGGCGCGGTGGCCGCCCAGCTCAGCGCGGGGGCGGGCACCGCCCGTGGCATCGCCGTCGTCGTCCTGGCCGTCGCCTTCCTGCTGCGCGGGATCGGCGACGTCAGCGGGCTGTCCGGCGGCCGGCTGGGCTGGCTGTCCTGGCTGTCGCCGATCGGCTGGACGCACCGGCTGCAACCCTTCCACGACGAGCGCTGGTGGATCATCGCGCTCGCCGTGGGCGCCACCGTCGCGCTCACCGCGGCGGCCGTCGCCCTGTCCGGACGGCGAGACCTCGGCAACGGGCTGCTCGCGGCCAGGGTCGGCCCCGCCGTCGCCCCGCCGGGACTGCGTTCGCCTCTGGGGCTGGCCTGGCGGCTGCACCGCGGATCGCTGGCCGGCAGGACCGCGGGCCTGGCCGTGGTCGGTCTCGGCCTCGGCGGCATCGCCGAGAGCATCGGCGAGCTCATGAACAACGGCTCCCCCGCCGCACGCGACGTCCTGGCCCGGCTGGGCGGCCCTGGCACGGTCGTCGACCAGTACCTGGTCGGCATGATGACCATGTTCGCCGTGATCAACGCCGGGTTCGCGATCCAGACCGCGCTGCGGCTCAGGGCGGAGGAGAGCGGCGGGCGCGCCGAACCCCTGCTCGCCGCGCCCGTCGACCGGCTGCGGTGGGCGGGCGGCCACCTCGTCTTCGTCCTGCTCGGCCCGGTGCTGGGACTGGCCGCCTTCGGGGCGGCCGCCGGCTTCGCGCACGGGCTCAACACCGGCGACCTCGGCCGCGACCTGCCTCGGATCCTGGCCGCCGCGCTCGTCCAGCTGCCCGCGGTGTGGCTGTTCGCGGGGCTGGGGTTCGCGCTGTTCGGCCTGTGGCCCCGCCTGGTGGCGGGCGCGTTCGCGGTGCTGCTCGCCAGCCTGCTGCTCGGTTGGCTGGGCGGCGAGCTGCAGCTCAGCCGGTGGGTGCTGGACCTGTCGGCGTTCAACCACATCCCGCAGCTTCCCGGAGGGGAGTTCGCGGTGCCGCCGCTCGCCGTCCTGACGGTCATGGCCGCGGCGCTCGTGCTGCTCGGCCTCCTCGGCCTGCGCCGTCGCGACATCCCGGCCGGCTGAGGCCTCCTCCGTCACGTATCCGCCAAGTCTGGGAAGGAATGACATGTCAGGACCCTCGTCCCCCGAGCCGGCGCCGATGCCGGTCACCCGCGCCGCCGGCTGTCCCTTCGACCCGCCGAAGGAACTCGCCGGGCTGCGCCAGGACCATCCGATCAGCCCCATGACCTACCCCGACGGCCACGTCGGCTGGCTGGTCACCAGCCACGCCCTGGTGCGGGCCGTCCTGGCCGACCCCCGTCTCAGCCACCGGTCCGACCTCATCCACAACCCGCTGGCCGGCACCCGCGGGGGCCCGGCGCAACCCGCGCCGCCCGGGATCTTCACCTCGATGGATCCGCCCGAGCACACCCGCTACCGGCACCTGCTGACCGGCCAGTTCACCGTCCGCAGGATGCGCAGGCTGACCGGGCGGATCGAGGAGATCACCGCCGAGCACCTCGACGCCATGGACCGGCAGGGCCCGCCGGCCGAGCTGATGGAGGCGTTCGCGCTGCCCGTCCCCGGCCTGGTCATCTGCGAGCTGCTCGGCGTGCCGACGGCGGCCCGTGCCGGTTTCCAGAGCGACATGTCCAAGCTGATGAGCCTGGAGGTCCCTACCGAGGAGAAGATCGCCGCCTTCGGCGCGGTCCAGTCCTTCATGTCGGAGCTGGTGCGCGCCAAGCGCGCCGAGCCCACCGACGACCTGCTCGGCGACCTGATCAGCGGCACCGACCTGACCGACGAGGAGCTGACCAACATCGGCGGCGTGCTGATGGGCGCCGGGTTCGAGACCACCGCGAACATGCTGGCGCTCGGCGCCTACGCGCTCATGGACCACCCCGACCAGCTCGCCGCCCTGCGCGCGGACCCCGACCTCGCCGACAAGGCCGTCGAGGAGCTCCTGCGCTACCTGAGCATCGTCCCCGGCACTGTCAGGGCCGCCCTCGAGGACGTCGAGATCGGCGGGCAACTCGTCAAGGCGGGGCAGTCGGTCACGGTCTCCATCCCCGCCGCCAACCGCGATCCCGCGCACTTCGCCGACCCCGACACGCTCGACCTGGGCCGGGCCACCGCCGGTCACGTGGCCTTCGGCCACGGCATCCACCAGTGTCTCGGCCAGCAGCTGGCCAGGGTCGAGATGCGGGTCGGCATGCCCGCGCTGTTCGCCAGGTTCCCGACGCTGCGGCTCGCCGTACCGCCGGAGGAGGTGCCGCTGCGCACCGACATGATGATCTACGGCGTGCACCGGCTCCCCGTGACCTGGGACGAGGAGTAGCCCATGCGGATCGACGTGGACAGGGAGCGCTGCTGCGGAGCGGGCATGTGCGCGCTCACCGTCGAGACGGTGTTCGACCAGAACGAGGACGACGGCCGGGTGATCCTGCTCGAACCGGTGCCGCCGCCGGAACACGAGGCCGCCGTCCGCAGGGCGGCGACCCTCTGCCCGTCGGGGGCGATCACGCTCACCCCGGCCGGACAGCCCGCTCGGGCGGCGAACCCGGGCTAGGCGCGCGACAGGACGCGGTCGCTGACGAAGCAGAGCATGCCGTACTCCGTGGCCCGCCGGTGGGCGAAGTCGGCCAGCTCGTCGGTGTCGGCGTAGTCCAGCGCGTACAGGTCGAGGTCGTGCTCCAGGAGCCGTTCGGCCACCGCGGCGTGCACCTCCAGCACGTCGTCGGGCCACGGCGCGTAGGAGTGCTCGTCGACCCAGCGCGCGGAGAACGACTCGAACAGGATGCCGTCGACCAGCTCGGCCATCCGGGGCAGCAGCCCGAAGCCCCGGTTGGCCAGCAGGTAGTCGGGCCCTGCCTCCTGCCTGATCGCCGCGATGAGGGCGAGCAGGTGCGGCAGGTCCTCGGGGTAGGTCTGCTCCAGGTTGAGCGTGTCGAGGAACAGCCCGGTGAAGCCGGTCGCGATCGCCGCCTTGGCCTGGTCGACCACGTGGGCGACCCAGCTCGGATCGCCCACGTGGACGAACGCGCCGCCCCAGTCCGGGTTGCGCTCGGGCCGCTGCCACGGCGCGGGCGGCCCGACGTCCTCCGACAGCGACAGGTAGCCGAGCGTGTGCACGCCCTGGCGCTTCAGCACGTCGAGCTGCGCCGCGCCGTAGAAGCCGGTCTGCAGGACGACCTTGTCGTAGCCGGCGAGCCGGTCGAGCCGGCCGTCGCCGTAGTAGAAGCAGATGGGTTTCACGGGCGCTCCCTTTTCATCGGTAGTGCCAGACGTCCCCGAGGCCGCGCGACATGAGGGCCAGCAGGGCGGACAGGAACAGCAGGCAGGCCGCGAGGAACAGCAGCACGTCGGCGAGCACGTTCCCGGGCAGCAGCAGGCCCAGGCCGGGGTGCAGCAGCAGCGCGGCGCCCTGGGCCAGGCAGAGTTCGGTCAGCCTGCCCTGGTTGGCCAGCAGGAAGGCCACGAAGTAGGCGCCGCCGAGCAGCACGTGCGCCGCGGCCATCACCACGACCGGCAGGCTCACCTGTGTGAAGGCCACCGGCACCGCGGTGAGGACGGCCAGCGCCGCCAGGCACGTACCGAGCCCGCGCGCCAGCAGCCGGTGGCCCTGGGCGGTGAACTCGGCCGGATAGCAGACCTGCCTGATCACGCGGCGCACCGCCCACTCGAACCGATGGGCCCGCCACTCCAGCACGCCCATCCCCAGCACGAGGCCCGCCCCGGTGATCGCCAGGTCGGGCCTGGCCACGACGTAGGCGGCCTCGGCCTGGAGCAGAAAGGCGGCGGTCAGCCCGCTGTAGAGGGCCGCGACGCCGAGCTCCCCGTCGAGGCGCGGCCGGCCGTCCGCCCGCGACGGCCTGGTCAGCAGGACGGCGGCGCACGCGACGGCCCCGATCGACACCGCGCCCAGCGCCACCGCCATCAGCGCCACCGGCGGATGACCCACGGCCACGTAGAGGACCCCCGCTCCCGTGGCGGGCAGCATGAGGACGGCCAGCAGGCCCTCGCGGCGGTGGAACAGCAGGATCCCCGAGCCGATCTGGAACGTCAGCTGCGCGACGGCCACCAGGACGATCGCGGCGGGCCCGTCCCACAGCGTCGCCGTACCGCCCGCGAGGACCACGCCGGCGGCCAGCCCCCAGCGCAGCGTCCTGGCGGCCGAGCCCGGCGAGCCGCGCCCGGTCAGCCCGTAGGCCATCCGCGACAGCACCGAGCCGAGCACCCAGCCGATCCCCGTCGTGACGACCAGTCCGGGCATCAGCCAGCGGACGCCGACCAGCGCGCTCACCGCGGGCAGCAGGGCGGCGGGCATCGCGTAGAGCGGACCGTGCACGAGAGACCGCCACGCCGCGACGGGGAAGGCGGGCGCCGCGGGCTCGGGCTCGTCCCTGCTCAGCCGGGCGTACACGGCCTCGGCCAGCGCGAAGACGTCCGGATGGCCGTAGCGCTCCCGCGCCACCTTGTCGTTGAGGCCCTCCGACTCCAGCGCGGCGGCCACCTGCAGAGGCTCCACCGCCTGGGAGAGGCGGGGGCGCAGGTGCTCGACCAGCTCGTCGAGCGGCGCGATGATGATCTTCATGCCACGACTTCCCGGTAGACGCCGCGGTAGTCGGCCAGCGACTGCCGCAGCGTGAACCTGTCCATGACGCGCAGCCGGGCCAGCGCGCCGAGCCTGCGCCTGAGCGGCCCGTCGGTCAGCAGCGTGAGCGCCGCCTCGGCCACGGCCAGGTGGTCGCGTGGCGCGACGACGAGGCCCGCGTCCGCCACCGCCTCGGCCACCCCGCCCACGTTCGTGCACACCACCGGCCTGCCGCAGGCCATCGCCTCCACCACGGTGTAGGGGAAGCCCTCGGAGATGCTGGTCAGCGCCACCACGTGGCCGGCGTGGTAGGCCTCAAGCGGCAGCGTGACCCGGCCCTCGAAGACGACCGACGCCCCCAGGCCGAGCTCCTCGACCAGCGACACGCAGCCGGCGTGGTACGACTCGTTGCCCTCCGGCACCCCGCCGAAGATCCGTAAGCGCGCCTCGGGCAGCTTGTCGCGGACGACGGCGAAGGCGCGGATCAGCGTGTGGATGTCCTTGAGCGGGTCGATCCGGCCCATGAACACCAGCGTGGGCCGGTCGGGCTCGCCCGCGGCGACGGGGAAGTCGGCCGGGTCGACGCCGTTGTACATCACCCTGATCCGCTCGTGGTCGGCGCCGCCCCTGAGCTGCCAGCGCTTGTTGTAGGAGGAGTGCGGGGCGATCCGGTCGGCGATCGCGTACGACGCGCCGGCCAGGCGCCTGAAGAAGCTCAGCAGCAGCACCCGCACCGCGTGCGAGGCGGGCTCCGTGAGGTACTGCAGGTACCGCTCCCGCAGGTACACGCCGTGCTCGGACAGCACGATCGGCGTGCCGTACCGCCACTTGGCGGCCATCGCGACGAGCATCGACAGCCCGTTCATCGCCACGTGCGTCAGGTCGGAGCGGGCGGGCGGCTCGGTGAGCGGGCGGAGCATGTGGCCGAGCAGGTGGGCCGCGGTGATGGCGTCGGCCAGGTTGATGCCGTCCATGCGGTGGCCGTACCAGCGATCCATCAGCAGGGTGAGCGCCCGCGAGCCGGTCAGCGCGCCGAGCAGGTCCTCGCAGCCGGACAGCTCGCGCAGGACCACGAGGAACGCCCGGCTGCCCTCCCCCATCACCGCGGGCGTGAGGATGAGCCGCAGGAACTCCTCGTACGCCGGGGGCACCGGCGCGGGCCGCCTTGCCTGCGGGCGCCACAGCGGCACCGCGGTCACCTTGTCCAGATTGCTCGGCCTGTCCCACATCGGACGTTCCGCCCCGTCCACGGTGAGCGTCACGACGTCCCAGCGGTAGTCCGGCATGCCGCGGATGAGCTGGTCCATCCAGACGCTCACACCCCCCATGGCGAACGGGTAGGTGCCCTCGGAGACGAGCGTCACCCTCACGGGCGCACGCTCGCGGGAACCGTCACCGGCGCGCCCGGCGTGAGCGTGATCCGCGCGATCCTGTCGGTCCCGTACGGCATGGCGTTCGCGCCCGCGTTGGTCGCGAACACCGCTCCCGCCGCGGAGGAGGTGAAGGTGACCGTCGCCGCCTGCCTGTCGAACACGGCGTCCACCTGCTGGAGCGCGGCGAAGTGGGCGGTGCGCGCCTCGACGTGGCCGGCCAGCTCGGCCCAGGTCGGGGTGAGCACGGGCACCTTGTAGTAGCCCCTGTACTTCGTCATCACCGCGTTGAGCCAGTCGAAGACGAGGTTGGGCGTGCCTCTCAGGTTGCCCTGGTGGAAGGTGTGCGTGTAGACCGAGCCGGACATGACGTGCTGGAGCGCGACGTCGCTCTCATGTCCCACGATCTGGGTGTAGGTCTGGTTCGTCGGCCAGTAGGGGAACCTGCCGTTCGGGCCGTAGTAGGAGTTGTAGAACACGGTCTGCTCGGCGGGGGTCGTCACGTGGTAGGCCACGTTGGTCGGCCAGTCCGGCACGACCAGCAGCGACGGCTCGAGCGGGTGACGGGTCCCGCAGTTGAAGCAGGCCGGCCGGTGACTGGCGAACGACATGTTGCCGTGCAGGTACTTCACCCCCGCCGCCTTGGCCGCCTGGAGCAGGGCGGGGTTGGAGGCGGCCAGGCCGTGGTCGGTGGGCGGGTCGATGTCGTTGGCCGGGTCGGGATGGTAGACGCCGAGACCGGAGTACTCACCCGTCTTCAGCACGGTCCTGTCGACGGCCAGCCCCAGCTGCTGGGCCCTGGTGAGGTTGTCGACGATCTCCTTGTAGCTGGTCTGGTAGTCGGTGGTGTTCATCTTCGGGTGGCTGAAGGTGTGGTTGATCCACGAGAACGCGCTCGCCCTGCACCTGGAGTAGCTGGTCAGCGGGTCGGGGCTGAGCAGGGTGAGGATGCACGTCTTGGGCGCGTTCGGGTTGGCGCCCTCGCCGTTGTAGGCCACGTTGAGCCGGAAGCCCGCCGCGAGCGAGTGGGCGGTGCGGAAGTTCTGCTGCTGGTTGTAGGTACCGTCGGCGTCGTTGCGGCTGATCCTGAAGCCGGGGTCGTCGTCGACCGTCCCGTCGGTCCGCAGGTGCGAGGTGTGCGAGAACCAGTCGTCCACGTCGACGTTGAGGTAGTGGCGGCGCTCGCCCAGCATCACGCCGCGGGTCGCCCAGCGCAGCAGGCCGTAGGTGAGCAGGTCGGCCTGCGGCAGGTACTGGTTCGAGGTGAACGTCAGCGCCATCCGCTCGCGGCCGTCGGCCGAGGTGCTCCGGACCCCCACGACGTCGCTGCCGACCGTGAGGATGGGCTCGGCCTGGCAGCCCTGCCCGATCACGGCGCGGTAGACGTAGGACTGGCTGATCGGGACCGTGCCCTTGAGATCGTCGAAGACGGCCGCGCCGGCCGGCGTGAGCGTGGCGGTCACGGGGGTCGCGCCGACCCCGCCCTCGCTGCCCGGTCGCAGGCAGTAGTCCTCGGGGAAGGCGCCGTAGGCGGTGTACAGCGAGACCTGCCTGACCTGGAAGTCGCGCTCGTAGGCCCACAGCGCGTTCCACTCGCCGGCGTCGAGCCCGCTGACGAGCCCGCCGCCGTCGTCGTACAGCAGCGCGTTGTTGGTGAGCAGGACCGCGTCGTACCTGCCGGTGCCGTCCTCCCTGACCAGCGCGGGCAGCGGCTGCGACCGGCTCTCCACCACGTCGTACGGCATGCCGACCCGGTCGAGGACCGCCTTCCAGGTGGCCAGGCCGAAGTCGTCGCCGTCGACGCCGACGACCAGCGCCCTGAGCGCCACCTTCCCGCTCGCCGCGACCACCAGCGCCCTGGCGGTGTCCTCGACCTCGATGGCGCTCGTGGGCGCCTTGGGAAGCGGGCGCGCCCTGCCCGGCCGGGGGCGGTCGACGTCGGCACGAAGGGGTGCGGCGTGAGCGTGCGGCTGCGGAGCGGACGGCTGCTGCGCCGGTGACGGCTGCGGGGACTGCTGTGCCGGTGACGGCTGCGGGGACTGCTCCCCTGATGACGGCTGCGGGGATGCGGACGGCTGCTGTGCCCCGAACGGCTGCGGGGAAACGGACGGCTGCGGGGACAGGGTGGCGCTCGCGGGGCGGGGTGCGGTGGTCGAGGAGGTGAGGTGGGCAAGGTGGGCGGGGCGGGGTGCGGGGTGGGATGCCGGGTGGGATGCCGGGTGGGATGCGGGGTGGGATGCCGGGTGGGATGCGGGGCGGGATGCGGGGCGGGATGCGGGGCGGGATGCGGGGCGGGATGCGGGGCGGGATGCGGGGTGGGATGCGGCGGTCGACGGGGTGGGCAGGGCGGCGACGAGGCCGACCGCGACCGGCACTAACCAGGCCTTTTTCATGACATTCCCTCTCTTTGTGGGTTTAAAGCCCGCGAGGCCGGTGACTTCTCGCTTGAGTGTGGGTTCAGCGGATTTCTCTTCGGTTTCTCCTTCATTTCTCGATCCGCGCTTCTATCCTCCCTTCGTGGAAAAGCTCTTGAGCGCCATGGAATTTCGCATTCTGGGGGCGCTTGATGTCATCAAGGACGATCGCCCCTTACCGGTCAGGTCCGGCAAACAGCAGGCCCTGCTGGCCCTCCTGCTGTGCCAGGCGGGCAGGGTCGTCCACAGCGACGTGCTGATCGAATCGCTGTGGGGTCACGAGGCCGGCGACCACGGCGTCCGGCGCCTCCGGCTCCACCTGCACCGGCTACGGCGCACCCTCGGGGCCGCCGACGCCATCGTCCACCGCGTCCAGGGCTACGCCCTCGACATCCCGCCCGCCGCCCTCGACGCCCGCCGTTTCGAGACCCTGGCCCACCAGGGCAGGCAGGCGCTGGCGGCGGGCCGGGTCACCCAGGCCAGCGAGCTGCTGCACGCCGCGCTGTCGCTGTGGCGCGGGCCCGCCCTGTCGGGCCTCGACGATCTGCCGCCGCTCCACCAGGAGGCGACCAGGCTCAACGAGGAACGCCTCGCCGCGCTGGGCGACTGCATGGACGCCGACCTGCGCCTGCGCCGCCACGCCGACCTCATCGGCAGGCTGTCGGTCCTGGTGGATGAGCACCCGCTGCAGGAGCGCTTCCGCGGGCAGCTCATGCTCGCCCTCTACCGTGCCGGACGCCAGGCCGAAGCGCTGGAGGTCTACCGCGCCGGCAGGCACATCCTCGCCCGCGACCTCGGCCTCGAACCCGGCGCGGAACTGCGCCGGCTCGAGCTCGCCATCCTCACCAGCGACGCCTCGCTGTCGCCGTGCGCGCCGCGGCCGGTCCACGCCCGGCGCCGCCGTACCCGCTGCCCGCACTGCTGATCTGTAGCGGGTGCGGGAATCGAACCCGCCTGGTGCGGCTTATGAAACCGCCGGGCACACCAGCACCCTCACCCGCTCGGACATTTCCATACGGCTCGCGCACCGATGTCCTGATGTCGCGCGCGAGCCTTTTCCGCACTCGGCGGACGTTCACGGAGAAAGCATCCCGGGGTTCGCGAATTGCCGGCAACTCCTTTTTCTCGTGGCCGGTGTCCGGGATATCAGGTGGCGCCCCCTTCGCCCGTTGTGGCACGGTGTGGAGGTGCTCCCCCGTACCCTCGACGCGGCCATCGCCGCGGAACAGGCCGGCCAGCCCCTTCGCCACCTGTACTTCTGGGGCCACCAGCCGGCCCGCGACGGCGACGTCGGCACCGGCTGCCTCAGCCAGTGGTGGCCCGTCACCTTCACCGAGGACGGCCACACGTTCGCCTCCGCCGAGCACTACATGATGGCGCACAAGGCATGGCTGTTCGGCGACGACGCCGCCGCGGCGGCCGTCCTGTCCGCGGACCACCCGGGTGAGGCCAAGAAGCTCGGCCGGACCGTCAGGGGTTTCGACGAGGAGACGTGGAAGGCGCACCGGTTCGACATCGTCGTGCGCGGCTCGATCGCCAAGTTCGGCGGGGACGCCGCACTGAAGGAGTTCCTGCTCGGCACCTCCGGACGCGTGCTGGTCGAGGCCAGCCCGTACGACAGGATCTGGGGCATCGGGCTGACCGCCGACGACCCCAGAGCCGCCACCCCCTCGACCTGGCAGGGGCTGAACCTGCTCGGGTTCGCCCTCATGACCGCCCGGGACACGCTGGCATGACCGGAACCATCAGGGCGCTTACATGACCGCTCACCACCACCACGACGTCCGCACGACAGCTCACGACCGCCACGACGCCCGCACGACAGCTCACGACCGCCACGGCGCCCGCACGACAGCTCATGACACCAGGGCGCCCGCGTGGGCCAGGATTCCTGACCGCCCGGGAGACGCTCCCATGACGGCCGCGGCCCGTGGCCGCTCGGAGGCTCTCACATGACGGCCGGGAGTCAGGACCGCCCGGAAGGCGTTCCCGTGACCGTCAGGCGGGCGTCCGCGGTGGACGCCGGTCGGATCGCCGACGTCTTCCTGGCCGCCCGAGCCGGGATGGCCTACCTGCCGCGGTTGCACACCGACGAGGAGACTCGCCGGTGGATCACCGGCGTGGTCCTCCCCTCGCACGAGGTGTGGGTGGCCTGCGACGACGGCGGACGCGTCGTCGGATTCGCCGCACTGCGCGAGGAGTGGCTCGAACACCTCTACGTCGCACCCTCCGAGCAGAACGCAGGAGTCGGCAGCGTGCTCCTCGCGCGAGCCAAGCAGGTCAGGACCGCGCTCGACCTGCACGTCTTCCAGGCGAACGGCGATGCGATCCGCTTCTACGAGCGCCACGGGTTCAGCCTGCTCGCGACGGGCGACGACAACGAGGAAGGCCTTCCCGACGCCCACTACCGGTGGACGGCCTGACACTTCCCCGTGGGCTGCCTGCCAACGGCCGCCGGACGGCTCGACACTCCCTTCCTCGTGCCCGCCACCCCCGCCCTTCCTCGTGCCCGCCACCCCCGCGCCCGTCACGCCACCGTCACGCCACTGGACGGCCCCGACACTTCCTTCCCGTGCCTGCAATCCCGCCCGTCACGCCGCTGGACGGCCCGACACCGGCGGTCGCCTTCCGATGGCGGGCCTGATGCCGGCGGCCGTCGCTGCCAGCTCCTCCCGGGCGAAACGCGCACCGTCGATCCTCACGACGACCGCGACACCCGGCTCGACCAGCCGGTGGACGGTGTCGCCGAGGTCACCCTCCAGGTAATCCGCAAGGAAGCCACGCAGGGCCCGGGGTGTCGACAGCCGCTCGCCCCTGAGAACCAGCACCCGCAAATCCACCCGGAAACCGCCGCCGTCCAGCCGCCGCTCCCACACCCGCGCGGCGAAACGGACGTCCTCCCACTCGTAGGAGAAGTCCGACACCCGATCGCCGACTCCGCGCGGCACATGACCGATCTCGAACCCGTCGAGCGGCCCACCGGCCAGCGCCAACACCATCAGCAACGTCGCGATCACCCACGGTCCATGCCCGCCGTCCACCGCGCCGACACCCCACGCGCTGGGGAACAGGGGAGCATGCACCTGCCTGCCGTACCTCACCGACGCCTCCCCCAGGGGACCAGGGGAGCATGCGCCCGAAGGCCGTACCCCGCCGGCGCCTCCCCCTCGCCGGTTCGGGAGGCGGTCTCCGAACCGTGGAGGCGCCGGCGGTGATCGGTCAGCAGCTCAGGTTGCCGCCGGCCGGCACGCCCAGGATCTGGGTGAAGCGCTGGTAGGCGTTGATCCGGCTCTGCACCTGCGCAGGGTTGCCGCCGTTGCACTCCAGGCTGCCGTTGATGCTGCGGATGGTCTCGCCGAAGCCGTACCCGTTGACCATGGCGTTGTGGGCGGTCATCGTGCCGGGGCCGTTCTGCGTCATCCAGTACCACAGCGCGGTCTTCCACGACACGGACGACTCCCGCTCGACCCGCCACGGGTCCTGCAGCAGGTTGAGTCCGAGCGCGTCGCCCGCCGCCTTGTAGTTGAAGTTCCAGCTCAGCTGGATCGGACCGCGACCGTAGTAGGCGGCCTGCCCGGCGGGGCACCCGTAGGGCTTGGCCGCGTCGCAGTAGTGCGGGTAGTTGGCGGTGTTCTGCTCCACGATGTGGACGAGCCCGCCGGTCTCGTGGTTGACGTTGGCCAGGAAGGCGGCCGCCTCCTGCTTGCGCACCGTGTCGCTGCCGGTCGCGGCGAAGGCGGGGAAGGCGCTCATGGCGCTGGTCAGCCCGCTGTAGCTGTAGAAGGAGTTGCGGCTGGGGAACATCTGGCCGAACTGCGCCTCGGTCACGACGAATCCCGATGACGGCGGGTCGGTCGGGGTCGTCCCGCCGCAGGTGTAGGGCTCCCAGTACCAGGTGCTGATCGTCGGGTCGTAGCCGGGGTTGTCGTGCTCGGCGCGGTAGTACCTGCCGTCGGTGTAGCGCACGATGCTGCCGGCCGGGTACCACTGCCCGGCGACCCAGTTCGGGTGGTTGCACGTGGACGGCGGCGGGGTGCTCCCGCCGCCACCGCAGGCGCCCTGGTCGGCCCACACCTCGGCGGTGCCGGGCGTCTCGTTCTGGGTCCACCATCTGGCCGACCAGTTGCGGCCGGCGTGGGAGACGGCCGTGCCCCCGTGGTAGACGGCCGACGAGCTCCACGCGGCGGCGCAGTCGGCGGCGGCCGCCGACGCCGTCGGAAGGACGGCGGTGAGCGCGGCGGCCAGCAGCGCGACGGCGGCCAGTGGCGCCATGATCCGTAGCCTGAGCACCTGACGACCCACTTTCTTACAAGAAAGTTTCCTAAGGGTTGGCGCGATCGTAGAGGCGCGGCACCTCCTTGACAAGGCCCAATTCCGGCAGTCAGGACAGCCGTCCCAAACCGGGGTGAGCCGACGATCACCTGAGCGCCCGCCGTACCGCCTGCCATCCTGGCCGGATCATGGTGGACCACGCAGCGGCGTCCGACGCCCTCCGACGAGTGACGGCCCTGGCCGCCGACCACCACACCGCCCTCGACGCCGCGGCCCGCCTCATGCAGGCCCATGCCTGGGTCGGCGGCGGCGCGCCGTCCTTCACCGCCGACCTCGCCCGGCACCGCGCCACCCTCCAGGCCGCGCTGCAGAGCGCCCTCGACTCCCTCGCCCACCTCGTCGTACGGCAAGGCGGCCCCCCACCGGCAATTCCCGCCCTCAGCACGCGGGTGACGACGATGACCGCGACCCCCGGCGGCTTCCAGGGCATCGACCCGAACGCGATGACCGCCCTCCTGTCCACCCTCGACCACGGCAGCCACACCCTGGCCACCGCCGGCACCCGCCTGTCGGCCGAGCTGTCGGCCCACGGACTGTCACCCCTGCCAGGCCACACGATCGGCCAGGTCGCCGCCTGGGCCGCCACCCAGACGGCCGACCTGCGCCGCCGCCTCACCCGCATCCGGCAGACCGTCCCCGGCCCCGCCCTATCGGCGGGCGTCACGGCCTACGACCTGTTCGGCGCGCACGCCACCGACCCCCTCGGCTCCGGAGCCCTCCTCACCCGCATCGCCGCAGGAGAGCAGGAGGCGCTCGCCGGACTGCTCGCCGTACAGCGCCGCGGACAGGACCCCGGCCTCGCCGCCCGCGTGAACGCCTGGTGGCAGACCCTCACCCCCGACCTGCGCCGGCGACTGACCGGCCTGGCCGGCGCCGGACTGCTCAACGGGCTCCCCGCGACCGTCCGCGACCAGTCCAACCGGCGGTGGCTGACCACCGAGAAGGCACGGCTGACCCGCGAACTCGCCGCCAAGACCGCCGAGCTCGCCCGCCTCAACCAGCCCGCCCTCCTCGGCGACTGGGAACGCACCGCCAACCAGCTGCGCCGCCTCGAACTCGTCGAGCACGCCCTGCGCCCCGTCCCCGGACACCCGGCCCCGCTTTTCCTGGCCTTCGACCTGACCGGACAGGGCCGGCTCGTCGTCTCCTGGGGCGACCCCGACACCGCCGACACGACGGTGACCTCCGTCTCCGGCCTCACCTCAGGCCTGGACGGCGCCCTCGGCGACCTGGACCGCTCCCGCGCCCTCTGGAGCCAGGCGTCCAGGACGAGCGGCGACCACACCATCGCCTCCATCACGTGGCTCGGCTACGACGCACCCCAGATCGACCCCGGCCTCTTCGACGCCGCGAAGTCCGTCGCCCTCGACAACGCGGCGATCAACGGCGCGCCAGCCCTCGCGTCCTTCACCGACGGCCTGCGCGCCTCTCACACCCCCTCGGGTACGGCACGCTCCGTCGTCGTCGGCCACAGCTACGGCTCCCTCACGACCGGACACGCCGCCCGGCTCCGGCCCGGACGTTTCGCCGACGAGCTCATCTTCGTCGGCAGCCCCGGCGTCGGCGTGGACCACGCGGCACAGCTCGGCGTCAAGCCCGAACACGTCTGGGTCGGCGAAGCGGGCAACGACCCGGTCGCCATCCTGGGACGTTTCGGCACCGACCCGGGAGAGGCGAGCTTCGGCGCCCGACGCTTCCCGGTCGGCCGCGTCCCCTACACCGCCGCCCACAGCTGCTACTGGGACCAGGACTCCGTCTCGCTGATCAATATGGGTCACATCATCAACGGGGACTACGACAAGGTCATCAGCCCCGAGCCGCTCCACGGCCAGGCTCAACTCCTCATGCCCGAAGTCGCACCCGACGTGACGCTCAAACTGAACAGGTGAAATCGCCATGCACCGTGTATTTTCCGCGGCTCTGATTCTCCTTCTGTCAGCATGCACAGCGAAAGAGCCAACGCTCACCCAGGCACGCGCCGTCGCGCGCGTCGATCAGCTCATCCACGACACCGCCTCGGTCCTCGTCCCCCGGCCACGGCTGGAACTCATCGAGCACTCAATGCCACCCGCCATGTGCCTGCATGAAGGCGGATCAGCCGAACAAGTGGTGATCAACCGCGCCTACTGGCTCCGAGGTGTACCCGCGCGTGAAAACATGAACATCTCGCGCCAGGTACGCGCCCATTGGCAGGCACAGGGACACCGCATCACGGCCTCGGGCGGCCCGGGCAACCCGACTTTGAGTGGTGAATCCTCTCCAGACCATTTCCTGCTCGCCCTGGTCTGGGCCAAAGGTGACCACTTGTACCTGGCCTCGACCTCCCCATGCGTCTGGCCAGACAACTCACCGGCAGGTGAGGCGCCACCCAACGCGACGAACAACCTCCCATCACCGGGCCCGGCCGTTCTCGCCGAGGGAACCTCGATCGGTCGAAAGCCGTTGACCGAGTGCAATCCCCCGTCTTTGATGGGCCTTTGAATCGTGCTCGTGGGAGGTGCTCGGCGAGTGGCAGGGTTCAGACCCAGATCGCGCAGGCTACGCCATCGCTGAAGGTTTGCGGTGGGTCGGGCATGGAGCGGGCGTGGCCGGCGGCGACGCGCCGCGCGGTCCAGGCGACGGCCGCCGCGTCGAGGATGTCGTCGACGCCCGCCATCGCGCCCGCCGTACCGAGTTGCCGGGGAACGGCGATGCCGGCGCCCTCCAGGAGCGCGTACCGGCGTTCCGCGCCCGCCCAGGTCGTCTTGCGGACCTGCAGCGGAGCCCCTGCGAGCTCGGCGAAGCAGACCTCGGGATGGACCTCGACGACCCTGAAGCTCGTCTCGCGTACCCACCGGTCGGCCTGCAGCAGCTTCTCCTTGAGCGCGTACGCCTGCCGGGAGATGCCTTCACCCGCCAGTTCCTGGTTGACCAGCGCTGCCGCGCCGTAGTCGGCGGTTTCCAGCGCGGCCCGCGTCGGCGTCATGAACACCGACGCCCAGCGCGGGCCCAGCGCCCGCCGCGCCAGGACATCGGCCTCGCGCCGGCCTCGATCGGGCAGGCCGATCGGCATGTCGACGGCGACGACGTCGAGCTCACCGTCCTTCGCCGCCAGGGAGACGAGTTCGCCGAGCTCCGTCGCGAAGTAGGCGGCCACGGCTCCGGCGCCGACGGCGATGCCGACCCAGCCCCGCCTGCACCCGTCGACCCCGAGCACCCGCTTGTCATCGTCCATGACGTCATGCTCCTTCCCTACGAGCGGATGGAACACGAGCACAGGGAACGCCGAGAACGCGGTGTCGCGCCGGCAGGGGGCAGGCACGCGTGGCGATCAGGTCACCAGGTCCGTGCGGAGTTGTGCGATCACCGCCGTGGCCTGGGAGAAGGCACCCGACTCCGCCCACAGCTCCCGCCACTCCGAGTCCTCCGCGACCACCCGGTCCAGCGCCGCCACGGCCAACGCCACGAGCTCGTCGTCGATCGCCACGCTGCCGCCCTCGACCAGGAAGTCCGGCGCGTAGGGCGAGGTGATCGGTGTTCCCGACCGCTGGGAGGCGACGATGGCGGCGGCCGCGATCGCCTCTCCTGCCTCGTCGCTGTCCAGGTAGTCGTCCTGACCGGCTACGGCGGCCAGCGTCTTCCGGATCAGCAGCGGGCGCTGCTCAGCGACCGCGTCCTGGAGGCCACCGCACCAGTCGGCGGCCGTGTCGTTGTCGAACGGACCGATGTCCCACGTTCCCATGCCGAGATTTCTACGGCACAGCACCGACAGATTTCCCCGGGGAGCGCGGCGAGAACCGGCCGGGGTCGACGCCTCACCCCCGAAGCCTCACCCACGAAACCCCACTCGAAGCCTCACCCACGAAACCGTACCGGCGGGAGGGGTACGGCGGTGGGGACTGCGGGAGTCGGCCTGCCATGCCGACCGGACCGGGGCGTTCACCCGCATGTGGGAACTCCACCAAGGCAAGCCCACCCTGATCAAGCGCCTCGACGACGCCGGATGCCACCGACCGCACCGCCGGATCCGTGCAAGGAAGCGGGCCGCCCTGCGTCCGGCGACGCAGGGCGCACGGAGAAGCGGGCCGATCCACGTCTGGTGACGTAGGTCGCGCGGAGAAGCGGGCCGATCCACGTCTGGTAGTGCATGCTGCGCGGCTGAGACCGTCCTGCTGTCTCCGCCGGGCGCCTGGCGACCGGTTGGCGACCCCCGCCGGTCTGCCGGCGCCGCCCACGCCGAGTCCGATGATCACCGTGCCACGATCCGCCTGAAACCGCCCGAAAGACGTCCGTGAGGTGTCAAGTTCCGGTACCCGGGTGACGGTGTAGTTCCGGTAGGTGCGTGACAGACCGGCCGTGTACGGGCTCCGGGCTCGCGGAAATGGGCGGCGC